>WJOY01000039.1 GCA_009619075.1 Dehalococcoidia bacterium
GTGCAAAAATTTGCCCAAAATCTGCTCTTTGAATCCGCAGAAGCTCTTCCAAAGCTTTCTCTTTGGCTCTACCCTCTTCAGCAATTATTACTCTCCTAAAGTGGTCTATTCTATCGGGCTGGAAAAACATGTGCTCCGTTCTACAAAGCCCCACACCTTCGGCTCCAAGGTCTCTCGCTAGCTTCGCATCTTGGGGATTATCAGCGTTTGCCATGACCTTTAGCCTTTTAGCCAAATCCGTCCAAACCAAGAGTTCTTCCAGATCGCGACTAGGCCTTGGAGCGATAACAGGGAGTTTTCCCGAGAGAACCTCCCCTTCGGTTCCGTCCAAGGTAATGTAGTCCCCTTTTCTGAATATTCTATTCCCCACGACAAATTCCTCTCTCCCCTCATTAATGTTTATGCCACTTGCGCCCACTATACAACTTTTCCCCATACCTCGAGTCACCACTGCGGCGTGTGATGTTATTCCTCCCGTGGTGGTCAGTACCCCTATGGCAGCCCTTATTCCCGAGAAATCATCAGCCGAGGTTTTATTTCTAACTAGAATAAACTCATCACCACCTTCGCGGGCGAGCTGAGCCAGCTCCTCTGGATTAAATATTATCTTTCCTGAAGCAACCCCTGGGGAGGCGGGAAGACCCGTAGCAATGACTTCTTTTTCCACTGTAGGATCCAGAGTAGGATATAATAGTTGCTCTATATCCTCTGGAGCGATATAACGGAGAGCCTCCTTTTTGCTAATTAATTTTTCCCTCGCCATATCAATAGCAATTTTGATACCTGCTTGAGCTGTCCTTTTCCCCGCCCTCGTTTGTAAGATCCATAATTTTCCATCCTGGATAGTAAATTCAATATCCTGTAAATCTTTAAAGTGTCGTTCCAGTCTCTGAGAAATGTCAGAGAGCTCTTGGTAGCATTGAGGCATAATCTCTGCTAAATCGCTTATAGGTTTGGGGGTTCTAATCCCTGCTACTATATCCTCGCCTTGAGCATTGCACATAAATTCTCCAAAAAGCTTCCTTTCCCCTGTTGATGGATCTCGAGAGAAAACAACTCCAGCACCACTTTCAGTCCCCATGTTCCCGAAAACCATAGCTTGAATATTTGCTGCTGTCCCCCACTCTGAGGGAATATCGTTAGCCCCTCTATATGCTATGGCTCTGGGTGTATTCCAGGACTCGAAGACAGCCGAGATGGCCCCCCAAAGTTGCATATAAGGGTCGGAGGGACACTCTTTACCGCTAACTTCTTTTATTTCGCCTTTCATCCTTTCTAGTAGATTCTTGAGACCGTCAGTTGAGAGTTCAGTATCTAGTGTAAGGCCCTTCCTCTCCTTTTCATCCTCCAAGAGTTTCTCGAAGACCTCCCCTTGCATTCCCATCACTATTTTGCCATACATTTGGATAAATCTTCGGTAGCTGTCATAGGCAAATCTTTCGTTACTCGTACCTTTTGCTAAGCCGCGAATGGTATTTCCATTTAAGCCTATGTTGAGTATGGTGTCCATCATACCTGGCATGGATACTCTGGCACCCGACCTCACAGAAAGAAGTAGGGGATTTCCCTTATCGCCAAATTTCGCCCCGATAATTTTTTCTATTTTGGCCAAATTCTCATCTACTTGATGTTTTAATTCTTTGGGATAGCTCTTATTATTCTGAAAGTAAAAGTTACAGACCTCAGATGTAATGGTAAATCCGGGGGGAACTGGGATTCCCATCCTTGACATCTCGGCGAGATTAGCTCCCTTACCCCCTAAAATATCCTTTAGCTCTGCTTTTCCGTCCGCTGTGCCACCACCAAAAAAGTAAACGTATTTCGTTTCCATTTTTTATCCCCTCTTTTCAGTCTTTGATTTTAGACACCTTGTATATTGTAACACTTGCTGCTGCCAGAGAAGAGCAAAGTCCGTTTAATGGCAAGTCCTACGGAAACCACCATCTAGGGACGGCGAATCTTTTCTCGCAGTCTTGGCAATATATCTTTTGTCGCTTTGTATCCTTGGGATATAGCTTCCTCAGCTTTGTGAAATCCAAACGTTCCAATACGGCTAACATCGGGATTTATGACTATATCTGCGGATTTTGATGCTAATCTAACTTTCTCATATTGCATGGCGTGAAATGACTGCATCAAGACCTCAAATATATTTGGAGTTTTGGGGTCTAGCTTTCCCCTGCCGGTATAAATTTTTGTCTTGGCAGTGTGAGAAAGCTCGTCAAAAATCTTAATCTTATCCCTGTTCTGACGTACCAAACTATCAATCTTCTTCTTCACCACTAATAAGCGTGTGCTCGCAAGGTGCTTAGTTGGCTTTGTCTTGTCTTTCTTTTCTTCTCGTCTGCCGCGCTCTGCTGTTTTCTGGCTAATGGCAAGCACATTTACTGCTATAACCACCCCGGCTCCCATATTTCGAACAACATCTACAGGCATAGGATTGACTATCCCCCCGTCAATTAAGAATCTGCCTCCCCATTCTAGCGGGCAGAACATCACCGGTATGGAGATACTTGCTCTTAATGCCTCCAGCACTGAGCCTTCCATGATGACAACTTCCTCCATGCTTTCAACATCAGTAGCCACAACAGCAAGTGGTATTTCTAAATCTTTGAACTTTACCTCTCCAGTGAGGCAACTCAAAAAAGATGTAACTGTTTGCCCTCGAACGAAGCCTTTTCCCACCAATATCAAATGCAGATCAACCAGCTGAGCCAGTTTTTTCCAATCTATTCCTAGTGCTATCTCTTCTAATATACTTGCCTTTCTCTCTTTGGCATAGCAAGCGCCTACCATTGCTCCGGCACTTGTGCCAGCTATCATATCAATAGGAATTGATTCCGCCTCCAGGGCTTTCAATACTCCAATGTGAGCTAAGCCACGAGCGGCACCACCACTTAAGGCTAAGCCAATTTTTGGTCTCTCACGCATTGAAATCTCCCTTAATCTTTGAGTGCATAATCTACAGCAGCTTTGGCATGTATTGCCGTGGTATCAAAAAGAGGGACTGGGCAATCTTCTTGTTTTACTAAAAGAGGCAATTCTGTGCAGCCTAAAATAATTCCCCGAGCGCCATCATCAACAAGACCTTTCATAATTGCTTTAATCTGCTCTCTGGATGAGTCCTTTATCTCCCCTAAGCACAATTCCTTAAAAATTACATTGTGGACTACCTGGCGGTCAGCTTCGTTGGGAATTAAAACATCGAGAGCATACTTCTCTTTTAGACGCCCCTTATAAAAATCCTCCTCCATAGTAAATGCAGAACCTAAAAGGCCAACTTTCTTAAAACCGACCGGAATAATCCTCTCGGCAGTAACGTCAACGATATGCAGTAGGGGAATGTTTATATTTACGGCTACATCATCTGCCATTTTGTGCATTGTATTAGTGCAAATTAGAACAAAATCTGCGCTGCCGCTTTCTACTCTTTTAGCCGCCTCTATCATTAAATTTGTTGCCTCATCCCACTTTCCTTGGCGTTGAAGGTCTCCAATATCCGCAAAATCGAAGCTATACATCACGATTTTTGCCGAATGAAGCCCGCCCAATCTTTCTTTTACAGCTTCATTTATTATGCGATAATACTCTGCTGTCGACTCCCAGCTCATCCCTCCAATAAGCCCAATTGTTTTCATAGTGATTCTCCTTTGTCTCCTAACGGTGTCTAACATTTTACGTGTTTACGAGGTGCTGAAGACATTTGGGTAAGCGAACCGCAAACACGCTGTTATGTGCAGTCAAAATGATCATCGCATTTGTATGGCTTGTATCTATTTTCTTTTGCATAATCATTTATGACTTTCCAAGTTTTATTTATTAACTCACCAGTTTTCGCCATGATAAAAAAGGCAACTATGTTATCCGACAGGCATATAGGACCTCTTGTATTCATGCCTCTGCGAACCTTTTGTCCAATCTGCGCAAAGTAACTCTCTCGTTTTACTCTTGGGATATACTGATAGCCCAAAATTAGTGAGTTAGAGTCCATGCGAGTGTATAAAGCACTTAACTCACTATACTTCAAGTACTTATGACCATTTCCACTTCGCATACTCTTAACTTCAAATCCATTGTCTGGGTCGATTACTACTACCGATCTATTAAGGATAGAAGAGTCAATGCTATCAAAATATTGTTCCCTTCCTGCATTTGAAAAATATTCATCCTCTTTATAGGGGTGGTATTCTATATTTTTGCTTGACATGAAAGAGCGAAGATTCTTTATATTCCTATTTGATTCCTTTATGCAGCCCTTTAGAAAATTGTCTAACTCTCTTCGTCTGCTTCCATCATAGTCGGTCCGACTGCCGTGACCAGAGGGATCATGTTCTGTGAGCATTGGAATAAAAGTAAAGCACTTTAAGTTGTCTATTTTCTCAATTAAAGTAAGAACCAAGTCATACTTAAGAAAATCATTTTTATCACCGAAATACTGATTTTTCATTTCACTAAATTTCCTCTATTTTGATTAAGCCAAAATTGGCTGGCGGGCGCTCGCTGTAGGCGAGTCTTTTTCCAACTTTGGCGGAGAGGGTGGGATTCGAACCCACGGTCGCCAGAGGCGACACGCGCTCTCCAGGCGCGCCTGATAGGCCACTCCAGCACCTCTCCGCGGAGAGGGTGGGATTCGAACCCACGAGGCAATTGCTGCCCACCGCTTTTCGAGAGCGGCACCATCAACCACTCGGTCACCTCTCCTTAGCTGGAGTAATAATTATACCATATAGTTCATATCAGCCACGTGCTTTATAGCTCGCCCTTTATATAGTATGATTGTCTCATGCCACTAAGCGCTAGGAGCTATAACCTTTGATTTGGTTCAAGTTTGTTCTATGTCTGGCCATCATCCTATTTGCCGGAACTAAGCTAGCTCGGTATGGGGATGCTATTGCCGAGAAGACGGGCTTAGGACGAATATGGATAGGTCTGGTGCTTCTTGCTGCTATTACCACCATGCCTGAGTTGGTCACTAGTATGAGCTCAGTTGCTTTGGTTAGGCCCCCCTCCCCCGATTTAGCTTTGGGCACCCTTTTTGGAAGTTGCTTGTTCAATCTCTCTATCCTGGCTTTGCTAGATATTCTGCACCGCTCTACCCCGGTCTTGACCGAAGCAAGTCTGAGACATACAGCATCGGCTGGCTGTGGGATATTGCTTATTGCTATTGCCGCTGGGGGTATCCTTGCTGGTGCGCGCTTTCCTGGAATGGCTCTGGGACGAATGGGCGTACCAAGCATTATTATTCTTGTGGTGTATTTGGTAGGTATGAGACAAATGTTCCTCTCTGAACGTGGCCACCAATCGGCCACAGCGAAAGCTGATTCTCTCCAATATAAGGAGATCCCGGCAAAGACAGCATATCTCAGATTTGCATTGGCCGCGGCAGCAATTATTGCCGCTGGAATATGGCTGTCATTCATTGGTAATAAGATTGCCGAGACTACTGGTTGGGGGGCCAGTTTTGTTGGCAGTTTATTCCTAGCTATCGCTACCTCGGCACCCGAGCTGGTAGTTGCTACAACTGCCCTGCGTATTGGAGCTATAGATATGGCAGTCGCCGATGTATTAGGCGCTAATATGCTTGATATCACCGTCATTTTCCCGGTTGACGTTTTTTATAGCAAAGGATTTATTCTCTCCTCAGTATCGGGTAGTCACCTTATTACTGCTGTGGTGGTAGTGGTGATGAACCTTCTTGTTATTCTTGGGCTCAGGTTACGACAGAGGCGCAAGACTTTTATTGTCATTAGTTGGTATGCCCTGGCTTTAATCGGGCTTTATATCTTTGGCGCCTATGCCTTATTTACCTCAGGCACAAGCTTAGGGTAAACCCTTATTTAAATGATTACCCTTTTCTTGACTCAGCTTTCCACCGGGAATAATATACCAGTGATAATTACAGATGCCACCTCAGCGTTAGAAAAATCCCTAGGAAGAACCTATGATACATAAATGCCGCTACCTTATGTGGCTTATTTGGAAAAAGATTATTTACCGCCCGGTGTTATCGATCCTTCTCCTGCTAGTATTTGTCTACTTTGGTGCCACCTTCGCCGTTATGGCATATGAGAAGGTCGGGCTTGGCAGTGCCACAGCGCTGATCTTACCTGCTTTCTTTGGCGAATTAGGAATAGTGGAAAGCCCCTTCTTAGCAGTCCGGATTAGCATTGTGGCTGGACTGATAGCTAGCATTACCTTTCTAGCCATCATTACGGCTAAAATCACAAGCTTGCTTGTTGAATTCATTAGAAGAGGAGGAAGCATGGTGAAAAAGGTCAATTTTTCGGGTCACATTGTAATCTGTGACTGGAATTTCCAGGGAGAGCGAATCGTTAACCAGCTACTGTCGCCTAACCAGAAGCAATACCGACACATCGTGGTTCTGGCCAATACAGAGCAACGACCGGTAAAGGATGAGCGTGTTGAGTTCATAAAGGGTGACCCCACTCAGGAAGAAAACCTGGTTCGAGCTGGGGTAATGAGAGCCGACAGCGTTATTGTGCTTACCGACCTTTCCAAGAGTGCTAATGAGGCTGATGCTGAAGCTCTTATGGTGGTGCTGGCAGTGGAATCGCTAAGCCGAAAAGTCCATACCTGTGTACAGCTCCTTAACTCCGCTAACCGTATGCATTTGGAGCGCGCCCATGCTGATGAGATTATTTGTCTCGATCAGCTTGGAGGGAACCTTGTTGTGGCTTCAGCTTTAAATCACGGCGTTTCGCGCGTAGTGGCGGAGTTATTAACCTTCAATATAGGTAGTGAGTTCTACCGTTACGATGGTCACTTATCAGATGCACTGGTGGGGAAGGAGTTTGCTGAGGTGGTGCAGGTACTGACACAGCGACGCATGATTCTCCTGGCTGTGGAGACCAATTACTCGGAAGAACTGCGATCGCAACTAAGCGCTGATATCCTGTATAAGTTGCCAGAAGAGGAACGGGTGATGGTGGTTAATCCGCAGTCCCAGTACAAAATTCGCCAGGGCGATGCTCTCTTTGTAATTGCAGAATCAGAGCCGACCAAACTCTGAAAGCTATGGTGTGGTGGTGCAGTAGTAGTAATAGTGAGCCTTCTGGTTATTGCTGGACTAAGGTTACGACAGAGGCGCAAGACTTTTATCGTCATCAGTTGGTATGCCGTTGCTCTGACCGGGCTTTATATTTTTGGCGCCATGCTTTATTCATTTCAAACATAGGCTTACGGTAAGCCCCTGTGGTTGTGTCTCCTGGAGCGATGTTGTGTGAAGTTTTAGCAACACTTTAGGCCATCCAAAAGTGTTGATTAAATCACCTTGGAGTGCTAAACTGCGTTCGTGGCCCCTGTAGCTCAGAGGATAGAGCACTGGCCTCCGGAGCCAGGTGCAAGGGTTCGAGTCCCTTCAGGGGTATATTCTTAACTAAAGGAGGTGTTTATGATATGGCGCAACTAAAAAGAGATCCAATTGGGATAAGGTGGCATGGACGGGGCGGTCAAGGAGCAGTGACCGCAAGCAAGATCTTAGCAGAGGCAGGGAAATCTGAAGATAAGTATTTTTTGGGCTTGCCTGATTATGGAGCAGAGCGTGCCGGAGCTGCTATGCGCTCCTTTACTACGGTGAGCACTAAGCCAATAAGGGCTCTTTGTGAGATCGCTGAACCTGATGCAGTAGTGGTGCTCGATTCCACGCTTCTTGATGAAGTTAATGTGGTGGCTGGGCTTAAGGAGGACGGAGTGCTTGTGATCAATACCACTGAATCTCCGGCTAATATTCGTTCTAAGCTAGGCTATAAGGGGAGAATATATGCTGTTGACGCTACTTCCATTTCTATAAAAAACTTAGGTAAAAATATCCCCAACATTCCTATGCTTGGCGCTCTAGCTCGGGCTGTCGAAGTAGTAAGCAAAGAAAATTTGGTTAAAATGATTAGGGAATCACTCGGCGGTAAATTTAAAGAAGCAGTTGTTGAGGGAAATGTGAAAGCCTTTGAAAAGGCTTATGAGACGGCTCAAGCGGGCTAAAAATCTTTTGGAAGGAGAGTGCAAATGCGGCTAAAGAGTTGGAAAGAATTAGAGACAGGTGTGGTAATTCTCGAACCAGGTAACTCGGTACTGTACCGGACAGGCACTTGGCGTACTTTTCGTCCAGTAATTGACATGGAGAAGTGTACTCATTGTATGTTTTGCTGGCTTTATTGCCCAGATGGCTCCATTTTAGTTAAAGATAGTAAAGTGATAGGGATTGATTATGAACACTGCAAAGGTTGTGGAATTTGTGCCTATGAGTGCCCGAAGAAGGTGATCACCATGATAGAAGAAGTTAAAGCAAGAACGGAGGAGGCAAAATAATGACTGAAGTTATGGTAAGAAAGGCTGAAGTTAAAGCTCTTGAAGGTGATAAGGCAGTTACTGAAGCCATGCGTCAGATAAATCCTGATATCGTGGCTGCTTATCCTGTTACTCCTCAAACTGAGATTGTTATGGAGTTCAGCCAATTCGTCGCCGAAGGTTTGGTAGATACTGAGTTCATCCCTGTGGAAAGCGAGTTTGCTGCTATGAGCTCTTGCGTAGGGGCTTCTTGTGCCGGTGCTCGAGCCATGTCAGCTACCTGTGGGCCGGGATTAGAACTCATGTGGGAAAACCTCTGGGTTGCCTCAGGGCTTCGCTGTCCTATTGTGATGGCAGTGGTTAATAGGTCTCATGCCGCTCCCCTTAATATACTTACAGACCAGACCGATATGATGGGATCTCGTGATACAGGCTGGGTTCAAATTTACGCCGAAAACCATCAAGAAGTCTACGATAACTTTATCCAGGCGGTACGCATAGCAGAGCACCCCGATATTCTCTTGCCAATAATGTCTGGTCACGCTGGCTTTGTTTTAGGGCATACTCTGGGTCGAGTTGAAGTCTTACCCGATGAGGTGGTAAGGAATTTTGTTGGAGAGTATAAACCCCTTTATTCCCTCTTAGATATAGATCATCCTAAAACTTTTGGAGCTTACGATCACTGGGATTATTTCTTCGAACACAGACGTCAGGTATTCGAAGCAATAAATAACGCCTTAAGAGTTATCCCTGAGATCGGGCAGGAATATGGCAAAATTAGCGGGAGGTATTACGGATTAGTTGAGCCCTACAGGCTTGATGATGCCGATGTGGTGATTATGATCATAGGTTCAGGGGCGGGTGCCTGCCGGGAAGCCGTGGATGAGATGCGAGAAAAGGGCACAAAGGCAGGGATGCTTAAAGTTCGTTGCTTCCGTCCCTTCCCAGCCGAGGAAGTGGTAAAGGCCCTCAAGGATAAAAAGGCAGTGGCAGTGATGGATAGATGCGCCTGCTTTGGTGCCGAGGGAAGTCCTTTATTCACCGAGACCTGCGCAGCCTTCTTCAATCGTGGTCTACGCATGAAGCTCATCGATTACTTTTATGGCTTAGGTGGTCGGGACACTGTTCCCTCTGAATTTTGCGACATTTTCCGCGAACTATCTCAAATTGCCGAGACCGGTGAGATTAAGCCGCCGCTCGTTAGATATCTTGCCGTTAGAGAGTAAGGAGGTAATATGCCAATAAAGTTAAAGGAGATATGTAATCAGGAAGATAAAATAGCGTCGGGGCACAGGGCCTGTCATGGATGTCCAGAAACCATTATCGTTCGACAGGTATTGCACACAATAACTGCAATGGGTAAGCCAGTAATAGCGGCTTGCCCCACCGGCTGTCTGGAGGTTTGTACTTCCCCTTATCCTCAGACTGCTTGGCGAGTCCCTTGGATTCATAATGCTTTTGAGAACGCTTCCAGCACATTGGCTGCTGCCTGGTCGACTTATAAGCATTTTGTCAAGCTAGGCAAGATGGAAGACCGCGACATCAAATTTGTGATCTTTGGGGGAGATGGAGCTACCTATGATATCGGGCTCCAGTTTATAAGTGGGGTTATAGAGCGAGGCCAGCATATACTTTATGTTTGTCTTAATAACGAGGCTTATATGAATACTGGGATTCAACGCAGCGGGGCAACCCCCCTCGGTGCTTGGACTACCACCACCCCGGTGGGAAAGGTCTTGCCGGGCAAGACAGAACATCGTAAAGACATTGTTGGTATGTTTGTTGCTAATGGTATTCCTTACGCTGCTCAGGCAGCACCACATGCCTGGCGTGACCTAATGACTAAGGTTCAGAAAGCAGTTTCAATTGAGGGTCCCTCCTACATCGATGTAATAGCACCTTGCCCTCGTGGCTGGCGTTTCCCCATGGATCAGACCATCTATATGTCTCGACTTGCCGTTGATACTTGTATGTGGCCGCTTTATGAAGTTGAGAATGGTAAATATAGGATAACCACAAGGCCTCTTGAGAAAAAGCCGGTAATAGAATATTTGAAGGCGCAAGGGAGATTTGGGCATTTACTTCTCCCTGAAAACAAGCACATAGCTGATGAACTGCAGAGGAAAGTAGACCAGGATTGGGAGGAATTGCAGAGGCGAGCAAAATGATATTTAACCCTGAAAGTTTTGGAGCTTGGAATTTAGGATTTGTGATTTAAGTTAGCGGGGTGTGGCGCAGTGGCTAGCGCGCATGGTTTGGGACCATGAGGTCGGAGGTTCGAATCCTCTCACCCCGACTTGGGTCCCCATAAAAATCAAAGATTTTTAATGGATAAGGTGCGGGAGTAACTCAGTGGTAGAGTTCCTGCCTTCCAAGCAGGGTGTCGCGGGTCCGAGTCCCGTCTCCCGCTCCACAAATGGGCTCGTAGCTCAGCGGCAGAGCGGCCGGCTCATAACCGGTTGGTCGCAGGTTCGAATCCTGCCGAGCCCACCAGTTATTTTACCCTAGTTTAGAGCCAGAGAACCTATTATGGGCTTTATTCCAGTAAGGCAAAGGAGTCGGGTTAAATTCGCCTTGTTTTGCGCAAAATTCCCTCAAAAATCACCCGACTAGTCCATTTACACCCATGAGGTTATTTTACCCCCCAAATTTCGCCTCTCACGACCAGTTTTTTCTCCCAATGATTTTCTTTTCAAGAATCTCTTGTTTCTCCTCGGGGAGGGCTTAGATTGCTTGACATAATACTTCCGTGGGGTGACCTCACTAATCAGGCTCGGCCAAGGGATGATATTTATGGTGGGTTTCCTCGGCATATTTATCTGAGGCATGGACATACCGGGTGGTGGTATCCAAGGATTCGTGCCCCAGAAGAACCTGAAGAGCTGCTGGATTAGCACCTTCCTCAGCTAAATAAGTAGCAAAACCATGCCTCAAGGAGTGTGCTGAGGTAGGGACGTTAATCTTTAATTTCTCTCGATATCTTTTAATCCTTTCCTGGAGGTAATTGGTGGAGATTCTCTTTCTGGGACTAGTTACGTTCCTGCCAGCATAGGGAATAAACAGGGCAGGGCAATTATCATGGCGTGTGCTCAGGTATATATCAAGATGCTGCCTAGCCCGTGGGGTTAGGTAAACAAACCTCTGCTTCCTGCCTTTGCCGGTGATGAAAATACGCCCGCTGCCATCAATCTGGCTGCGATTCAGGTTGCACAGCTCGGAGATACGCATTCCAGTGGCAAATAATACCTCTAGTATAGCTCGGTTTCTCAAAGCTATCCTGGGATTTGGTTCAAAGGAGGTTGGCGCTTCAATTAACCTAACTAAATCGTTAAACTCAGCTACCTGAGGATGTTTTTTGCCAGCTTTTGTCAGTTTAACTGCCTCAGGTGGTAGAGGACAGGGGTAATCCATGTCAATTAAGTAGCGGAGGTAAGCTCGGAGGGCTGACAACATGCGATTTATGGAGCGTGGGCCAAGCTGCTTATTACCCCCATTGCTTAGACCCGCTGTCTTTCGATCCCGTGAAGTTAGATATGCTTTGTAATAAGTGATAGCACGCTTGTTTACTTTATCAAACTCGATATTGCTTTCATTTAGAAAGTGGTCAAAAACTTCCAGATCTCGCTCGTAGTTGTAAACTGTCTCTGGAGAATAATAGTTAGCCTGCAAGTTTAGCAGGAAGTCATCAGCGTGTGGTAACATCTATTTCACCTCTTTGTAACTATCAATTGAGTGTAAGGAATATTATACTCAATCAAGTATACACACAAAATATTCTTCTGTCAAGATAAACTTCACTCCCTCGATAAAGTGATATAATCTCAACATCTGATGATTCTAATAATATAGTGTGCTATGGTAATAGTAACAAGGAAATAAGGTGCACACTTTGAGATTGGGGATAGCTCAGATCAACCCTACTGTTGGTGATTTGAGCGGCAATACAAAGAAAATAATACATTTCATTGGTAAGGCAAAGGCACTCAGCGTTGACTTGCTGACTTTTCCTGAATTAGCCATAACAGGTTATCCTCCCGAGGATTTGCTGCTCAAGCCACAGTTTATCCAGCGAAACCAAAACTGCCTGGAGGAAATAATAAAACACTCTTCAGACATAACAGTGGTAGTAGGTTTTGTTGATAGCAATAACGATATATACAACGCTGCGGCTGTGATTTACGACAAAAAATTGGTGGATGTTTACCATAAAAATCATTTGACTAATCATGGCGTATTCGATGAAAATAGATATTTCCAAGCTGGAACTGAGTGCCCTATTTTCATCATTTATGACATTGGCGTCGGTATAACCATTAGTGAAGATATGTGGTATGAAGCTGGACCGGCAACAGTACAGGCTTATGCCGGGGCTAAACTTTTGGTCAATATAAGCGCTTCCCCATATCATGCCGGTAAAGGAGACTTTAGAGAAAGGATGCTAACTACCAGAGCAATTGATAATGCAGCCATTGTTGCTTATAACAATTTAGTTGGTGGACAAGATGAGTTGGTATTTGATGGCAATAGCCTTATTATCAACGAGAAAGGAGAAGTCATCGCTCGAGGGAAACAGTTCGAAGAAGAGCTAATAGTCACAGATTTGAATTTGGAATCAGTATTTCGCTCGCAGCGGCACGAGCCTCAGCGGAGGAAGGAACCCCCCTTAGTTAAAACAGCGCTGGGACAAGCTACCAAGATAGAGGTGTCAAGTAAATATCCGATGATTGCCAAACCATGGTTGCCATCAAGGCAAATTGAACCACTAGACAAACTTGCCGAGATATATCAAGCACTTGTTCTTGGCACCGGAGATTATGTGCGCAAGAATGGTTTCAAGAAGGTAGTTATTGGCCTGTCGGGCGGAGTTGATTCAAGTCTAGTAGCTGCCATAGCAGTAGATGCTTTGGGAGCTAATAATGTTGTCGGTGTTTCCATGCCCTCGCGCTACTCATCGCTAGGTAGCAAATCAGACGCTGAATTACTGGCAAAGAACCTGGGAATAGAGCTTAAAATAATCCCTATTGAGAAAGCCTTTAGTTCATATCTGGAAATGTTAGCCGAGCCCTTCAAAAATACCCAACCCGATGTGACTGAGGAGAACATCCAAGCAAGGATCAGGGGAAACATTCTCTTTGCTTTATCCAATAAGTTTGGCTGGCTGGTGCTTGCTTGCAGCAATAAAAGTGAGGCAGCTACAGGCTATACTACACTTTATGGTGATATGGCGGGAGGATTTAGTCCACTCAAGGATGTGCTTAAAACGATGGTTTTTGAATTGGCTAATTATAAGAATCGCCAGGCGGGGAGCGAGGTAATACCATCCAATGTTTTAACCAAAGCACCATCGGCTGAGCTAGGACCGGACCAAAAAGATACAGATACTCTACCACCATATGAGTTATTAGATCCTATTTTAAAAGCATATGTAGAAGAAGACTTAGCAATTGAGCAAATCATTGCCATGGGTTTTGACCCTGAGATAGTTGCGAGAACAGTGCGGTTAGTGGACAAGAACGAATACAAGCGCCGCCAGGCTGCCCCTGGCATAAAGATGACCCCCAGGGACTTTGGTAGAGATAGAAGATTGCCTATTACCAATCGGTTCAGCGATTAAACAGTTTATAAGTTAAGGGAGGTGCAATGCGAAAGATAGGTGGTATCTTGCTGGGAGTTGGCTTGGGAATTTTAGCGGGCTGGGGACTCTACCAGTTATTCGGCCGAGCTTTCCCGTCTTGGCCTTTACCGGTCAAGATTGCCGTCGCTGCTATAGCTATAGGGCTTATTATTCTCCTGGTATCGCTAGGTCGGGAAAGATATCGGGCATCAAAGGAGGAAAGAGGGAAATTCAAGGAGGTAGAAAAATGATTGTGGTTACTACAGAACAGATAGAGGGTAAAAGAATAACAGAAACTCTGGGTCTGGTTAGAGGCAGCACTATCAGAGCCAGACATGTAGGGCGTGATATCATGGCCAGCTTACGAAACATCGTCGGTGGCGAAGTCAAAGAGTATACTGTAATGCTGGCGCAAGCTCGAGAGGAAGCACTACAGAGAATGATTGAGCAAGCTGAGAAGATGGGAGCCAACGCCATTGTAGGCACCAGGTTCGTAACTTCAATGGTAATGTCCGGGGCTGCTGAAATGGTAGCTTATGGGACAGCGGTAAAAGTAACCTGAGAGTTACTGCTAGCAGTTTTAGTCTAGCCTTTTAGCCTGGTATTGCTTGTTATGTTGATTTGTATGGTTTGACCGCATTTGGGGCAGGTGACTTCCATAGTCAGAGGTCTTTCCATCACCCTTTCCACAAGAGATGTAATTACTGAGTCCATGTTATCCAGCCTTCCATCGAGCATATCGAGGCGTCTGCTTACTTGCTCTATGGCCAGCTCAAGGTTAACTTCAGCAAGCGGGTCACTTTTGTCCCTTAAAGCCAATTTATAAACTCCTCTCAACTACGCCCAGAGACTCCAGTTCAGCCTTATCTTGTTGTATTAGCTTATCTATTTCACTAGAGACGGTGTGCTCCAAATACTTTCGAAAAGCTTCCCTTGCTGCCGGTGATGACCGCACTGCCTCCTTAGCTTTCTGCCATTCATCACTGATCACCTCGCTAATTTGCTCAGGACTTATAGGCTCTCTCCCCTGCCATATGCTCTCAATTCTATTCAAGGCTCTGGTTGTTATAGCTCTCTTCAAGCGATCAAAAGAAAGTACCTCCTCCCAACTATATGCTTGTTCTGCTTTTCTCTCCACCATGACTTATTACCTCCAATCAGCTTTGCTTGATATTACTATCATAGGTTTAACCACATGACCTGTCAAGATATACTTGGCTAATATGTATTGATTTATAATCACAAGTAGTATACATTATTTAGAGGAAGGAGGTATTTTAACATGCCAGAAGTAGTAATTGGCCAGGTGACCGATTTTTTTGCCAGGCCGGTGGTAGCTGGTGTGGAGCTAAGCGGTACATTAAAGATAGGTGACAAAATCCACATCAAGGGCGCCACTACAGATATGGAACTTGCTGTAGAATCCATGCAAATCGATCGCGTTGACATCACCGAGGGCAAGCTTGGCGACCTTATCGGCATAAAGGTTCCTGAAAGGGTAAGGCGGGGAGACATAGTTTATAAGGTCACGGAATAGATTGCTTCGTTTCACTCGCAATGACACGGAGCAGATTTGCCATTTCAATAGCGCTCACCGCGGCAAGAAAGCCCTTGTTACCCTCTTTAGCTCCAGCTCTCTGAACAGCTTGTTCCAGAGTATCAGCAGTAATAATGCCCTGTATTATTGGCAATCCGGTGTCCAGGCTTATTCTACCGATTCCTCTGTGTACCTCGGAAGCTATATATCCGAAATGCGGTGTGCCACCGCGAATCACGGCACCGAGGCATATCACAGCGTTATATTTACCACTTTGCGCTAGCCTCTTAGCTATCAGTGGAATTTCAAAACAGCCTGGTGTCCAGGTAACGTCAATATCCTTCTCATCAACGCCATGGCGTAACAAAGCATCTCTCGCTCCTTCGAGCAACCTATTGGTTATCAACTCGTTAAATCGGGAAACAACTACAGCAAATTTAAGACCCTTCCCTACTAACATCCCTTCGTAGTGCTTAGCCATTAGTTAACCTCCTCTACACCTAAAAGGTGTCCTAGCTTTTTTTGCTTGGTTTCCAGATAGTGAATATTATAAGGGTTGGGTGGAGCTATTAGTGGCACAGTCTCCACTATCTTAAGTCCAAAGCTCTCCAGTCCAACTACCTTTTTAGGGTTGTTGGTAAGTAATCGAATATTATGTAAACCTAAATCAGCCAAAATCTGAGCCCCAACTCCATAATCTCTCAAATCAGGTGGAAAGCCTAAAGCGACGTTAGCTTCTACAGTATCCATTCCTTGATCTTGCAGAGCGTAGGCGCGGAGCTTATTATGGAGTCCGATTCCCCTTCCCTCTTGTCGCATATAAAGAAAAACTCCTCTGCCTTCTTCAGCTATGCTTCGCATCGCCAGCCTGACTTGATCACTGCAATCACATCTCAAACTGCCAAAGACGTCTCCGGTGAGGCATTCACTATGGACACGTACTAAAACTGGGCCACCACCTGATATGTCGCCTTTAACCAAGACAACATGTTCAGCGGCATCAACATTGCTTCTGTAAGCCAGGGCTATAAATTCGCCGAACCTGGTAGGCAGCTTAGCCTCAGCTACTTTTTGTACTAACTTTTCATGACGAAGGCGGTAAGTAATCAAATCGGCAATAGTCATAATCTTCAAATCATACTTAGAGGCCATGATCTCGAGCTCAGGCAAATGTGCCATAGTACCATCTTCATTCATAATCTCACATATGACGCCAGCGGGGTAAAGTCCGGCCAACCTAGCTAAATCAACAATAGCTTCAGTATGACCTGCTCGCACTAGCACTCCTCCATCCCTGGCTCGAATGGGAAATACATGTCCCGGGCGGACTAAATCATCTGGCTTACTATTAGGATCGAGCACTGTTTTTATGGTTTGGGCTCGATCGGAAGCAGAAATCCCAGTAGTTATTTTGTTCTTTGCTTCAATAGATACTGTGAACGCGGTGCAGTTTTTTGAAGTATTATCCTGAACCATTAGCGGTATTCCCAATTCATCAAGTCTCTGCTTGGTGATAGGAAAGCAAATTAAGCCTCGAGCCTCCTTGGCCATAAAATTTATAGCCTCGGGAGTAACTTTCTCTGCTGCTATCGCCAGGTCACCTTCATTTTCGCGGTTCTCATCATCAATGATGACGACAAAATTGCCTGCTCTTATATCTTCAAGCGCCTCTAGTATAGTAGCTAACATTATTTGAGTTCCTTCGCTTCACTCAGGACAAGCCTTTTCTCGCGAATCCATATTCCTCCAGAAAGTCAAGGGTTAGATTCTGGCCGCTTTGTTCCTTCAGCCGTTCTACATATTTAGCTATGATATCCGCCTCTAAATTAACCTTATCTCCAGGTCTCTTATTACCCAAAGTGGTGTGTTCCGTGGTATAGGCTACTAGAGATATAGTAAAGGAAAAGTCATCAAGGCCAGCAATGGTAAGGCTAACGCCATCGACAGCGATGAATCCCTTACTAGCTATATAAGGCATTAGTTTGGCCGGAGCTGAAATCCTCATAATACGCGCCGCTTCCTCGGGAGTTATCGAAATTACTTCCCCTATGTCATCAACATGACCCAATACTAAATGACCACCAAGCCGTCCACCTACTACAAGTGCTCTTTCCAAATTTACTTGGTCGCCATAATGAAGTTCGCCAAGATTAGTGCGACGCAATGTCTCTGGCATGACATCAACGTTGAAGGCATTACTGCTTAAAGAGGTGACTGTCAGACAGACGCCATTAACAGCTATGCTGTCGCTTATTCTCATCCCTTCAAGCACCCCTTTGACTCCAATGAGTAAACGGTGTGGATTCACTTCCCTGACTATGCCAATTTCCTCAACTATTCCGGTAAACATACTGCTGCTCTATAAAAATTTACGATTTTTTCCGTGGTTCCCTTTTCACACACCCGCTGACTAGTATGTTATCGCCGAAGTTCTTAATATTAACCCGCTCAAGGCATAAAGCTTCAACCACACTACCAACTCCATCCCCACCTACTGCAGTCTTAGCCTCATTACCACCAATGATAATCGGCGAAATGAAAGCTAGCACTTTATCCACTAGCCTGTGGTCAAAGAGAGAGCCCAGGAGCTTGCCTCCTCCTTCTACTAAAACAGTGACTATGCCTCGTCTTCCCAGCACTTTGAATAATTCTTCCAAATCTACTAGTCCTCCCACCCCTGGTAATTCCAGCACCACCACTCCAATTTGGGCCAGTCTTCTTTTCTTTTCCCTATCAAAAGGTTTAACTGTGGCAAGTAAAGTCTTTCCTGGTTGCTTAAAAAGCTGAGCATCCAATGGTGTTCTTCCGTTGCTATCAACAATTAGACGCAGTGGTTGCTTTTTTGTCTCACCACCTTTGCCACAACAACCTCTAGCAGTAAGCCTGGGGTTATCAATGATGACAGTGTTCACCCCCACCATTATAACGTCGGCAATATGACGCAAAGTATGTATATGATTCCTTGCCGCCTCATTACTTATCCACTTAGAGTGACCGGTTTTAGTAGCGATCTTGCCATCAAGACTCATAGCAAACTTAGCGATAACAAATGGCAAGCCTGTAGTAATAAACTTAATGTAAGCCTCATTTATTTCGTAAGCTTCCTCTTGGTACATGCCGACGTAAGTTTTAATGCCGGCTTCTTCTAGCTCTCTAACACCGCGCCCTGAAACCAGCGGATTAGGGTCCAGCAATGCTATTTGGACTTCAGAAATGCCAGCATTGATTATGGCTTGAGTGCAGGGTGGAGTGCGTCCATAATGACAGCAAGGCTCCAAAGTAACATACATAATGGCCCCTTTTGCCTTATCACCGGCTTGGCGAAGTGCTATCACTTCGGCATGGTCTGAGCCAGCGGGCTGTGTATATCCCCGACCCACAACGACCCCTTCTTTGACAACCACAGCTCCCACTGCCGGATTGGGGCTGGTATGTCCCAGAGCTAATCTAGCTAAAGATAGAGCGCGCTCTATGTATTCTGCAGATAACATTAGCTATTTAGCGCTCCTTGGTAAAATCCTTATAATATCTAGTGGCGGTGGGGCCACTTTGCCCCTGATATTTACTTCCTAAACTAGGTGAACCATAAACCCTTTCTACCGAGGAAGTCAAGCGAAGGAAAGAAATTTGTCCAATCGGCATCTTATAATAAAGGGTTACTGGCAACTTGGCTACATTGGATAACTCCAGTGTAAGATGTCCATGCCAGCCTGGATCAACATAACCAGCAGTAGAATGGATTAAAAGCCCTATCCTGCCCAGGGAACTCTTGCCCTCAAGCCGAGCCACAATATCGTCAGGCAAAGTAATCGATTCCAGTGTGCTAGCTAAAACGAATTCCCCAGCATTTAACAGAAATGGCTTAGTTTCATCGATCTCCACTGGCTCAGATAAGTCATCTATATTCTGCTTGACATCAATATAAAAGGGATGGCGCCAGGTCTTAAATACAAGAAGCTTATTATCTAAATGAATGTCAACGCTCGCTGGTTGAATACAGGTAAGGTCGAGAGGCTCAATAACTATCCTGCCCTTAGCAATCTCCTCTTTGATTGTACGATCGCTAAGCACCATGTCTTTGGCATTGTAGCATTTAGCCTCGACAAAGTGCAAAAACGGGCTTTGTGGATTGTCCAGCGCCCTCGTTCTTGCCATTCTGAGCCCACTATGTCATTGCGAGCCCCTCGCTCCCTATCATTCTGAACGGAGTGAAGAACCCAGGCGAAGATTTTCTTGACCTCTTCCGGCCCACAGTACTGTTTATTTATCATAATGCCAAGAATAAATGAAACTGGTAAAATCAACCATGCCATGACCATTAGCATTACTGTTTATGGTGGTGCAGGGGTAATAGGTGGAAACAAAATTTTCGTCGAGGCGGACAATACCACCATATCTTTTGATTTCGGTATTAATTATGCTCTTTGGTCCCAATACTTTGAGGAATATCTCAAACCTCGTGCTAGTAGAGGTCTAGCAGACCTATTTGAAATCGGACTTCTTCCCCCTTTGAGGGGTATCTATCGAAGCGAGCTCGAACCACCCTGTGACGATATCTGGTCAAGGCTGCACTCTGAGATAAGGGATGTTCGCCTGGACGCTGTCCTCCTCTCCCATGCCCATCTAGACCATAGTGGTCATATATCTTTTCTAAACCCTGACATCCCTATTGTGTGCAGCGCTACCACAGCTTTTCTTGCCAAAGCAATCCAGGACTCAAGCCGAGGAGATTTTGAGAAGGAAGTGTGCTATGCCATGCCTCGTGAGGAGCAAGAGCGCCTACTTGTTCCTTGTGATTGGCGAAGATATGCCTCACTTCAAAGGCAATTCTGTTTCCCTGATGCCGCGTTGTTATCCTCACAAGCACAGACTTTTTGGCGCAAGCCAATTGGAGCCAGAAAATTGAATTGTAAACAGCCAAAAGTTGTTACCCAGGTTGCTAATCTCGAAGTGAGGTGCTTCCCCGTTGACCACTCCATTTATGGGGCAACAGCTTTTGCCGTTAAGACAAGCCAGGGATGGGTGATTTATACGGGAGACTTACGTTTGCATGGCAAGATGGGTTACAAGACCAAGGAATTCGCTAATGAGGTAGCAAAGCTTCAGCCTATTGTGCTCCTGTGCGAAGGAACTAACATTGGCGAAGAAGGCAATGCAGTGACCGAGGAGGAGGTCCTTCAAAATGCTTTTCAAAAGATTAAGGAGGCTGAGGGTAAGTTAGTGATTGCCGACTTTGGCCCCAGAAATCTGGAGAGGCTGTTGACATTCAGGGAGATTGCCGCCAGCCATGGACGAAAACTTGCCATCCTGCCCAAAGACGCCTATCTCTTACAGTCCTTACATCTTGTAATGCCTGAAATGCCGGATCCTATTGCGGATAACACCTTGGTCGTATATGAGGAGGTTAAAAATGTTCTTAACTGGGAGAAGGACTTACTCAAGTGCTACAGAGATAAAGGCAAAACAGTTCAACCTGAGGATATCAGTCGTGACGAAGGAGCTTATATTCTCTGTCTCAGCTTCTGGGATATCAATGAGCTGATTGATATCAGGCCAAGTAAAGGAGGATTATATATTTACTCCTCCAGCGAGGCTTTCAACGAAGAACAGCGTATTGACATGAGAAGATTAAGACAATGGATTGACCATTTCGGACTTTTGCCTGCCGGAGTCCCTGATGCTCAAACAGGCAAAGTAGCTGAAGTTGAGAGAGGTCTTCATAGCTCCGGACATGCTTCAGCTTCTGAGTTGCTAGAAATTATCGAGACAATCAACCCAAGGATTGTCATTCCGATACATACTGAAGCCCCCGAGCTTTTTGCTGATAAGGTTGGCGCTCAGAGGCAAGTTGTTATACCCAAAGTAGGCGTGCCGATTGAAGTGCCGCCTTAAACCCGACTTAACCTATTTTCCTTTGTCATTGCGAGCCCTTCGCCTTCTGTCATTCTGAGCCCTTCACTTCTTGTCATTCTGAGGGAGTAAAGCGACCGAAGAATCTCACAGTGTTCAGGACAGGCTCAGCGAAGCAATCTCTTGCCTGCTAACTTAACGCTCCAATTCTCTTCTTAGCGAGTCCAACTTACCTTTCATACTCAAAGTTTTATCTCGCCGGTCATCAATTTTAATTACGGTTACTACCCTGGCGACTCCCTCAGCAAAAACCTCTTCATGCATCTTCTTTGCTACCGCCAAAATCTTATCCAGGTCCCCCTCTATAATCGTCCCCATAGCGGTTATTTCGTATTTTATATCTTTCTCTTGCTGCAAGACTTTAACTGCCCTTGCTACATATTTGCTGAGTGAAAGTGTTTCTGTCCCTAAAGGAATAATGCTTATCTCTGCCACTGCCATTCTTTTCCTCCTGCTCGGAAAGTCTACCAGAGATATTGGATTTAATGAAACCACCTTAAGGTTCTGGATAGCCCCACTGCCAGTGCTATCAGAATAAGAAGAATAGCTATTCCTATAGTTATGAGTTTATTGGACTTTGTTGTGGCCTTTCCCTTTTTCCTTCCGCTCATCTAGCTTCCTATCAAACTATCTCCGGAATAGTGAAAATATTACCAAGTATTCACTTCGGTGTCATTCTGAGCCGAAGCCCTGAACGAAGTGAAGGGGAAGAATCTGACACACTCAAGATAAACTCCGCGACCGAAGAATCTCGGAGACTCTTCGCTCAGCGTGACATAGGGAGCGAATAGTTACAAATACTATACTCCATCCGTCCCAAAGCTTGCCGAGAATGGATTCCCAGTCTATCCAAGCCAGAATGCCTTGAGGGGTTGATTAAACTCAAGTCCGAAGGGCAGCTGATGTTGCTGGGCAAGATATTCGACTCCGAGGAAGATCAGGAAACATTTTGCTCATCTTTAAAGAATGCTTTATCGAGGGGAGGCTTTTGAAATGAAAGAACTAGTTGAGAACTTAGCCAGGAAGGCTGGGGATTTCTTGGTCGAGCATTTTCGCAAGGATCAGACACTGCTAAAGCTTCGAACTCAGCCAAGGATGCTGAATTTAATTTCCCTCTAACATGTGCCGTCGCGGTATGGACATCAACAAGCAGCTTGCTATGGTAATTAAGCTATTAGAAAGTATTCCAATGCAAAACTGATTCTAGTTTTCTCTTTGGAACATGAAGCACACCACTTTTGTCTTTCCAATACTTCACGGAACCATTAAATGGCTCTGTAACCGGGTTTTCATCTGGATAGCCCAGGGCTAAAACCAGTAAAATTTCATAATTATCAGGAATATTCAGTATTTCCCTCAATTTATCCCTATCAACACTGGCAATAGGACAGGAACCTATGCCCTTTTCCAGAGCTACCAGTATGATATTCTCCATTGCTCCTCCAACGTCATATACCGACGATGGCACTCCGATATCCCTGTTTTTAAGTATGGTGATATACGCCTTTGGTCTTTTGCCCTCAGGTGGGGTACCTTCTGGGCTGATGTACGCTGCCCACTTTAATGTGGAGAATACCTGAGGTAGCATTTGATCATCATTCACAATCACATATTCTAAGGGTTGGAGGTTAGCTGCTGAAGGTATTAATCTGGCTGCGTCAACGCAGTTCTCCAAGATTTTGCGGGGGATGGGTATCTCCCTAAAGCGCCTGATTGAGCGCCGCTTGATAATCACCTCATAGACACTCATATCGCTCCTTTTTTCAGGCATTGTAACACTCGAAACTAGGGCTCCTCAACCTAAATTAAAATACAGCATCCTCTCTATCCTGACAAAGGTTAACCTTGTAGCAATTCCATATTCTGTCCTAGTTTTAGCTTACATAGGCTAGGTTGCTTTGAGTGAAGGTTAATAATATTTCCAGGATTGCACAATGAAACCAAGTATGGAATTTTGAGTCCCAAAGAAATTCCGGGACGCTCAGTCAATTTTGGCATGTATGCTATCGACCTTATCTTGCAGTTCGATTGTTAGGTGGATTGTCTTGGCTGCCCTCATATAATGATTAATCTCATCCAGAGATAGCTTTCGTCCCTTCCTATCCTTGAAGTATTTCTCCATTACCTGATAAGCTCCAATATGATATTCCCACACTTCCTTTGAGATGCCTTTCTAAAATCACCCGCCACATAAATCCTATGGATTTCCTTAAAGTAGCTACTTAAAATCCTCTTGAGTTTGTCTTTTTGTGTCTTTTTCATTTATTCCTTTTCAGGCAAAGGAGTATTTGTCTCAGCCAAAAGGCTGTAGAATGCAGCCCTTGGGATGAGCCACTTTTTGAATAAGGGGTGCTATAGCAAAAGTTCGGGGTGAAGTCGATCTTAAGAAGTAAGATGGCTCTTTTAGCAAGTCAGATGCAAAGCCGCTATAACTTGCTCTTCCGCCTGAAATTTTTCGTTGTAGATTTTACATGCTTTATCAGTTGGCTCCGCTATTAGTTCTATATTATTGGAATTCAAGAATTCCTTTACCTCTTGTTTAACTTCAACGTAACCAAAAGCTCCGGTTCCGACTATTAAAACCTTCGGCGCAGCTTCAATGATTCCTTTTATATCTTCCATATTCAGCTCATGTCCTTCTTTACGCCACCAACCACTATTAACCTTGTTGGAAAAGATAATAACATCACTCATATATTTCTTACCGTTTATCACTACCTCTCCAAAGGAATAAAAATCAATACGCATAGTTTTCTCCCTTGGGTAAACTTTAAGCTTATCATACCAGCCTGATTACCTATTTTTGAAGCACAAACCAATTGTTAATGCTCTATAATATGTTGTAAGTGTATGTCAGCAGATTTAGCCGAGAGAATCGAAACTTTAGCTCAATGGATGTTTGAGGCAAAGCATCTGGTTGTCTTTACAGGTGCTGGCATAAGCACAGAATCAGGTTTGCCTGACTTTCGCGGGCCCGATGGCATCTGGACACGCCAGGCAAAAGGACTGCCACCAAAGGCGCGACCATTTGGCTCTGTAGAGCCTAATGCGGGGCACCTGGCTATTGTGGAGCTACAGAAGTTGGGCAAGTTGAGTTTTCTTATCTCACAGAATGTGGATAACCTCCACTTGATGTCTGGGATACACCCTGATTTACTGGCGGAGTTACACGGGAATGTCACCAAATTGCGGTGCACTCGCTGTGAAGCTGAAGTGGACAAATCTGCCGGGCTGGATAGATGCCCTTGTGGTGGCAAGCTGGTTTCCAGTGTGGTTAACTTTGGTCAGCCCTTGCCTCGAAAGGCACTGGCAGATTCCTATTGGCATTCGGAAAACTGTGACCTTTTCATAGTCGCTGGCTCAAGCCTTGTGGTCACTCCGGCCGCTGACATGCCTAAAGTGGCTCTGAAATCAGGAGCCAAGCTGGTGATTATCAATCAGGGTGAAACGCCATTCGACCGGGTTGCTCATCTGAGATTCTGGGAAGGGATAAGAGAAGTCTTACCTCCAGCAGTGGCTCAGTTGAAGGAATTTATGAGAGTATCTTGATTGGGCTGTTTTCCAGATGAGAGGTTATCTTACCCAAAAGCTTATCCACTCCCCAGCCTCTGGTGGCGGAGATAAGGACTATGTTTTTATTCGGCAGCACGATTTGTTCCTTAAGACAAGGAACAGCAGTTAGGATTTCTAGCTCCCCTTCACTGCTCAGGGCTAAATCCAGCTTGTTGAATACTGTGATTCTAGGTTTGTCTTTGAGGTTTAGCTTGTCAAGGATTTTCTCTACTGTGAGGCATTGATTGGCAGCGTTTTTGTGTGTTATGTCAACCATATGCAAGAGTAAGTTAGCTTCACCAAGCTCCTCCAGCGTGGCTCGAAAGGCGGCAACGATTGATGACGGCAGTTTTTGAATAAAGCCTACAGTATCAGTCATCAAGAATTGCTGACCATTGGGTAAGTTCAAACGGCGAGTCACTGGGTCAAGGGTAGAAAAAAGTTTGTCTTCTACAACTACACCAGCCTTACTTAGGGCATTAAATAAGGTGCTTTTGCCAGCATTAGTATAGCCAACAAGGGCTACGATTGGCATTCCTATTTTCTTGCGTTGCTTTCTATAAAGAGCTCTGTGCTGCCTTACCTCTTCTATTTCATGTTGCAGACGATTGATGCGCTTATGAATAAGGCGGCGGTCAGTTTCTAATTGCGATTCGCCAGGACCTCTGGTGCCGATACCTCCACCAAGTCGCTCTAAATGGCTCCACTGCCCCACAAGCCGTGGCAGAAGGTATTGGTGCTGAGCTAACTCAACTTGAAGTTGTCCTTCATGGGTTCGAGCTTGTTTAGCAAATATGTCCAAAATGAGGGCTGTGCGGTCAATAACCTTAACCTGCAATAATTCTTCCAGGTTTCTTTGCTGCCGCGGTGATAGCTCATCATCAAAAATCACTGTGTTGTATTGAGCTTGCTCTTTGAGGCTAATTAGCTCGGCAATCTTTCCCTTGCCGATATAATAAGTAGGTGAAGGCGCTTTTAGTTTCTGGGTAAACATACCTACCACATTGGCGCCGGCTGTCCTGGCTAGATAAGATAATTCCTGTAGAGAATCAACAGCTGACCAACCATGGTTAGAGGCCTTGCTCTCTACTCCTACCAGGAATGCTTGTTCCTCAGTTTGGGTAGCGAAAAGCTCCTGCTTTATTTGTTCCCTCCTGTGCTTATCACCCTCATCCTTCGATAAACTCAAGACAAGCTCTTAATCCTCTCATGTAATGAAGTTCCTTTTCCTTACAAGAGAGGAAGTTTACCTGGCAACTAACATCTTCGGGCATGCCAAGCTGATAGGCGGTTTACTCCTTCCTCTAAACGGTCATCAGCCAGAGTCAGGGAGAATCTAATGTAACCCTCTCCCTCCTTTCCATAGCCAATGCCAGGAGTGACAGCTATGCCAGCTTCATCAAGCAACTTTTTAGTGAAATCTATCGAAATATAGCCCTGAGGAATGGCAGCCCAAATGTAGAAAGTGGCTTTGGGTATCCTGGCTTTTAAGCCTATTTTAGCCAGGACTTTTATCAGTTTGTCTCGGCGCCGCTGCAAAATGGCATTATGCTCAGCAATACAATCCTGAGAGCCACGCAGAGCTTCGATAGCAGCCTGCTGAATTGCTTGAGGGATACCCGAATCCAGATTGGATTTAACTCGGAATAAGGCATCTATCATCTCAGCATTGCCCACCACCATGCCTATTCGCCACCCTGTCATGTGATAAGTTTTGGACAAGGAGTGAAATTCTACACCAACTTCCTTAGCTCCTGATACTTGCATAAAGCTTGGTGGCTTGTAGCCCTCAAAGGCGACTTCGCTGTAAGGAGCATCGTGGCAGACAGCTAGATTATTATGCTGGCGAGCAAAATAAACTGCCTTTTCGAAGAAATCAATGTCGGCTGTAGCCCCAGTGGGATTGTTGGGATAGTTTAACCACATGAGCTTTGCTTTGCTGGCTATCGGCTCGGGGATGGCTTCGAAATCGGGCAAGAAGTCATTCTCCTCTTTCAAGGGCATAAAATACGGCTTGCCGCCAGCTATTATGGTGCTCATGGAATACACCGGATATCCAGGGTCAGGTACCAGGGCTATATCACCAGATTCGATAAAACACAACGCTATATGCCCAATCCCTTCCTTGGAGCCAATGAGCGGCAGCACTTCTTTATCTGGATTCAGAGTAACTCCGAATCGCCTCTCATACCATTCGGCAATAGCCTGTCGGAGTGCGGGCAAACCGCCAGTCTCGGGATACCGATGATTAGCCTGGTTGTGTGCTGCCTGGCACATGCATTCAATAATGTGAGCCGGCGTGGGCAAATCAGGGTCACCGAGGGCGAAGCTGATGATGTCCTCTCCCCTAGCTCGAAGTTCAGCGATTTTCTGATTTATGTCGACAAAAAGATAAGGGGGTAACTTATTAAGTCGTTTGGCTAATTGCATTGGCTATTCTCCTTTAGTTAGATATTCCCCAGTGAAAACTTCTTCCACCGGGCCGGTGAGCAATACCTCCCCTACCCTATCCCACGATATAGTCAAGGTCCCACCTGGAAGTATTATGTCAACTATATCGCCTACATAATTATGTAGCTGGGCAGCTACAGCTATGGCACAAGCACCGCTACCACAAGCAAGGGTCTCTCCCACACCTCGCTCCCATACTCTAGCTTCTATCTTCCCCCTACTCAAAACCCTGGCTATCTCAAAGTTTGTCCTTTGTGGAAACAAGGGATGTCTTTCCACCTTAGGTCCCACCTCGGCTAGAGGAAAATTAACTACTGGCTCAGATACAAAGCTCACCGCATGGGGATTGCCCATGGATAAGAGGGATACTGATAGCTGATAGCTGTTAGTTGTCAGTTGATAGGTGATTACTGGAGACTGCTTCGCTTCGCTCGCAACGGCATCTGTGGTGAGGGTGACGGGAATTTGTTCTGGTTGGAATTGGGGCGTGCCCATGCTTACCTCGACTCGGCTCACTTTATTTCCTAACATGTACGCTTTAGCCTGTCTCATGCCCGATAACGTTTCTATCCTTAAATTTGTTGTACTAACTACGCCCTTTTCAATAGCATACTTGGCAAGACACCTTAATCCGTTGCCACAGGTCTCAGCCTCGGAACCATCGGGATTAAAGATGCGCATCTTTAAATCGCAATAGCTAGAATTCTGCACCAATATCAAACCATCGGCCCCTACGCCAAAGTGACGGTCACACATAGTTTGTGCCAGCTTAGCCCAATGAGATTCTTCGCGGAGTTTACTCTGAGCGAGATTCTTCGGTCGCTTCTCTCCCTCAGAAAGACAGGATGGGGCTCTGTCATCTATCAGAATAAAATCGTTTCCTGTAGCCTGGAATTTGGAGAATTTCATGCTATAAAGCCTCTTATTAGATTCTTCGGGGAGTTTACCCTGAGCGAGATAAGATTCTTCACTACGCTCAGAATGACAGGGAGCGAAGGGCTCAGAATGATAGACGACGGGCTGACATCAAACCAATGGATTCTTTCATCGTCCAGATGAAACCAAGCATATTGATGACGAGCAAAGTGATGGGTTTCATACTTTATCTGTTCAATAGCTGCCGGCAAAGTCAACTGGCCTTGAAGAAACTGGCCCACTTGCTTATAACCTATGCCCGACATAGAAGGCAAGGAAAAGCTATAACCCATTTTTACTAGCTCCTCTACCTCCGCAACTAATCCCTTTTGTATCATTTTATCAACACGCTGATCAATCCTATTATACAACTTGCTTCTTTCTACGGTTAAACCGATGATGCGGATAGGAAAACCTGGCGCCTCCTTGCGCCATAACTGAGAGGGAAGCTGCCCTGTCATGTGGTAAATCTCTAAAGCCCTGATGATACGGCGGATATTGCCAGGATGGATTTTGGTTGCGGCAAGAGGGTCGATTTGCTGAAGTTCTTTATAAAGCATATAGCTACCTTCTCGCTTCGCTCTGGCTTCCAAATCACATCTTAGTTTAGGGTTAGGTGGCACCTGGGGTATTTTCCATCCTTCTAATATTGACCACAGATAAAGGCCGCTACCACCTACCAATAACGGCAATTTGCCTTTTTGCTGGATAGCCTTGATTGCCTCGGTAGCCAGTTGATGATACATAGCTAGGTTGAAATCTTCATCAGGGTTAACTACATCAATAAGGTGATGAGGGACTGATGCTCTTTCAGCTAAAGTGGGTTTATTGGTGCCGATATCCATATAGCGGTAAACCTGTCGGCTATCAGCGCTTACTATCTCTACCGGGAAATCTCGAGCTAAGTGTAGAGCAAGCTCGCTTTTGCCTACTGCTGTGGGACCAACGATGGCAACAAGGCATTTCATTGGGGATTCTTCGCTCCGCTCAGAATGATGAAGGGCGTTTGATTGTCGCTGTTTGCTCAACAATGCTTAAGAATTCCTCGGCCTTGAGACTATTTCCACCAACTAAAGCGCCATCAATCTCCGATTGGGATATAAACTCAGCGATGTTGTCACTGGTAACGCTGCCGCCATAGAGGATACGTAAATCTTGAGCCACATCCTTGCCCCACAGCTTAGCTATAATATTGCGGATGAACTTGATGGTAACTGCTGCTTGTTCGCCGCTAGCTGCTTTGCCGGTGCCAATGGCCCATACTGGCTCGTAGGCAATCACCAAATCGCGAGCTGGTTTTATATTGTTTAAACCCCAACTTACCTGCTTACCAATCACTTCCTCTGTCCTGCCAGCTTCATTCTCCTCAAGTCTTTCTCCAACGCATAAGATGGGCTTAAGCTTGTTTGCCAGAGCTGCCCTTATCTTCTTATTAACTATCTCGTCAGTTTCGCCGAAATACCACCGTCGCTCAGAATGTCCCAGAATAACAAATTCACATAACTCTGTGAGCATTGCCGGGGATATCTCACCAGTATAAGCCCCTTTAGCCTCAAAATGCATGTTCTGCGCACCGAGCTTAACAGAAGAACCTTTTATTAGTCCCCTTATCATAGTCAGCGAGGTAAATGGTGGGCAGATTACCTTCTCTACCCCCTCTATTCTATCCAGGCTATCTAGCATGTCATGGACGAGCTTTTCAGCTTCATCCAGTGTGGTATTCATTTTCCAGTTGCCAGCGATAAGGGGAATACGCATTTCATAGCCTCCTATTTAGTCATCAGGTATCAGTTTCAGCTTCATACTGACTGCTCCTTTAAACTGCTTATCCCTTATCTGGCAAGATTTCCACTCCAGGCAAAGTGGCGCCTTCTAAGAATCTTAAGCTGGCACCGCCTCCAGTGGAGACATGGGTCATTTTATTAGCCAGTCTCATTTCCTGGACTATCTCAGCACTAGAGCCGCCACCGATAATAGTAGTAGCGTTGACAGCAGAAAGAAGCTTGGCTAATGACCTGGTCCCTTGAGCAAACTGAGGTATCTCGTAAATTCCCATGGGCCCATTCCACATAATGGTGTGGCACTTCCTTAGCTCGTTGGAGAAAAGCTCGATGGTCTGAGGTCCGATATCCACAATGTAGCTATCAGGCGATATGTCGGTTATGGACACCACTTTAGTTTTTGCCTCAGCTTTAATCTCCTTGGCTACAACCACATCAATTGGCAGCAAGAATGGCACCTTCCATTCTTCGGCTTCCTTAAGCAACTCTTTAGCCAGGCTCAATTTATCCCTTTCCACTAAAGAGTGTCCCACTTCGTATCCCTGCGCCTTCAAGAAAGTAGCCACCATGCCACCACCAATAAGCAAAATATCGAGTTTCTTTAGCATATTTTGCACCAAGCCCATTTTGTCGCTCACCTTAGCACCACCTATCACGCAAGCGAAAGGATGCGCTGGAGCACTCAGAAGGTTACCCATAGCTTCTAATTCTGTTTCCATCAGGAAGCCAGCCACCGCTGGCAAGTATTTGGCTACACCCACAGTAGAGGCATGCGCCCTATGTGCCGTGCCAAAGGCATCGTTAACGTAAATGTCAGCTAAACGGGCTAATTCTTGGGCAAAATGAGGGTCGTTTGCCTCTTCCTCGGGGTGAAAGCGCACATTTTCCAGAAACAGAATATCTCCTTCTTTAAGTACCTTTACCTTATTTTCTACCTCACGGCCCACGCAATCAGGTGCTATGCTGACAGGTAAACCTATAAGCTGTGACAGGCGCTGTGCTACTGGTGCCATTCGTAATTCCTCAACTACTCTGCCTTTAGGGCGCCCCAGATGAGAGCAAAGAATTACCTTGGCTTTATGCTCAACAAGATAATTAATGGTAGGCAATGAGGCTCGGATGCGGCTATCATCACTAATGGCGCCGGTATTTACATCCAACGGAACGTTGAAATCAACTCTAACCAGCACCCTTTTCCCTTCAACATCTATATCCTTGACAGTCTTTTTCTGCATTTTTCACTCCTAGTAGTCGCACTCCATTAAAAAACGTGCTGCCTCGCTTAATGGAACTCGCCTGGATGGATCAAGACCAGTAGCTTCAAGCTTTGTCAAAGCTCGGTGATAATATTGTTGCTCCAAATCCTGGGCATAACCCCTGGCACCTGAACGATTGAGTATTTCTACCACTTCAGTTACATCCTCCACTTCAATGGATTCCTGTGAGTAAAGCTTCTCAAGCCTCTGCTTATCTTTGCCCCTGCTGTTTTCCAATCCGTAAACTACCGGCAAAGTTTTCTTCCTGTGTAAAATATCACCCTTTACAGACTTGCCAATTTTTTCCTCTGTTCCCCAAATGCCCAGTATGTCATCATGAATTTGATAAGCCATGCCCAAGTTTTTGCCAAACTCGTGGAAGTAGCTCACTATCCCCTCATCCTCTGTAACAAGGCATGCTCCGATAGAGGTTGATGCAGCCATTAATGCCGCTGTTTTCTTCGTTATCATTCTAAGGTAATCTTCAGTGGTAACATCGCCACGAGCCTCATAGGCAATATCTAGATATTGGCCTTCACAAAGCTCTAGGCAAGCTTCGCCTAGCACTTGGATTGCTCGCATAATTTTCGTCTCGGCTATCCCCCTCTCTCTCAATTTAAGCAAAACTAAATAAGCTAAGGCAAACATGGAATCGCCAGCATTTATAGCTTGCGGCTGTCCCCATAATTTCCATACAGTTGGGCGATGGTGCCGCTCACAGCTAGTGTCTTCAATATCATCGTGGATTAAAGAGAAGTTGTGAATGAGCTCTAAGGATACCGCGGCAGGCAATATCTGTAACGCATTTCCACCTACCGCTTGACAGCTAAGAAGGCAAAGAACAGGGCGAGTAAATTTACCAGACTTCTTACCACTGGGATGACCTTGTGCATCCTGCCAACCCAGATGGTATCGCAACATATCATAAAGGGCTGAAGGTTTACTACCAATAATTCTCTTTAACTCAGCCTCTACTTCTCTTCGGTAGGAGGTGTAACTTTCAGGCAAGATTTCATCTGTGCTTATCAAAACCACCTTTATATTAATGGCCAAAGGGGCAAATTGTCAATAAAGCTAATTTAGAGCCTGTCTGTTTTGTCACCCTGAGCCGAAGCTCCGAGCGAAGTGAGGAGGCGGTGAAGGGTCTAAATTCTTCGCTACGCTCAGAATGACAGGAAGCGAAGGGCGCAGAATGACAATTTGGAGTTGCTAGACGCTCTGCTAATTTAAAGCCTTGAAAAAGTCTCCTTATTGTAATATAATTAGCACTCTAACATTCAGAGTGCTAATTATTGGAGGTAATTAGATGAATTGTGCTGTTTGCGGGAGTCCACTGCTTTTCGACAGGGTCGTTTTCCACTGTTCCTGTGGAGTTTTTGTGCATGCCTATTGCTGGGATAAGCATGTGTTGCAAGCCCATAAGCCGGCTTTCGAGGTAGGCACCGTTGATTTGAATAGTGAGTTTAAAGTAAAAGAGAGCAAGGTAGAGGAGGAAGCCTCAGATAAACAGGTAACACCGTCTATAGAATGAAAGAGGAATAAAAATGCCTACTTATCGATACCAGTGTGAGAACTGCAACCGGCGATTTGAGCTCAGGCAAGGATTTAATGATAAACCAATAGTTGTTTGCCCTGTATGCCGCGGAGTTGCCCATCGCCTTTTTTCTCCCGTGCCTATCTTGTTTAAGGGGCCAGGGTTTTATGTTACGGATTCCAGGGAAGAGAGCAAAAAAAGGCTTGATGCTAAAGGGCCAAGGAAAAAAGAGATGGACAAAGGGAGCGGGAAATCATGAAATGCCCTGTTTGTGGCAGGGAAGCTAGAACCCATATTTACCACTGTGCTAAATGCGGTGTTTATGTGCATGAAGAGTGCTGGCGAAAACATATTGCCCAAGCTCACAAAAAATAGCTTGTGCTTTTGCTCCATGCCTGTCAAATCATTTGAGACGGTAACCCAAGTTTAGGTTGCTGTGTCATAATTCGGATTCAGCTCCTTCCACACAAAGGAGATTTCCTCCCTTGTCTCCCTTTCAAGAACGAGCCTATTTTAGGGGCTACTCTTTGACCCCAAAAGGTGTAACGCCTCCGTCAGGTAACATGGCTGTTTGATTTTGCCTCAGACTCAAAATCAGACTCAAACTAGATTTGCCTCATTCGGTTTTCATGGTCTTCACCCCAAAGATTTTGTAGTGCGACCCTTTAGGGTCGTGCACGAGGCTAAAGCCGCGCACTACATTTCCAAACAGCCTCGGTAACATTTACCTTGAGGCAATCTGACCTATTGACTAGTTAAAAGGTACCATTCTATAATAGAGTATAGAGAGCCCGCTACTTATAGTGGACGAATTGAGCATAGCCGAAGGCGATACTGGAGACTGGTAGCAATGTCGGAAGGAGGTGGTGCTATGTAAAAAGAATGTATGCTGGGGAAGGGTGGAGAGCGCATTAACTTTTAAGAAAGGAGGTAATTAAAAGTGGCGGAAAGACGTAGAGGTGGTTATTTTGGTTTTCCCCTGATATATAAGATAGCGATAGGACTGGGTGTGGGGATTGTTGTGGGGATAATTGCTGGACCTGCCATAGCGCCGGTAAAACCACTGGGAGATTTCTTTGTGACATTGCTTAAAATGTGTATCATGCCAATAGTCCTCTTTTCCCTTGTGGTAGGTGCAGCGAGTATATCGCCAGCACGCGGAGTGAGAATCGGCGTCAAGACGATAGTTTTTTACTTAGTAACTACATTTATTGCCGTCCTGATAGGTTTAGCTATAGCAAACCTATTCAAGCCAGGATTGGGATTGGCACTTGCTGGAGAAGAGGTAGTACGAGAGGTAGCAGCACCGGCAATAAAAGATGTTTTGCTCGGGCTAATACCAAAGAATCCCTTCGCGGCTTTAGCGGAAGGAAAGGTATTGCCCACAATAGTATTCGCTATACTGGTGGGAACAGCGTTGTCTTACCTCAAAGAGATGAAAGTTCCCAGAATCAGCGAAGCTGCCGACACTGTATTAAGGGTTTCTGACGGATTAGCTGAAGTGATGTATAAGTTGGTCAGCTGGATATTGGAGATTGCACCTTATGGTGTATTTGCCTTGATAGCGGTAGTTGTTGGTACGCAAGGGGCAAAGGTTTTGGGTCCTCTGGGCGTTGTCACTGGGGTGGTATATTTAGGCCTCATTATTCATTATTTCGTAGTCTACGGAGGAGCGTTAAGAATATGGGGCTTTAATCCGGCCAGATTTTGGCCCAGAGCTAGAGACGCCTCGCTTACAGCTTTTGTCACTAGAAGCAGCAGCGGAACTTTACCAGTTACAATGACCGTTGCTAGGGAAAAGCTAGGGATTGATAGAGGTATATACTCATTTACGCTACCACTTGGTGCCACTATAAACATGGATGGCACCTGTTTGTATCAGGCTGTTTGTGCCATGTTCATCGCCAATGCGGTAGGAATGCCCTTGGCAATAGGGGCACAGATGCTAGTTATGATTACAGCGGTTTTAGCCTCTATAGGAACAGCCGGAGTCCCCGGGGCTGGTGCAATAATGCTGCTCCTGGTTCTTGAGTCAGTGGGGCTACCTGTTGAAGCAGGAACATCCGTGGCGCTAGCTTATGGTATGATTCTGGGCATTGACGCCATACTGGATATGGGCAGAACAAGCCTGAATGTTACTGGCGATCTGGCAGTGACTTCAATAATAGCGAAAACTGAGAACATGATTAATTTAGACTTTTGGCGTGGAGGAGCAAAAGCTAAGGCATAATAATTGATACCTTTCAAGGTAGTCTGCTGTAATTGTGGAAAGGAGGCCCGCAGGGATGAATGGCGGTGGCGGGATGATTGTGGGGGTGTATTTGATATTGTCCTCGATTTCCAAGGAAGGGAATTTCCAGAATTAGTAGATGTAAAAGAGGAAAATATCAGGAGATATGCTCAATTTCTCCCTGTAGAAGGCCTCCCTTCCGTGCACCAAGGGTGGACTCCAATAGTCAAGAAAACTATAGCTGGAGTTGAGGTTAACTTCAAACTTGAGTACTTAAGCCTGGGAGGTTCTTTCAAGGACAGAGGGGCTTATGTTAGCACAGCAAAAGCTAAGGAACTGGGTGTAAAAGGGATAATTGTAGATTCCTCTGGTAATGCAGGGATAAGTTTCTCTCTCATGGGTCTCCTTTCCGGAATAAATGTTGACGTGTTTGTCCCCAAGCACGCCCCGGAAGGGAAGAAAAATTTGCTCAGACTTTTACAGGCCAATGTCCATGAAATTGATGGAGATAGGATGGATGTTAATCGGGAAGCGATAAAAGCTGAAAGAGAGGGCTTTGTTTATGTCGGACATTGGTGGAATCCCTATTTTATAGAAGGCGAGAAAACTATGGCTTACGAAGCTTATGAGCAGATAGGTAGTAGTGACTATGTAGTAGTTCCCGTTGGGAGCGGTACCATTTTACTTGGTTTGTATAAAGGGTATCAAGAATTAGTAGAACTCCAAGTTTTAAATAAGGTACCCGAAATTATCGCCGTCCAGGCTTGTGGCTACTCGAAGATATGCAGAGACCTCGGTGCTAAAGAAAGGTGTCTAACTAAATCGAAGCTTGCTGATGGTATAGCTATAGCTGATCCACCGAGGAGACGACAAATAGTGGAGGCAGTGAAAAGGACGAATGGGCATGCCATCATAGTTGAAGATGAGGAAATAAAAGAGTCCTTGGTAGAATTGAGGCGACTTGGCTTTATTGTTGAACCTACCAGCGCAGTGCCTTATGTAGCCTTAAAGCAATCCATAAAAGAGGGTTTCATCAAACCCAAAAGCAAAGTTCTGTTACCCTTAACAGGTTCTGGGCTGAAATTGGTGGATGAGCTTATAGAAATAAAAGAATGTTTAAAAATGTAGTTGCCCAATTTATTGGGCGACTGTGCCTGATAAATCAGGCAACTACAAAAATTTGGGGGTGAAACACCTCTGAGATGGCTGGAATTGAACGGGGAATCAAAATTAAACAGCCTTAAAATAAGTTAGGGGGTGAGTTGAGATGGCGCTACTTATAAGTAAGTTAGGAGGGGAGATAAAGCCCTCGGCGACTCTTCGCTTAATGGAGGAGGTAAGCTCTCTAGAAAAAGAGTATGGCTTTAAAATTATAGATCTCACTTCTGGACAGCCAGATAGAGGTCCCACTGAAGATGTTTTAGCAGCTCTTTTCGAGGGAGGCAAGCTCAGCAGATATGGACCGGTGCAAGGTGACCCCGAGTTAAGGGAAGTATTGTCGGGAGTAATAAATAAAGAAATTGGCGTGAGGTATGACCCCCAAGATATAGCAATTACCGTTGGGGCGAAAGGTGGCCTAGACATATTGATGAGGGTTTTACTTGAGCCAGGAGAGAGTATGGGGATTATGACTCCATTCTGGGTTACCTACCCCGAATCTGTGAAAATAGCCTATGGTATCCCTTGTTTTCTGTTGCCAGATGGAGGTCTGAGACCAAATCCAGAAAAATTACGGAGAGAAATAGAAGCTAAGAACATAAAGGTGTTGCTCTATAGCTCACCGTGCAATCCTTCGGGCGTTGTTTATACCAAGGATGAGCTAGAGGAAATAGCCAAGATTGTGAAAGAAAAAGATATATGGGTTATAGCTGATGAAATTTACAATAAGTTTCTCTTTGACGGTAAAAAGCATGAGAGCATATTGTCAATCGAAGGCATGAGAGATAATGCCATATTGGTTGATGGCCCGTCTAAGAGACTTGGTGTTCCTGGTTGGAGATTGGGATATGTTGCTGGCCCCAGTGAAGTTATCAAAGCATTAACAAAATTGCAAGGGCATGTCAATTCTGGGACTTCGCGGCCGGCTCAATATGCTATGCGTGTCGCTTACACTAGCCAAAAGGCTAAGGAAGCTACTGATGACATGAGACAAAGATATGAAAGGAATAGAAATGTTTTTGTCAAGGGCTTGAATGAGATTGATGGCATTAGTTGCATTAAGCCAGAAGGGGCATTTTACGCCTTTCCTAGCATCGATAATTTCTTTGGCTCCAAATATGAATTTGCCGGTAAGGAATTCGCGATAAGAAGTTCTGTAGATTTTCGCAATTTTTTGTTAAGAAAGGCACAAGTAGCTGGAGTTGAAGGTGCTCCATTTGGGATGGATAGCCATATTAGATTTTCCCTAGCAACCGGGGAAGAAAATATTGTAAATGCACTGAATTATATCAACCATGCGATGAAGGAGTTACACTTATAGCTTTTGCAGTCAGTAAAATTCCCAGTTTTGCTAACCTCCATCTTTATCAATCAATCTCTATTATGTTACACTTAATCTAGATGTCCCTGTAGCTCAGCTGGATAGAGCGGCTGCCTTCTAAGCAGCGGGTCGTGGGTTCGAATCCCTCCAGGGACGCGGCAGATTTGAAAGGGGTTAGAAGAATAATGGAAAATTCGTCAGTAAAAGAACTTCTGGAAGCGGGAGCTCACTTTGGTCATCCGGCTAGCTATTGGCACCCTAAGATGAGAAAATATATCTTTACCCAGCGCAACGGAATACATATCATTGATTTAGAAAAGACAGTTACGATGTTAGACGAGGCATGTGCCTTTGCCCGAGACCTAGCAGCCAGCGGGCAAATTATCCTCTTTGTCGGCACTAAGAAACAAGCCCAACAAGTGATAGAGGAAGAAGCTAAAAGATGTGCCATGCATTATGTCAATCAAAGGTGGCTTGGAGGAATGCTAACTAATTTTGCCACTATACAAGCTCGGATTGATTATCTGGTTCGTTTGGAAGATAAGAGAGAGAAAGGCGAGTTCGATCAGTTATCTAAGAAAGAAAGGGTGAAATTAGAAAAGAAAATCTTGAGGTTAAATGAACAAATGGGTGGTTTTAAGGAAATGACTGCTCTCCCTGGAGCTCTTTTCATCGCTGACCCTATTAAGGACAAAATTGCCTTTGCTGAGGCCAAAAAACTGGATATTCCTGTAATAGCCATCGCAGATACTAATTGTAATCCCGATAATATTGATTACCCCATCCCGGCTAACGATGATGCTATCAAAGCAATCAAACTAATTTGTGCCAGAATAGCTGATGCCATAATTGAAGGCAAAGGAATACAAGCTTCTGAAGAAGTAGAGGCTGCTGGCTTACCATCCGCCGAGACAGAAGAGCCCGTCGAAATTTTAGGTTCTTACACCTTTAATCCGGAGGAGGATCAACCCTAGGTTATTTGAATGAGGGTATCAACCAAGGCTATTAAAGAGGTAAGAGGCAGAACTAAAGCTGGTATACTTGAGTGTAAGGATGCTTTGCTAGAGGCAGGTGGAGATATAGAAAAGGCAGTCAAAGTTTTGAAATGTCGTGGGCGTGCAATTGCGGGAAAAAAGGCGGAGCGTATTGCCAATGAAGGAGTAATTGAAGCTTACGTCCATCACACTGGGCGGGTAGGAGCATTAGTAGAGCTAAACTGTGAAACTGATTTTGTGGCTCGCACGGATGAATTTAGACAGCTTGCTCACGACTTAGCCATGCAAGTAGCTGCTACATCTCCACAGTTTATCACCGCGGCAGAAATCCCAGCAGGGGCGGAGTTAGAGCCTCAAGAAGCTTGTCTCCTTCTCCAGCCCTTTATCAAAGAGTTCGATAAGACTGTAGAGGAAATTATCGCCGAAACAATAGCTAAAGTGGGCGAGAATATAAAGGTGCGCCAGTTTGCTAGATTTGAACTCGGCTGTTAGCTATTGGCGTTCTTGTCTTTACTGATAACCGATCATGGTAGAAGAAATACTTATCGAACTGAATTCAAAAATGCAAAAGGCTGTTGATGGCTTAGCCCGCGAGTTAACTATTATCCGCACTGGACGAGCTAACCCAGCGATAGTTGAGAATATTATGGTTGATTATCACGGCGCGCTTATTCCCATCCACCAGATTGCCACTATATCTGTGCCTGAGGCTAATTTAATTGTTATCCAACCTTGGGATCGTACCTCATTACGTAATATCGAGAAAGCTATTCTTAAAGCTGATATTGGCCTTAATCCTCTAAATGACAGCAATGTAATTCGGGTGGTTATTCCTCCCCTAAGTGAGGAACGTCGCATAAAGCTAGCCAAATTGGTGTCTAAAAGAATAGAGGAGCGGCGAGTAGTATTACGCAATATAAGGCGAGACAGCATCGCAAAATTAAGACAAATGGAGAAAAATAAGGAAATATCACAAGACAAGCTTGAGAATTCTATTAAACAAGTCGATAAGATTAGCGAGAGCTTTATAAACAAAGCAAACGAAATAGGTCAGAAAAAGGAAAAGGAGATAAGGGAAGAATAATCTACAGCGGCATGAAAGCTGATAAAATTGACTTATGCTTAAGCAAAGGATTTTCACTGCTGCTGTAGGTGTACCTCTCATCATTCTCGCTGTTTGGTTTGGCGATCCTTGGTTTAGCCTTCTTATCGCTGCCGTAGTATTGCTCGGCACCTTTGAGTTTTATCACACGTCTACTGACCTCACTAAGAGGCATCCCTTAACTTATTTTGGCTTGTCATGGGCACTGGTACTCGCCCTGAGTCCTCACTATGCAAATATATTACCTATAGTTATGACAGCCGCTGTGGTGATTTCTCTAGTCTGGCTGTTACGACTCTCACCTCAGAAGAAAGCATTCTATGATTGGGCTTGGCTAGTAGCTGGCGTTCTTTATGTAGGGTGGATGCTCAGTTACTGGGTCAACTTGCGCATTTTAGAAGATGGGAAAGGTTGGGTTTACTTGGCACTACTCACTACGTTTGCCAATGACACGGGCGCCTTTTTTGTTGGAAGAGCATGGGGCAAGCACAAGCTAGCCTCTGCTATAAGCCCAGGTAAAACTTGGGAAGGAGCCTTGGGTGGCTTCGTAAGCGCTATTATAGTTGCTGTAGCAATATCCAAGATTCCTGTCTTCTTTTCTCATTCACTCCTTGAATACTGGCAAGCCATGCTCCTAGGCTGCCTTATTAGCCTCTTTGCTCAACTTGGTGACCTGGTTGAATCTTTGCTCAAACGTAACATGGGGGTGAAAGAGTCAGGTAAGCTGTTGCCAGGGCATGGTGGTATTCTTGACCGTTTTGACAGCCTTATTTTTGTCGGGGCAATGGTATACTATTATGTAATATGGACCGTATAAAGAAAATAGCTATTTTAGGTTCAACGGGTTCCATAGGGCGGCAAGCTCTAGATGTGATACGTGCCCTTTCTGCTAGATTCCAGGTGGTAGGTTTAGCTGGGGGTAAAAATCTCAAGCTTCTGGAAAAGCAAATAGCCAAATTTCAACCTGAGATGTTTTATTCCTCAGTCGAGCCTGACTTTACCTATAGAGGGGAATTCTTATCCATGGAACAAATAGCCAGCCATCCAGATGTTGATCTGGTCATCATAGCCACTTCAAGCAAAGCAGGGTTGTATCCTACTTTAGCAGCTCTAAAGGCAGGCAAAACAGTAGCTTTAGCCAACAAGGAAGTATTGATGATGGCGGGGGAAATTATCGTTCGTGAGGCTAAAAGCTACCAAGCTCAAATTCTGCCTATTGATAGTGAGCTTAGTGCTATCTGGCAATGCTTGCAAGGGGAGGAAAATAAACCACAAAGAATTTTTTTAACTGCTTCTGGTGGACCTTTCTACCACTATTCCCAGCCGGAATTAAGAAAAGTAACGGTAGAGCAAGCCCTTCATCACCCTACCTGGAAAATGGGGAGGAAGATCACTATTGACTCGGCCACGCTTCTGAATAAAGGAGCAGAGGCTATTGAAGCTCATTGGCTTTTCGCTATTCCTTTTGAGAGCATTGAGATATTAATTCATCCACAAAGTATCATTCACTCCATGGTAGAGTTTATGGACGGTTCAATAAAAGCGCAGCTCAGCTTTCCCGATATGAGGTTGCCCATCCAATATGCCCTTTGTTATCCTGAGAGGTTGCCCAATTCAGAGCTACCACGCCTCAACTGGAACAAAATCCAGTCTCTAAACTTCGAGCCCGTAGAGCAAAACAGATTTCCTTGTCTTAAATTGGCGCTGGATGCAGGTAAGCAAGGAGGAACTTATCCTGCAGTGCTTTGTGCTGCCGATGAAGTGGCCGTAGGGTTTTTTCTTAACAAGCGTATAAGCTTTACTGATATAGCTAGAATAGTGCAAGAAACTTTGGAACAGCATCGGGGCATTGCTCAGCCATCCTTGGAAGAAATTCTAATTGCCGATGCCTGGGCAAGGGAATATGTTGAGCGACTTTCCCTTTGTCATGGCAAGGCTTGTCCTGCCCCCGAGCCCTTCGCTTCCTGTCATTCTGAGGGGGCGAAGCGACCGAAGAATCTCGCTCAGGGTAAACTCCGCGAAGGGGAGGGAACTCGACGAAGCAATCTCAGGTCAGTGAGATAAGAGATGAACATTGCCATAGTTATTATTCTTTTTATTTTGACTCTGTTCGTTGTAATCTCCCTTCATGAACTGGGGCATTTTATCACTGCTAAGCGCGCTGGGGTGAAGGTAGAGGAGTTTGCTTTAGGTTTTCCTCCACGGCTTTTTGGTATTAAACACGGAGAGACGCTATATTCAGTTAATGCTATACCCTTAGGAGCTTTCGTCAGGTGCACTGGCGAAAATGACCCTACAGTGCCCCGGAGCTTGGCTAGCAAAGGTCCGTGGAGCAGGTTAGCATTCTATGCTGCCGGCCCATTAGTCAACATTTTTCTGGCTTTTATCTTGCTTAGTGCCTTCTTTACGCTACCTACAAGTGGGATAGTTGGTAATGGGGTTATGGTGCACTCCATAGTAGAGGGCTCACCGGCGGAAGTAGGTATCGAGCCTGGGGATGTAATTCTGGAAGTGAATAGGCAGCTTGTTTATAAATGGGGAGATATACAAAATATGGTTAATTCAAGCAAAGAAGGTGAGGAAATAACCTTGCTTCTGCAAAGGGATGGGAGCCAGAGTGAAACCAGTTTGAAGCCAGAATACGACCCGGCATTAGAGCAGCGAGTAATAGGTGTCCTGCTTTGTTGGAATATAGTGAATCAAGTGGAGGAAGGTTCACCAGTGGATGAGGCTGGTATTATGCCTGGAGACACCATTTTAAGCATTAATGGGCAAGCTATATATAACGGTGAAAGCATGTCACGCGCCCTAGCTTCTATTGCAGAGGGAGAGAAAATACACATAGCTTTACTTAGAGGACAGGAAGAAATCATTAAAGAGTTTGATTCTGCCCGACAGGTGACGGGTATTAATTTACGCTGGGTGGATGGAGTTCGTATTGAGCAGGGGCGACTTCCTGTATGGAAGGCAGCCTACTTAGGAGGCTGGTATATTACCCATATGCCTGAGCTGATAGTCGCTTCCATTCCCTTAATCAAAGAAGATCCTGGCAAGGCATTAGTAGGGCCAATAGGTGCCGGTCAGTTAACTGTAGAAGCAGTGAAATCTGCTGGCTTCAACTTTATGCTGTTTATGGCGGGCATCATTAGTTTGGGGCTTGCCTTATTCAATTTCTTCCCTATCCCTCCTTTAGACGGGGGGGGAATGCTAGTGGCACTTATTGAGGGAGTTAGGCGTGGGAAACGTCTCTCTCCTCGTGCTATGCGCTTGGCCTATACTATAGGCACTACTTTTTTAATCACGCTGATGGTTTTGGTAACCATTAATGATATCTTGCGCCTGAAAGGCGGGGGCTTTGGATTATGACACGCCGCGTTTCTAAACCTGTGAGAATTGGCAGAGTAACTGTTGGCGGCGATGCCCCAGTTGTGGTGCAATCGATGACCAAAACTGACACTCGTGATGTCTCAAGCACGATGAATCAAATTAAGCAGCTGGAGGATTGTGGTTGCGAACTAGTGCGGCTAGCAGTTCTAGATAAGGAAGCGGCGGAAAGCATTTCAGTGATAAAGAAGAGTGTTTCGCTACCTCTTATTGCTGATATTCACTTTGACTATCGTTTGGCTTTAGCTGCTCTGCAGGCTGGTGCCGATGGGCTTCGCCTTAATCCAGGCAATATTCGCGATAAAGAGCAAATCGCCAAGGTGGTAGCTGTGGCTAAAGAAAGGGAAATACCCATCCGAGTTGGAGTAAATGCCGGTAGTTTACCAGCGAACTTTGAGCTTGATGCTCCGCTATCTGAGCGGATGGTTAACATGGCATTGCAACAAATAAAGCTTTTGCAGAGCCTGGACTTTAATTTAATTAAGGTTTCTCTTAAAGCCTTTGATGTGTCCACTACCATTCAGGCTTACCAGCTAATTGCTGACAAAATACCTTATCCTTTACACTTAGGTATCACTGAAGCGGGGCTTCCTCGATTTGGAGCTATACGCAGTGCTGTAGGCATTGGCATACTTCTTTATCAGGGCATTGGTGACACTATCCGTGTTTCTCTTACTGCTCACCCATGTGAGGAGGTATTTGTCGCCTATGAAATTCTAAAAAGCCTTGGACTTCGTCAGCGAGGGCCAACCTTGGTAAGCTGTCCTTCCTGCGGTCGAGCTGAAGTTGATGTTGTTACCCTGGCTGAAGCCGTGGACAAACATCTTCAAAAGATAACCAAGGCTATTAAAGTGGCAGTTATGGGTTGTGTGGTTAATGGTCCTGGCGAGGCTAGAGATGCTGATGTAGGCATTGCTTGCGGCAAGGGGAAAGGTGCTATATTTAGGAAGGGAAAGGTAGTAAGCACAGTAAAGGAGGAAAATTTCCTAGAAGCTTTAATGGCAGAAGTAGGAAAGGTCTAACTATGGCAGAAGAAAAGGAAAAGCCGCTTACCCGTGATGATTTGCTGAAGCTAATAGAAGAAAACGGAGGAACAGCCGAAGGTCTTGACCTTTCAGAACAGACTTTTGTGGAAGCGATAGACCTTTCGGACTTAGACCTTCACGGGATTATCCTTAAGGATGCAAGATTTTCTACGCACTTTGAGGGTGACCAATTGTTGGGAGCTAAATTTGACGGGTCTAACCTTAATGGAGCCGACCTTCGTAGCATTAACCTTCAATATGCTCAGTTTAGAATGCTCAACAACCAACCCACATATTTACAAGCTGCTGACCTGAGAGGTTCACTCTTGTTAAATACTAATTTTCAAGGTGCAGACGTTACAGGCGTGAAATTTGGAGATCTAGCAAAAGCAGGAGGATATCTGGCAGCAATGTTGGATGATACTGACCTGCGGGGTGCAAAGCTATTTCGTGCAAACTTTAAGGGCTGCTATTTTTACAGCACTAAACTTGAGGGGGCCTTTATTCGTGGTGCTGATATTTTTGACGCTCATTTGGAGGAAGCTGATTGGGGCAACTGTGTGATTGGGGAGGAGAAACGTGGCGACTTTTCCTCGGCAATGAACATCTATCGCTGTCTCAAGCAATGGTATACCAATGCTGGTATGTATGATATTGCAGGTAAGTTTTTCTTTCGGGAGATGACAGCCCGAAGAAAGGCGCTAAAATGGCGGCCTAATCCCTTGCCGAGAATCAGACAAACACTTTATGGACTTCTCTGCGGATATGGCGAAAAACCATGGCAGGTCTTCGCAAGCGCCACAGTGGTTCTATTCTGCTTAGCACTCGTCTATTTCGCCATCGGAACTCTGACGCCTAACACTTTTTTGAACAGCCTTTACTACAGTGCCGTCTCTTTTACTGCTTTGGGCTATGGTAGTTGGGCACCACAGCCAACAGGCTGGGTAAAGGGGCTTGGAGCGGTTGAAGCCTTCCTGGGGGTTTTTATGATGGCATTATTCTTAGTGACTTTCATTAGGAAAATGACAAGATGATTAGAGGTTAATTAAAAATGCGTTTCTCTAAGCTTTTTGGCAAGACATTAAGGCAAGCACCTGCAGGAGCAGAGAGTATAAGCCACCGGTTACTGCTCAGGAGTGGCATGATTGCCCAGATAGCTGCTGGCATCTATTCCTATTTGCCCTTAGGCTGGCGAGTACTCAGAAAGATAGAGAGCATAATTAGAGAGGAGATAGATAAAGCTGGCGGGCAAGAATTGATGCTGCCAGTATTGCAGCCCTTCGAACTATGGCAGCAATCAGGAAGAGATGTTTCCTTTGGCCAATCTCTGTTCACCCTGACCGACCGCAAGGAGCATAAATTAGTCTTAGGACCCACACATGAAGAAGTTATTACTGAGCTTGCTCATCGCTATGTGCAGAGCTACCGCGATCTCCCTTTACTGCTTTACCAAATACAAACTAAATTCCGCGATGAGCCTCGCCCTCGTGGTGGATTACTGAGAGTCCGAGAATTCATTATGAAAGACCTTTACAGCTTTGATGTTGATGAGGCTGGTCTAGATGAAAGCTATGAGAAAATGAGCCAAACTTACAAGAATATCTATGCTCGCCTTGGTCTGCCAGCCTTAATAGTGGAAGCTGACAGTGGTGCCATAGGTGGCAAGGAATCTCATGAGTTCATGGTCATCACTGAGACTGGCGAGGATGAGGTTATCTATTGCTCCAATTGTGGCTATGCCGCTAATGCAGAGAAAGCCCAAAGTGCCAAAGCGAGGATAGAGGATGTCATTGCGAGCCGAAGTCCTGAACAAAGTGAAGGAGCAGCAAAGCAATTTCTTCCTCTAGAAGAAATAGCCACGCCGCGTTGCAAAACCATAGAAGAGGTAGCTAGTTTTCTTGGCGTGTCAACGAATCAAACTTTCAAAGCCGTATTTTATTCCGCAGATGGCGAATTTGTCTTTGTCGTTATCCGAGGCGACTTAGAAGTGAATGAAACAAAGCTAAGAAATACGCTGAAGTGTTCCGAGCTTAGATTAGCTACTGAAGGCGAGGTAAGTGAGGCAGGCATAGTGGCCGGCTTTGCTTCGCCTATTGGTATAAAAGATGTCAAAATTGTTGCTGATGATTCCATAACTTTAGGTGCTAATTTCATCGCTGGAGCTAATAAAGCTGGATATCACTTTAAGAATGCCAATTATCCTAGAGACTTTCAGGTTGACCTTATAGGTGATATTGCACTGGCTCACCCCGGGGATAACTGTCCTAAGTGTGGTAGCATGTTGTCTTCTGCTCGTGGCATCGAAGTAGGACACATATTTAAGCTGGGCACCTTTATCAGCGAAAAAATGGAGGCATTCTTCTTAGATCAAGAAGGTGTATCCAAGCCTATCGTTATGGGTAGCGATGGCATTGGATTAGGACGCCTATTAGCAGCCATAGTAGAGCAGAGCCATGATGATAAAGGTATTATTTGGCCTCTCTCTATTGCTCCCTACCAAGTTTATCTTTGCCCCCTTTATTTAGATAACACCGAAGTTGCCCCCCTAGCTGAAAATGTATACCAAGAATTGGGAAAAACGGGAGTCGAAGTTCTTTTCGATGATCGTGATGAATCCCCCGGAATTAAATTCAACGATGCTGACCTTCTGGGGATACCTCTACGTCTAACCCTAAGCCCGCGCACTCTAAAAAGCCAAAGCATAGAGGTGAAATGGCGTGCCAAGAAAGAAACTCAGCTTTGGCCATTAGAGAATGTGGCTGCTGAAGTTAATAGGCTACTAAGAAAAAAATTAGCTTCGCAAGGTTGCGCCCAGTTCTTGATGTAGTCTATCGAGCATCTGCTTTTGGATTATGTCAACTTCTTCATCAGTTAAAGTATGCTCAGGTGATTGATAAACAATCCTTATAGCGAAGGATTTCTTGCCTTCAGGTATTTGCTCACCTCGATAAAAGTCAAAGAGCGTGACTTTCTTTACTAGCGGGAAACTTCGGATTACATCCTCCACCTGCTGATAGCTTACTTGCTTATCTATTACTAAGGCGATGTCTCTAGTTATGCTGGGAAACCGTGGGATAGGCTGATACTGCTTTACTTTAATTGTTTTGCTCAGCAACCTGTCTATATCCATTTCAATAAGATAAACAGCATCGGAAAGCTCGAAGGCTTGTGCTACCCTGGGATGCAAGTTACCTACAATACCCACCTTGTCACTATCAATGATTATATTAGCTGCCCTTCTAGGTGATAGGCTTTCATCATCACTGACCCCAAAGGTTGCTTCTAGTCCCAATTGGTTCAAAAGGTTCTCTACTACCCCCTTAGCATCAAAGAAATTGAGCTTCTCCTTATTACCATGCCAGGACAATTCTGCCTTTGGGCCGCTAAGTGCAGCACAAAGCATTTCCTTTTCTTGTGGCAGCTCATTCCCTTGTGGCAAGAATATCTTGCCGATTTCAAATAATCTTATGCTCTTTTCCTCAATCCTTTGATTGTGTGCCAAGGTGGTTAGCAAACCAGGACACAAAGTAGTACGCAAGTATTCTTGCTCCTTAGTCATAGGGTTAGCTATCCTTAGGGGTGGAATCTTTAGCTCAAACTTTGGAGAAAGCTTTTGTAATCTCTCTAAGCTAGTTAAAGAATAAGTCAGTATTTCTTGAAAACCGCAGCCGGTGAGAATATTTCGTAATCTTTGCTTGAGATTGCTTCGCTGCGCTCGCAATGACAACCTTGGTTCTTGTTTAGGTAAGGGAGAGCTAAGCCTGGTAACAGGAACCTTGTCATAGCCGATAATGCGAACCACCTCTTCTACCAGATCAGCAGTGCACCTAATGTCACTACGCCAATAAGAAGTGACTACCAAGATTTGTGACGCTGAGTCGGCATGCTGACATTCAAAGCCCAAGGATTTTAATACCTTAAAAATCTTAGCTAGTGGTACCTTCAAGCCTGAAAGTCGCTCCACCTCCTCAGCAGAAAGTAGTATGCCTTTTGGCTCTAGCTTTCCTGGATAAACATCAACTATACCCCTGGCTGCTTTGCCACCAGCCAGCTCTAGCAGCAATTGAGTAGCCCGCTTCAGCGGCAGCAGTGGTAAGTCAGGATTTAGCCCTTTATCAAAGCGAATTGAAGCTTCACTCTGTAAATTAAGGCAGCGGCATCCTTGACGAATGATTGCTTGGTTGAAATTTGCCGACTCTAGGAGAATAGAAGTGGTTTTATCTGCAACCTCGGTATCTGACCCTCCCATAATTCCAGCAATAGCAACAGCCTTTTCTTTGTCAGCAATGACTAAAGTGTCGGGGCTAAGGACACGCTCTATTCCATCAAGGGTGGTTATAGTTTCGCCATTTTTAGCCCGACGGACAATAATCTGTTTACCTTCAAGCTTATGATAGTCAAAAGCATGGAGAGGCTGCCCATATTCCAGCATCACGTAATTGGTAACATCAACCACGTTGTTAATAGGACGCATACCATAGCTACTCAGGCGCTGCTGTAGCCAGCCAGGAGAAGACGTTACCCTAACCCCCATGATTAAGCTAGCGCAGTACCTAGAACATAAACTTGGGTCAATTATGTCAACCTTGACAAAGGAATCTATCAGAGCCTCTGTTTCTTCATAGCCTAACTCGGGCAAATGAAGTGGTTGCTCAGTAAGAGAGGCAATTTCTCTAGCAATGCCAATTATGGATAAGCAATCTGGGCGATTGGGCGTTATATCTAAATCAAAAATAACATCGCCTAAATAGTCTCTAAGAGGCATACCTAGAGGAGCTTCTGGTGGTAATACCATGATGCCCTCATGACTATCAGAGATCCCCAATTCCTTTTCAGAGCAAACCATGCCCTCAGAAAGAACGCCACGAATTTCAGCCGGCTTTAGCAAAATAGGTTTCCCAGTATGACCATCTATAAGTTGTGCTCCCACAGAGGCGAAAGGCACCTTCTGACCGTGGCTAATGTTTGGGGCACCGCAAACTACAGTAATCTGCTGGGGGCCGAGATTAACAGTAGCTAGCTTTAAGCGATCAGCATTAGGATGAGGATTTAAAGCTATCACTTTTCCTACTACTATGTTGTTCCAGGTGCTGCCTGTAATCTGTAGGTCTTTGACTTCCACGCCAGCCATAGTTAGCTTTCTAGCTAGCTCTTTAGGAGCAAGCTTGATGTCACTATAATCTTTAAGCCATTTAAGCGAAGCTTTCATGTTAGCTACTAAAACCTAGAATTGTTTTAAAAACCTAAGGTCATTACGGTAAAAGAGGCGAATATCGTCTATGCCGTAGCGAAGCATGGCGATGCGCTCTACACCCATACCAAAGGCAAAGCCACTATAAATTTCAGGATCAATATCACCACGCTTGAGGACATCAGGGTGGGTCATCCCTGCGCCCAATATTTCAATCCAGCCGCTGTAGCCACACAGGCGGCAGCCAGTTCCATGACAGGCTGAGCACTCAATAGCCACCTCCACCCCAGGCTCGACAAAAGGGAAATAATCACATCGGAAGCGTACTTTCCTTTCCTCACCAAAAAGGCAACGACTAAATTCAAACAAAGTGCCTTTCAAATCAGCCAAAGTAATATCCTTGTCTATAGCTAATCCTTCAACCTGATATAACATAGATTCATGGGTAACATCGGTTGCTTCATATCTATAAACCCGCCCCGGCATTATAGCTCTTATCGGTGGGCGCTTCTTTTCCATCAGCCTTATCTGCATCGGCGAAGTATGGGTGCGCAAAAGCCTAGATTCTTTATCCATCTCGGGATCTACCCACAAAGTGGCGAACATATCCCGTGCCGGGTGCCATTGAGGGATATTTAGAGCCTCAAAGTTATAATAATCCCACTCAACATCAGGCCCCTCAAAAACTTGAAAACCCATGTTCTTGAAAACATCACAAATTTCTTCCAGTACTTGGGGGATGGGGTGAAGTCGTCCTATGGGGACAGGCCGACCAGGCAAAGTAACATCTAATCCTTCGCGCTCTAAGGAAGTAGCCAGGTGGATTTCTTCTAGAAACTTTTTCTTTTCAACTAGGCCCGATTCTAAAGCTCTCTTGATTTCATTAGCTTGGGCGCCTACTTTTTTTCGCTCCTCTAGAGGTAGGGTAGCCAAAGAACGCAAAATTTGAGTTAACTTGCTTTTCTTGCCCAAGTGGTGAACTCGCCATGAGTTGAGTTCCCTAAGTTCGTTAACTTGGTTTAATTCACTAAGAGCCTCTCGGCGAAGTTCCTTAAGTTGCTTGAGCATTTGTGTTTTCAGATGAAACAGAAGCCATTAATTTAGCCAAGCCTTCAGGATCCTTAACTGCCATCTCAGCTAGCATCTTGCGGTTTATTTCCCTGTTTGATTTCTTTAAGCTAGCCATAAACTGACTGTAGGAGAGCCCTTGAGCTCGTGCTGCGGCATTGATACGGGCAATCCATAATCGCCTGAAATCGCCTTTTCGCTCCCGACGGTGGCAATAGGCATAATCTAGGCCATGAAGCATAGATTCATGAGCTGTGCGATATAAGGCATGCCTGGCACCATAATGGCCCTTGGTTAATTCAAGTGCCTTTTTATGGCGCCTATGAGTGACTTTCCCGCTTTTAGCTCGTGGCAAGATCATCCTCCCTCAGCTTTATTTTCAGAAGTTACCTTTTTCCCTCTGGCGATAGAGTAAACCACTATCAATGCAATGCCAATGAATAAAAAAACAAATCCGGGGATACCGGTTGCCTTGCCTATCCGGAAAGCAAAAGCACTGATTATAAGAGCTATACCTATCCCGGTTACTACCGAGCCTGTGAGCAAGAATCCCCAACCAGGAGGGCCTAGTGGTTTTGGTTGCTTTGGCTGGTATAGCCCCTTCTCTATTAAAGCCATATCTTTCTTATGCTCCCAATAAATTGCCCAGCCACCACAAGATATACCAAGGACTATTGCCAAGATAGGAATTAGAAGGGCCCAATTCATTTTTTAACCTCCTTTATGCTATTTATAAGGCAAAAGTCTTCCTACTCGCTTTTTATCTGCCGAAGAGACTGACATAAGCTCGTCATAAAGACGCTTGGTTCGAGGAGCTTTTTTCCGTCTTAAGTGGCTTTTGCCACACTTAGTCCGCATGAGCTTGCCACTACCTGTTATGTGAAAGCGTCCCTTCACTCCTTTATGAGTCTTAAGTTTTGGCATCTGATTTCACCACCGTAGATTTTTTCGCCGGAGAAGGCAAAAGGATTAAAGCTATACGCCTTGCATCCTTAACAAGACGGTCGCTTGCTACTGCTTCTTCTTTTAAGGCTTCGGCTACCTTCTGTAGCACCTTCCAACCTAATTCTGGATAAATAACCTCACGTCCTCTAAACCTCACCGATACCCTTACTTTACTACCTTCCTCCAGCAATTTTCTTATTGTTCTAATCTTCGCTTGTAAATCATGTTCCTCAATTTTTGGTCTAAAACGAACTTCTCTAAGCAAGCCAATTTTTTGACTCCTTTTTACTTTCCGTTCTTTTTTCGATTGTTCATATTTATACTTTCCATAATCAAGAAGCCGACATACCGGTGGAATGACCGTTGGTGATACTTCAACTAAATCAAGACCATGGTCATGGGCAAGCTGCAATGCTTGCTGCAGAGGTTGTATGCCCAGCTGTTCTCCTTCCTCTCCTATAAGTCGAACTTCTTTGACCCTAATTTGCCTATTAATCCGTAAATGTTTAACTATATCTTTTCCACCTCTAAAGTAATTTAGCGCTTAGCCTCTATATCTCCTCTTATCTTTGCCTTGACCTGTGAAATAGTTTGCGCGCCTATGTCCTCACCACTCCTTAAGCGAAGCGACACATTGGACGAAGCTACCTCATTATCACCAACTATAATCATGTATGGTATCTTATTTAGTTGGGCTTCCCTTATTTTCAAGTTCATTCTCTCTGAGCGGTCGTCAACATGAGTGCGAATACCCTCTTTTTTAAGCTCATTTCCCACTTGGTGAGCATAATCAATATGACGATCCGCTATAGGAATTATTACAGCCTGAACCGGTGATAGCCACACAGGAAAAGCACCACCATAATGCTCAATAAGACAAGCTAAGAAGCGTTCCATGCTTCCTAAAACAGTGCGATGTATCATTGTTACATTGTGTTCTAAGCCATCAGCACCAATGTAACAAACATTAAATCGTTGTGGCAAATTGAAATCGACCTGAATGGTAGGGCCTTGCCAAGCATGTCCTAAAGCATCTCTAAGTTTAATATCAATCTTAGGTCCGTAAAAAACTCCTTCGCCAGGATCCAGTTTGTAGGGCAATTTAAGTTTTTCTAAGACCCGTCTTAAAGATTCTGTAGCTCCCTCCCACATTTCAATAGTCCCAGCATATTTCTCCGGACGTGTGGATAATAGCAATTCATAATCACCAAAGCCGAAAGTGGACATCATAAACTTTGCTAGTTCTACAACTCCCATTACTTCTGCTTCAGTTTGGTCAAGGCGGCAGAAAATGTGAGCGTCGTCTTGAGTGAATCCCCTTACTCTAGCTAAGCCATGTAGCACCCCGGTGCGCTCATACCTATATACCGTGCCTAATTCGGCATACCTCAGAGGTAAATCGCGATAGCTACGCAGTTGACTTTTATAAATCATGATATGCCCCAAGCAATTCATCGGCTTTATTATGTATTGTTGTCCTTCTACTTCCATTGGTGAATATAAGTAATCCCGATAAAATTCCCAGTGCCCGCTGGTTTTCCACAAATCTAACTTGGCAATATGAGGAGTATAGACAATATCGTAGCCTTGCTTAATATGTTCCGCCTTCCAAAAATCCTCAATAATCCGCCGAATTAAAGCACCTTTAGGGTGCCAACAAATTAAACCAGGGCCAATTTCCTCGTGAATACTGAAAAGGTCGAGTTCTTTGCCTAGCTTCCTATGGTCTCGTTTGGCAGCTTCAGCCTGGCGCAATAAATAATCCTCAAGCTTTGCTTGGCTATCAAAAGCTACACCATAAATTCTCTGCAACATGGGTTGTCTCTCATCGCCACGCCAATATGCTCCGGCGATATGAGTAAGCTTAAACGTTTTCACTTCCCCTGTAGAAGCTATATGGGGGCCACGGCATAAATCGGTAAAAGAACCTTGCTTATAGATAGCTACTATAGCATCGGGGAGTCCATTAATAAGCTCCAGTTTATAAGGTTGGGTGGCAAAAAGGAGACGTGCTTTCTCCTTGCTTACCTCCTCTCTGATGAAAGGCAAATCAGCATCAATAATCTCCTTCATTTTGCTTTCAATTATGGGCATGTCTTCTTGTGTTAACGGACGTGGTAGCTCAAAATCATAATAAAAGCCATTTTCAATAGCTGGCCCAATGCCAAATTTGGCCCCGGGGAAAAGGGATTGCACGGCCTCGGCCATGATGTGAGCGGCAGAGTGACGCATCCTTTCCAATCTCTCTTCTCTATTCATTATTATTAAGCTCTTACCCTGTAACTAAATAAAAAGGCTCATGCCTAAAACGAGAGGTTTTATAAAATTAAATCCCATTGGAAATTTAAGACGTGACAAGCTGTTAGCTTTTACCTTCCGATGTCTTAGCCCTTTTTATCAGCATCCACTAATCAATTGAGAGGAAATGCTCCCCACTACAAAATAACTAACCCCCTAATTCACTCTCATATATTTATATTATCATGTTTGCCAAATATGGGCGATACTGGATTTGAACCAGTGACCTCTGCGATGTCAACGCAGCGCTCTAACCGCTGAGCTAACCGCCCCTTTTGACCGATTGTAGCAGACATATATAGGAAGTTCAAATCTTCACAATAGACGGTCATTCCACAACACCTACCTGTCATTCCGCGTTTTTCGCTGCCTCCTTGCGGAGTTTACCCTGAGTGCGATTCTTCGGTCGCTTCTCTCCCTCAGAATGACAGGAAAGCGAAGGGCCAGAGCTTCACCTCAGGATAATAAAATAAACGGTCTTCAAGATGGCGAGAATTATAGTACGTGATATAATAGAGTTACCCTTGCCACATAATATGGGCTAAGATGATTGAGAAGGCTTTTGAAATCACTGATCATACTGCTGACGTAGGCATTATTGCTTATGGAGCTAATATTAAGCAGCTCTTTTCCAATGCTGCTTTAGCCTTGTTTAGCTTGATCACGGAGGTCGGAAGTGTTAATGAGGAATTGCGGCGCCACGTAGAGATAGTGAGTGAAGACAAAGATAGCTTACTAGTAGAATGGCTTAATGAGCTTATTTACCTCTTTGATGCTGAGCACGTTTTGTTTAGGAGATTCCATATCGAGAGTTTGACTAACAATCAGCTTAAAGCTACTTGCTATGGGGAAGATTTTGACCCTCTAAAGCACAAGATAAAGACAGGAATAAAAGCAGCTACATATCATATGTTAAAGATAAACAGGAATAACCGCGGTTATGAAGTTCAAATAATCTTTGATGTTTAAGGAGTTAAGACATGCCACAATGGCAAGGACAACTTGTTAAGATAGACGATTATCATTGGGAAATTCCTCAGAGCTACAAAGATGGCATGCGTGTTCCCGGGTTAATCTATGCTAGTAAAGAGCTGCTAGAGTCCATACGTGAGGAACAAACACCAGAGCAAGTCGCCAATGTTGCCTTTCTTCCCGGCATAATTAAATTCTCCTTTGCTATGCCAGACATCCACTGGGGTTACGGTTTCCCTATAGGTGGAGTTGCTGCCATGAGTGTTAAGGACGGCGTAATTTCCCCTGGCGGAGTGGGTTATGACATAAACTGCGGGGTAAGGTTGTTACGTACCAATCTTAATGAAGCTGAAGTAAGGCCTAAGATCGACCAGCTCGTTAACCGACTATTCGCTAATGTGCCCTCTGGTTTGGGCTCTGAGGGAAAAATAAAGGTAAGCCGAAAAGAAATGAATGAATTGATGGCTGGAGGGGCCCGCTGGGCAGTAAAGCGTGGCTTCGGTTCCGAGGAAGACTTAGATGCCACTGAAGAAGGCGGATGCCTGAAGGGAGCTGATCCGAGTAAGATAAGCGATAAAGCCATAAAGCGGGGTATGCCTCAAGCGGGCACATTAGGCTCAGGAAATCATTTCCTCGAGGTTCAGGTAGTGAAGGAGATCTTTGACCCTAACATAGCTAACGTCATGGGTATTAACCAAATAGGCCAAGTATTGGTTCTAATTCACACCGGCTCCCGAGGCTTTGGTCATCAGGTATGCACTGACTATCTGAGGGTGATGGAAGGGGCGGTATCGAAATATGGAATAAAACTTCCTGATCGCCAGCTTGCTTGTGTCCCGATAGAATCAAAGGAAGGTAGAGACTATTTAGCTGCCATGGCATGCGCTGCCAATTATGCCTGGTGTAACCGACAATGTATTACTCACTGGTTTAGGGAAAGTTTTTCTAAAGTCTTCGGTAAAAGTCCTGAGGAACTTGGCATGAAGCAGATTTACGATGTGGCGCACAACATCGCCAAGATAGAGGAACATATGGTAAATGGGCAGAAACTCAAGGTTTGTGTACATCGCAAAGGCGCCACCAGAGCTTTCCCACCTAACCATAAGGACATTCCTCAGAAATACAAGGAGATAGGGCAGCCTGTGCTTATCCCAGGAGATATGGGGCGTTGCTCTTTCATTGCTGTGGGCACCCAGAAGGCTATGGAGGAAAGCTTTGGCTCTACCTGTCATGGTGCTGGCAGAATGCTAAGTCGCCATGCCGCTAGGCGAAGCTTGAGAGGTAAGGATGTAGCTCAAGATTTGAAGAGCAGGGGCATCACTATTAAGACAGGGAACATACCTTCCCTAGCTGAGGAAGCATCTCAGGCTTATAAGGATGTCACTGAAGTGATAGAGGTCTGCCACCAAGCCGGTATTTGTAACAAAGTAGCCGTGGCCGTTCCCCTAGGCGTTATTAAAGGCTAGAGCAACATGTCATTGCGAGCGAAGCGAAGCAATCCCCAGCTTGTAATAAAGCTTCCACCCCCTCAGTTAAAAGGTAAGATGTCGCTGGAAGAAGCTATAGCTAGCCGTAGATCAGTTCGAAGATATCGCTCAGAATCATTAACACCTTCTCAGTTATCTCAGATTCTCTGGTCAGCTCAGGGTATTACCGGGGCCGGTAGACTTAGAGCAGCACCCAGCGCTGGAGCTACATATCCTCTGGAAATTTTTGCTTTTATTGGCAAACAAGGTGTCATTGCGAGCGAAGCGAAGCAACCTAAAGAGGAGCTACAAGCTGGCATTTACCACTACGATGTGGATAGTCATTCACTGGTTTTGCATCAGCCAGGGGACTTAAGGAAAGAGCTAGCTAGGGCAGCTCTGGATGAGGGATTCATTGCCAATGCCCCACTGGATATCGTTATCTGTGCCCTTTATCCCAGGACCTCCTATAGATATGGCCGGCGCGGGGAAAGATATGTTCACATGGAAGTAGGGCATGTCGGGGAAAACATCCACCTTCAAGCTGTAGCTCTGGGCTTGGCCACAGTGGAAGTCGGTGCATTTGATGATGAGGAAGTAAGGAAAGTTCTAGGAGTGGAAGAACAGATTAAGCCTTTGTACATCATGCCCATTGGCAACCCGCTGTAGGGAGTAAAATCGCTCGTTCTCCATTCAGTTTTGCCTCATAGCCTGGCTGTCTTTACCACTGCTGCTATTTAATGCTTTGCTGGTGACCTATGCATCGTATTCCGCAATGCCCTTGCCAAACTAGTAGCTAAATAGGCACAGGCACTGAGGCGGAAAGTTTCTTGCACTCCCTAAATTTCTAATAACAGATTTCGTCTAACGGCTTGCGAAGCCGCCGCAGGCGGTTTGGGCGAAGTGTAGCGCATCCTGATATGCTCTGTTAGGCGCTGTGCACTTTTTTATAATAAAAATCATTAAGAACCTTTTTTTATATTTTATCTTTTTACCTCAGCCAGAGCTATTCGCTCAATTTCAAATACTTTTAAATCAAGGTTTACCAATTTCATATAACGTTCCTGAACCTCCTCTGATCCAATATCTTCAATAAGAGAAAGGGAATATTTTGAAAGATAATCACCTATATCAGTCGGGTCCAAGCCATAAATCCAGAGGGGATTATTTTTTTACGCATATGTTTATACATGACTTTTATACCATCATGGATGTTTTTACCCTCAATAAAACTCTTTAGAATGTAGGTAAAGACAATTTTACTACCAGGAGCAGCCTGCGCTACATATTTCATAATACTATCATTAGCTTCTTTTGAAATATATTGTGTAACTCCTTCCCAGATAAAAAGAGTCTTAGAGGTTAAATTGTATCCTGCTTTTTTTAATTCAGTATCAAGACTTTGCTTCTCAAAATCAATAGGAACAAAAATAACGTGATTTGGAAGCTTTCCTAATATTTTCCCCATTTTTGCTTTTTTCGTTTTTATTACTGATGGATGGTCCACTTCAAAGTAACTTATGCTTTCTATACTTGGAATATAATAAGCACGGCAGTCCATTCCAGCACCTAGGTTGACTACTGTTTCAATTTCCTTTTTTGTAATACTATTTTTTAATACATCATCTATATAACGAAAGCGGCAAAACATCCAACCCATCGACCCAGGAGAACTTTTTTCCTTCGATTTCATAATGGAATCAAGTATTTTAGGTGAACGCATGAGAAATATAAAAAATTTGTAAAAAGGTGTTAATAATTTTTCAGAATATGGATCTTCAAAAAGTCGCTTTTCTTTCGGATATAACATTCCTGTAGCTCTCGCCCAAGAAACACCGAAACCTGTTTTGATTGCTTTCATAATCACTCCTCAACTAATTTAAATATTTGCATTGCGCCTAACGGCTGGGGGATATGCGAAGCCCTGACCGAAGGGAGGGGTTTTAGTGGAGCGATAGCGTAGCCGCATATCCACCTGTTATATGACCGAGCCGAAGGCGAGGCAAGGAGCGAAGCGACGCAGAGTTCCGAACCCAACCATTTATGTTATTTCTTACTTCTAATTCCATATTTCTCTCTAAGGGTTTGTTCCCAACCAAAGATTTTTAGAAGAAATTTTTCATGTTCTTTAAACTCTTCCATCAATTTATCATCCAACTTTACTCTCTCAAGTGTAACTGGATTGTAAATAACAATTTCATTTTCATCACTCATCTTCTCATCTAATTCCCAATGTGCTACTGCATTTCTCAATCGTTGAACAAATCTTAAAGAGTTTTTTACTTTTGGGTATTGTTTTAATTTTTTAAAATATGGGATTTGCTCGTAGAGTGAAATCTTTTTATCAAAACTAAAATGGGATGTGTTTATAATGTACCAATAGAAAATTGAGGCTTGCCTATTAGTTTTAGGAAAAAAATATGTCCTTAGCCTCCAACCAAGAGCTCCTTCTATTACGGTTGCATCTGAAATTATATTCCCCCTAAACCAACTTAACTTTTCCCTGATGATTTTTTTATCCATAATTAAATACCTATACTCAATAGTCTTGTCTTATAATTTTTCGGAATTTCATATAACGTTTCGCGAGTACCCGAAGTTGGCGACCATTGGGAGCAATTTGGGCGGAGCGAAGCCGGATACTCGCTGTTATGTGCTGAGTAGAGCGCACTTTTATAATAAATTCCCTGCCCTCCACTTCCCCCGGAGTCATGGATGGCATAGGCGAGAATTGTATTATATTTTTACAGCTTCGACTAAACCTCCAAATGGCTTTTCTTTTTCTGTTGTCTTTCCCATCAATCTAAACTCTCCTAAAGCTAAGCCGGCTTCTTTTAAAAGGGTTTCAACATTCTCTTTAGGATTCTTAGTTGTATCAATTCCAAATTTCCAAATTTCGCCACTCATCTTTAAAAGGGGTTTTCCATAATATTTCATAATAAAGGAACCTTCTCCGGTTCCTGCTACAACTGACCTTGAATATAAATCAAAGGTAATAACACTGCCCTTTGCGCTTGATTTTGCGACTGCTTTTAGAGTCTGGTTCACACTTTCTTCTTCCAGGTAAGGAGTTACTCCCTCCCAGAGAAAGAATGCCTTTTTAGAAGTGTCAAAGCCATAATCGATCAGCTTATCCACCCATGATTCCTGATTGAAATCTATTGGAACAAAAGTGATCCATTCATAATCAATTCCCGCTTTTTTAAGAGCTTCAATTTTGCAGTTTTGGGTACTCTCTTTATCCAGTTCAAAGACTTTAATATTTTTTCCTTTACAATACTTGAATGCCCGTGTGTCAAATCCTGCGCCCATAAAGACAACCTGATCCATACTATTAATGTTTTTTTCCATCATTTTGTCAAAAAATCCTGTTCTGCAGCCAACAAGACTCATCAATGATGCTTTTTCAGGTTCAGGTAATCTGGCTAAACCTGGTAAATATCCACAGATTCGATTTGCAATAAAAGCAGGCCCCATCATCAACCATAATCCAGCTCCTGACATAAAGGGTAATGAAGAGATCAGCTTTACAGTAGCTTCATCCCTGCGTAATCCAAATATATGTAAAAACCAACGAGAAGATAAAGGGTTTGTGGCTGTAGCTGATACACCATGTTTTTTGGTATAAATCATGGCTTTTACAACTATGAAAATATATCCGAATATTGTTAAAGGCAAGAGAGGTAATTGAATGATTAAAAAAACTATGAACTGAAAAGGTTTAATAATAAATCGTAATGCTACCGGTAATTCTTTTTTTGAAGAGTAATTTCTTGGCATATCTAAACCTCCTAAGAATAATAACATGTAATTCTGCGCTCTGCCTTGCACATAACTTGTTCATATCTGCAGTACTTCGTCTATATCACTAATTTTGGAGTATATACGAAGTAATTGGGCTATGTTTCCTTTGGGCGTTTCGTTTGGTTTTCTGAAATTGCACACCTTCATTTCTTCGATCCATTTGCTTGGATGGGTAGGGTATCTAACGGGCTTTTTATCTTAGTTAAATCTCTGTTACTAACATGAGTATAGATTTCGGCCGTCTTGCTACTGCCATGTCCCAACAACTCTTGGATATACCTTAAATCCACTCCATTCTCCAAAAGATGGGTGGCAAAGCTATGTCTTAAAGAGTGAATAGTTACATCCTTTTGAATTCCAGTGGTCTCACAAGCATGCTCGAATACAGCTTGCGCTGTCCTTATAGTTATATGCCTTCCTGGATTAGCCCCTGGAAACAGCCAATTATCTGGCTTATATTCTTTCAAATACCTTCGTATCAAAACAACAGGCAGTTTCTTGTCTTTCTTAGGCCTTTTTATCTCATACACAAAGTTCCGTTTCAAGATTTCCCCATAATAGAACTTCAAGGCATTGATAATAATGTTCAAACTCGATGTGGATGCTTGCTTTTGTTCAGCAAGGTAAACCAGATAATCTCTTGTGTCTTTCTGAGTGATTTCCCTGGGCATCTTGCTTGAAAACCCTAGGAAATCCTTGTTGTAATGGATGTAAGGCTTTACCGTCTTTGGGCTGTATTTTCTTGCAACCAATTCCTCGCTTGTTCGAAGAGTGGGATCGATTTCGCTTCTTTCCCCATCAAAAACAGATAATATTTTCTCTAAAATACCATCGCTGGATGGAAAGCTCCAATACTTCTCTTCAGGGTGCCATCGGTATCCATTGATAGTCTTTATTTTGGCAATATAAGACGAATTATAGGAGAAGGTAACTTTTATCCTGTCATCAAAAGTCTTGCTGATTCTTGCTGATTCTTATTGATGCCTTCATCGATTCACCTGATTTACCCAATACTTTTCGGTAGTACCTAGTTTGCAGCAGCTATGACTGCGATTAGATTTAATCAGCTTTTTGCCTTTCCTGCCTGCTTTACTAGCCAGTATTCTATGCTATCCGCCAAAGCGAGCCAGCTGGCTTCAATGATATTAGTTGAACTGCCTACAGTTCTCCAGTGCTCTCTGCCGTCGCTGGATTCAAGCAGCACTCGCACTTGAGAGGCAGTGCCAGCGGTTTCTTCAAGAATGCGCACTTTGTAGTCAGTGAGCTCTACAGCAGTCAAGTCAGGATAGAATTGAATCAAAGCTTTGCGTAAAGCCTGGTCAAGTGCATTAACCGGTCCATTACCTTCGGCAG
>WJOY01000042.1 GCA_009619075.1 Dehalococcoidia bacterium
TAATCTCTAGGAGTAACAAATAGCTCATTAGTAACATTAGTCATGGGTTATTAATCCCATCCATTTAAGTTGTCCATATTCACTCTTTCATTCTAGGGCAACAAGATTAATAGCTCATAAAAATGGTGTTTAATTTTCATTAAAATCTCAATGAGTATGAGACCGGTGCCCTGGCTATTGGGCAGTCTTAAGCACATTGCGTTGAATTTCCCCTGAATTTCCCCTATAATTTCCTCACCGCTAACTCTGTGGAGGGTAGATGAGCCGATTTATAGATAAGCTAAATCAGGTTTCACGGGTTGTGCCCCAGTCTATGGGGTTTAGGAGGGCACAACCGGTCTCGCTGAAACCGAAGATATTACTCATTGCCAGTCTGGCTGAGGCTAGTGTTGGTGGTTTGGCTGATTATGTGGCTGGGGCCGACGCTGGGCTGCTGCGTATTCCTAAATTGAGTTCAGGGGCTAAAACTCTTGGAGAAATGTCTCAAGCTGCGCCGGATATTCCCTGGGGTGGATGGCTAAGAAATATTGACAAGGGCGGAATAAAACAGATGGTGAAGGCTGGCTGCGATTTTGTGGTTTTTCCAGCAGCTAATACACCCCTGGCACTACTTCAAAATGATGAAATAGGCAAGATTTTAGAGGTAGAGCCATCGCTTAGTGAGGGTTTGTTAAGGGCAGTTAATGAATTGTCTATAGATGCTGTGCTCATTGCTGGCGAGCAGGAGGGGGAGTATTTTCTTACCTGGCACCACCTTATGCTCTTTCAGTGCTTTGCCGATTTGTTGACCAAACACTTGCTAGCCTCTATACCATCAAATGTAACCGCCAACGAGCTTCAGGCTCTATGGGAAGCGGGGGTGGATGGTGTGGTAATAAAAGTAGGAGCTGGGCAGCCTGTGGAGAGATTAAAGGAATTACGTCAGACGATTGATAAGTTAGTCTTCCCATCACAACGCAAGCGGAAAAAGGCAGAAGTTTTGCTACCTTATATCAGCAGAGAGACAGGCATAGTATCTGAAGATGAAGAGTGAAATGAGCTGTTTGCATTTTATGTCATGCCCTGGAACTACTTCTCTATGTAGCTGACAGTTGCCATGATTTTCCTTCGGTAGTGATAGCTGGAGCAATTACCATCTGAGCGTTGTGCATTTCTTGAACGGTGGAGGCACCACAGACGCCCATTGCACTACGGAGAGCCCCAATAAGGTTCTGGCTGCCATCGGTAACCGAAGCAGGACCGAAGAGAATCTGCTCCAGTGTGCCCGTGGTACCAACTTTTATTCGGGTCCCCCTGGGGAGTGCCGGGTGTGGTTGGGACATACCCCAGTGGTAGCCAAGCCCCGGTGCCTCTTTAGCTTGAGCAAATATAGAACCTATCATTACAGCATCAGCACCGGCAGCAATGGCTTTGCACAAATCTCCACCCTTACGAAAGCCACCGTCGGTAATCACCGGTACATATCTGCCGGACTCACCTAGGTATTTATCTCTAGCCGCAGCACAATCTATGGTGGCTGTTATCTGGGGGACACCAACACCAAGGACTTCCCTAGTAGTGCAAGCCGCCCCCGGTCCTACACCTACCAAAACCCCAGAGATTCCCGTTCTCATAAGGTCTAAACAGGCACTATAGCTTACGCAGTTGCCGACAATAATAGGCATCGCTACAGACTGACAAAGCTCAGGAAAGATAAGCCCGCGAAGACTCCTGGAGGTATGACGGGCAGTGGTAACTGTGGACTGGACGACGAGAATATCAGCCTTAGCTTCAGTAGCTATTGGAGCAAAGCGTTTAGTATTAGCTGGTAGCGCTGAAACAGCACATACCGCCCCTGATTGTTTAATTGCTTGTATTCGTTCACCAATGATATTTTCCTTAATCGGTTGAGAATAGGCTTTTTGGAGAAGGGGGGTGATTTCAGCATCAGATACTTGAGCAATCTCAGCCAGTATCTCTTGAGGATTATCATACCGAGTCTGTATTCCTTCCAAATTAAGAACAGCAAGCCCACCTAGCTGGCTTATCAGAGTAGCGAAATTAACATCGGTCACTGCATCCATTGCTGAGGCTATGATGGGAATGGAGAAGGTAAAGTTCCCTATCTTAAAATCAATGTTTGTCTGGTCAGGATTGATGGTTACATCTCCAGGCACTATGGCCACTTCATCAAAACCATAGGAACGCCGAAGTTCTTTAAATTGTGGAGTAGCCATTTTGCCCCCCCTTCTTAAACGAAAACTATATCAAAGACAGAAAGTTAAGTCAAGAAATTTTAACTAATGTAGACGAATGGTGAAGAATAGGCTATAATAGCAAACTAGAGAAGATAAAAGGTAATGCCTACCCTTTATGTTGTGGCTACTCCCATTGGTAATTTAGATGACATTTCCTTGCGTGCCCTCCGTACCCTGCGTGAAGTGCAGCTTATTGCCGCTGAGGATACACGCAAGACGAAACGACTTCTTACTACTTACGATATTAAGACGCCGGTGACGAGTTATCATGAGCACAATAAGTGGACTAAACTGGGTTATATTCTAAATCGCCTTGAAGGTGAGGATGTAGCTCTGGTTTCTAATGCTGGGATGCCAGGCATATCTGACCCTGGCTATGAACTAATTGTGGCGGCTAACCAGCGAGGCATCTCGGTTGTTCCCATTCCGGGACCTTCGGTTGTTATAACCGCACTTGTTATCTCCGGGCTGCCTACGGATAGGTTTAGCTATATTGGCTTTTTGCCGCGTAAGGTTGGTGCCCGACGCCGTCTTCTGGAATCCATCGCTGATGAACAGGGCACTATTGTCGCCCTGGAATCTCCTCACCGTCTAATAGCTGCGCTGAACGATATATTACTTGTTCTTGGAGATAGAAGAGTAGCTGTTTGTCGTGAGCTTACCAAGATTTATGAAGAAGTTTTCAGGGGAACGATAAGCCAGGCAATAGAACACTTCACTGAGCCAAGGGGTGAGTTTACCCTAGTTATTGAGGGCAAGAAGGAGAGGGATAAGCCACAATTGACCGAAGATATTGAGAGACAGTTACATCATATGCGTCTGTCTGGGGTGGCGGCTAAAGAGGCAATAGCCAAAGTGGCTGGAGAAACGGGTTTGTCAAAGAAAGAGCTGTATCGGGCCTGGCTCAGGCTATAAAATTTATATTAAAGCTTTGAGGAGAATTTAATAATGCGACAGGGGTGTATATCTTTAGGAGAAGTCCAGTGTGATGATTGTCACCGCATTATACCGCATTCTGAGCGTTATCTGATTACTGAAGGGAGAAAAAAAGGAGTTATATTGCGTTTATGCGTTGATTGCTGTCTGAAAAAGGGGTACGCTGGCTACAAAGAGGAGAAAAAGGGGGAGGAGGTGCTGACCTTCTTTATCGAGTAAAGCATCAGTTAGGGAATAGATTATGAGCGAGAGAATCTTTATTGGGGTAGCTTGGCCTTATGCCGATGGTCCACTACATCTAGGTCATATTGCTGGGGCATATTTACCACCAGACATATTTGCCCGCTACCACCGCACCAAGGGGAATGAGGTATTGATGGTATCGGGTTCAGACCAGCATGGCACACCGATAACCATTAAGGCTGAGCAAGAGGGGAAGACGCCTGCCGAAATAGCCAGCAAGTATCATCAACAGTTCCTTGATTCGTGGCAGAAGTTAGGTATTTCCTTTGATTTATTTACTAATACCGGCACTGCCAACCATGCTGAGGTGTCATGCGATATTTTCCTCACCCTTCTTGATAGAGGCTATATTTATAAGTCTATAGTGTTACAGCCCCTTTGTCCTCATTGCCAGCGTTTTTTGCCTGACCGCTATATTGAGGGCACCTGCCCATACTGTAACTCTTCCGGAGCGCGAGGTGACCAGTGTGATGAGTGTGGCAAGCCTATAAATCCTGTTGAGCTGATTGATCCTCATTGTCGCCACTGTGGAACTACCCCCCAGTTTAAGGATTCGGAGCATTTTTTCCTTAAACTTACCGCCTTTGAGGATAGGCTTTTGGCCTGGGTGAAACAGCAGACCCATTGGCGACAGGATGTCCTTAACTTCACTACACGCTATTTAGAAGAGGGACTGAAGGATAGGGCTATTACCCGCGATATAAATTGGGGAATACCAGTGCCCCTTGACAGCTTTGAGGGCAAGTGTCTCTATGTGTGGTTTGAGGCTGTCATCGGTTACCTTTCAGCGACCAAGGAGTGGGCTAAGTCCAGAGGGAGTGAGGAGGAGTGGCGCTCTTTCTGGCAGGGTGATGTAAAGAGCTATTATTTTATCGGTAAGGATAATATTATCTTTCATACCATTATCTGGCCAGCGATGCTGATGGGCTATGGTGAGCTGAATCTTCCTTACGATGTGCCGGCTAACGAGTTCTTAACTATTGAAGGCAGGCAACTTTCTACCAGTCGCAATTGGGCAGTCTGGCTACCTGATTATCTCTCCCGTTATGACCCTGACCCCTTGCGCTACCTGTTATCCATAAATATGCCAGAAACAGGAGATAGTGATTTTTCATGGCGTGAGTTCATTCGCCGTAACAATAATGAGCTGGTGGCTACTTATGGAAACTTAGTTCATCGGGTGCTTGCCTTCGTCTATCGTAGCTTTGATGGCTGTGTGCCAGTGCCTGGAGAACTTGATATCCGTAGTCAGGCTTTACTCAATAGGGCCAAGGATACACTTAGCACAATGGATGGGCTTCTTTACCATTGCCATTTTAGGGAAGCAATACGGTCGGCTATGTCCCTGGCTCAGGAGGCTAATCGCTACCTAGATGAGAAATCTCCCTGGAAAACAATAAAGCAGGACAGGCAAGCTTCGGCCACGGCTTTATATGTGGCGATTTCAGTGCTCTCCTGCCTTAGAACAGTGCTGTATCCCTTTCTACCCTTTAGCTCGCAGAGGTTGCACGAGTTCCTCGGTTTTAAGGACAGTGTAGAGGACGATGGCTGGCAGTTACGCTTTCCATCAGCGGGGCAAAGGTTACTTCCCCCTGAGCCCCTGTTTTCCAAATTGGATGAAGGCTTGGCAGATGAGGAAACCAGTCGATTGGAGCATGTCCATTTCCAGTAGATTCGTATATCACATTGATTTACCTAGTAGTTGAGAAAGGGGGAATCTTGCCGCTAAGTAAAATTTATGAACCCATCCAGCAAGATTTAGCTAAGGTAGAAGATATGATGAAGTCAGTGAGTCAGGCTGACCTCTCCTGGCTGCCTAAGCAATTAGCCCATGACCTAAGGGATAGTGGCAAGTTAGCTGAGTTGTTAACCTATAGCTTAAAGGGTAGAGGCAAGAGGATTCGTCCGGCGCTTACTCTACTATCGGGCAAGTCCTATAACTACAACCTTGATTGCCTGCTGCCGATGGCTACAGCCGTTGAGATTATGCATACCGCTACCCTGGTTCATGATGATGCTATTGACAACTCTTCGGTTCGCCGGGGTAGGCCAACGATTAACAAGGTGTGGGATGATGATAAGGCAATACTCCTGGGGGACTACCTATTTGCTAAGGCAGGAGAGCTGACGGCTACTACTCAGAATCTGCAGGTAATAAAGCTATTCTCCCAAACCCTTATGACTATTACTAGCGGAGAGTTAGCTCAGAGCTTTGATGCTTTTAATCTGGAGCAAACTCGACAGCACTACTTGCACCGGATTATCAGTAAAACCGCCTCTCTATTCTCTTTAGCTACAGAGTCAGGGGCTATTTTGAGTCAAGCTCCGGGAAAGTCGGTCAAGGCTCTAAAAGAGTATGGCTATAACCTTGGTATTGCCTTTCAAATTGTGGATGATATTATGGACTTTATTGGCACCGAGGAGGAAATAGGTAAGCCCATAGGCTCAGATTTAGCTCAGGGCACCCTTACCCTGCCAGCAATGCTGCTTTTGGAACGTTATCCTGAGAATAATCCAGTAAAGGAATTATTTCAAAATAGGGATAGGCAGAAAAATATAAAGCTGGCAATAGAATTAGTTCATAACTCGTCAATCATCCAAGAATGCTATACAATCGCCTCAGATTATTGCGCCAAGGCTTGCCGCAATCTTAACCTGTTACCTGAGAATGCCAGTCGCCAGTCGTTAATAAATTTAGCCGATTACGTAATAGAGCGAAAAAGATAGCAGTGTCTGCTTTAACTACTCTGCCGTAACTAAAGTGCTACCATCCTCATAAGTTTCCTTTTTCTGTGTAGGTAGCTTTTGCTTGAACTGGTCGATAGCATACTGGCAGGCGGCAAAGCCCTCCTGACGGTGGGCAGAGGCTATGGCAACAACCAGATTAATATCACCCACTTCTAGTTTGCCTATTCGGTGGCATATAGCTAGATTATTTATTTGCCATTTTTGTCTGATTTCGCTGGCTATCTCCTGCAACTCATTTTCGGCAGTTCCTTCAGAATCTTTATATTCTACCGAAAGAACCGGCTTGCCTTGAGAGTACTTACGAATCAACCCGACATAGGTAACCACACAACCACTACTATCAGTTTTAATTTTATTAACTACAAGCTCAGGGGAAATAGGCCTTTCTGTAATCTCAATCACGCTAATATCACTCTCTACCCATCATTTAGATAACGGCCTCTCCTACCAGAGGGCTTTGGGGAGCCTGATTCACCCCTGATTATGTGGAGGCCGGGGCTTGTTTCGGGAAAAGCCGGGGGGAGACTCTGGTCTTCTTGGAGACAGGCTTGGTTTTAGTCTTAGCCTTTGCTGGTGCGGGAGCGGGGGTAGCTGTGGCTTGTGGTACATCGGCCGCGGCCAGTTCACCAAACAGTGCTTCGAGTTCATCACCCTCTAAGGTCTCTTTGTCAATAAGCTCTTCCGCAATGTGCTTTAGTTTTAGCTTATTTTCGGTCAGAACCCTCCTGGCTACTCTATGAGCGCTCTGGATAATCTTGTTGACTTCTTCATCAATGGTGTCGGCTACCTTGTCACCGTAGTCCTTTTGCTCAGCGATTTCACGACCGAGGAAGACCATCTCCTGCTTGTCACCAAAGGTTCGTGGTCCCAGTTTGTCGCTCATGCCTAGGTCAGTTACCATGCTGTGAGCAATCTTGGTCGCTAGCCCAATATCCTCATGAGCCCCTGATGTCCTTTCTTTGAAGATTAGTTCTTCGGCGGTCAGGCCGCCCAGAAGGGTGGCTAACCTATCCTTAAGTTGAGAACGTGTTGTCAGGTATCGGTCTTCGGTAGGTAAAAGCCGAGTATGACCGAGAGACATCCCACGAGCCACTACAGAAATTTTATGTGGCGAATCAGCATTGGGTAGCATTTTAGCGACCAGGGCGTGTCCTGCCTCGTGATAAGCGGTGATTTCCTTTTCCTTGGGGCTTATCTTCCGACTCTTTCTTTCTGGACCAGCAATCACCCGGTCTATGGACTCTTCAAGCTCCGGCATCTCAATAGTTTTCTTATCTCGCCTGGCAGCCAGAATAGCTGCCTCATTGACCAAGTTGGCCAGGTCAGCACCACTAAAACCGGCTGTCTGTTTAGCCAGCACCTCCAAATCGACCGATTCATCCAGTGGTTTACCATTGGTGTGAATCTTAAGGATTGCAGTGCGACCGTTAATATCCGGTCGGTCAAGGATTATTCGCCGGTCAAAGCGACCGGGGCGAAGCAAGGCCGGGTCAAGTATATCCGGCCGGTTAGTAGCCGCCAGAATAATTACGCTGGTGTTGGTGTCAAAGCCATCCATCTCCACCAGAATCTGGTTGAGGGTTTGCTCTCTCTCGTCATGGCCGCCGCCTAGCCCAGCGCCACGATGACGACCTACAGCATCAATCTCATCAATGAAGATAATACATGGGGTATTGCGTTTAGCCTGCTCAAAGAGGTCACGCACCCTGGAGGCACCGACACCGACAAACATTTCTACAAATTCACTACCACTGATGGAGAAGAAGGGTACTCCGGCTTCACCAGCTATTGCCCGAGCCAATAGCGTCTTTCCTGTACCCGGTGGACCTACCAGTAGCATGCCTTTCGGAATGCGTGCCCCCAAAGCCTGGAACTTCTCACGCGATTTGAGGAAATCTACTACTTCATGCACCTCTTGCTTGGCTTCCTCTATCCCGGCTACATCGTCAAAGGTTACTGTTGGTGTATTAGCCGGAAACAATCGGGCTCGGCTACGACCAAAACTCATAGCCTGCCTATTAGCTCCCTGTGCCCGGCGAAATAGAAAGAACAACAAACCGCCAATGAATATAAGGGGAAGAAAGCTAATCAGCAATCCACCCCACTCAAATCCTGATGGTTTTACCTTATAATCTACCCCTGTAAGATTGAGCCCAAGTTCTTGGAGGTCAATATAATTAAGGTAGCCTATAATTGCCCTTAGCTCTGTACCATCAACAGTAGTAATAAGCAGCATATCCTCGTCTATTACAAGCTCCTTAATCCTATTTCCTTGCGACATAGTTATAGCTTCGTCTAAGCTGATTTCAGTAGCTTCTCCAGGCGCAAATAGTAGTTGAAAGAAAAAAGCTATCCCAGCGAGTATAATGGCTATATATATTAAACTCTTCCAACTCAGTTTCATCCCTCACCCCAAACAGTAATTAACTCTCAAACAAATCCACCTATATTATACCAGAGACTGCAGTAAATAGGAAACTAAATCCAGTAATCGTTTATCAAGAGGAGTTTGAAGAAGCCAGATTAACAAATGACCTCCAATTTAGATAAAGGCGATTCAAGACGATTGGTATTAGCCAGTTTTCAGCAGGGTATTGTAGGTTGCTTGTAGAAGCAGAGCATCCTCTTCCAGGTTGGGGCTTTCACAGATAACAATGCCCTTGACATCATAATCTCTTAATGCTTTAAGGAGTTCAGTATACTGAAAATCTGACTCTTTTAGGTTTAGATGCTTTATTTCTCCCTTTCCCCCATAAGCTATACCAGAAACGTGAATATGCATATTATCCAAGGCAGCTCGGCCTAATTTCTCTTCGATTTGTAGTAGAATAGAAGTAAACTCACGGTAAGAATTGAAGCCTCCGGTTCGAGCATGCCAGTGAGCAAAGTCTATACAGATGCCTAATCCTTCTACTTCAGTGCATAAGTTGAGTATTTCTTCTACGGTTCCGAACTGACTGTGCTTACCCATAGTTTCAGGTCTAATCCACACTTGATTATTTTCCTCTTTAAGCTGCGTCAGCGTTTCCCTCAAGTGTTTTTTTACCGTATTATAGGCTTTTTCAGGTGAGTCGCCGAGATAAAAAGCAGCGTGAAAAACAATGCTCTCAGCCCCACATAGCCAGGCGATACGAGCTGTCTGCAGTAATCTTTCCTGACTGGTCTTTATCTTTTCTGACTCATGGGCGTTAAAGTTGATAAAGTAAGGAGCATGAGCTGATAGCTTTACCCCTGTCTTGGTTGCCGTTTCG
>WJOY01000010.1 GCA_009619075.1 Dehalococcoidia bacterium
TTTGGAATTGGGCATAGATATTGGTGATTTGGATTCAACGGTGCTTACCGGCTACCCTGGGAGCATCGCCAGCGCCTGGCAGCAGGCAGGGCGTAGTGGGCGAAGCACGGGTAGCTCTTTGAGCTTTCTTATCGCTCAGGATAATCCCCTTGACCAATACTTGATGCGTAATCCCGATTTCTTCTTTGGTAAGAACTTTGATAATGCCTTAATCAATCCTGACAACCCTTATATCTTAAAACCTCACCTTCTCTGTGCTGCCTGGGAGAAACCTCTAAGTGATGAGGATAAGGAATTCTTTGGTGCCGGTGTTGACGCTGCACTAGCTGAATTAGAGCAAGAAGGCAAGTTAAGGAAACGCCAGGAGAGGTGGTATCCTTCTCCGGCTATGACGTATCCTGCTCAAGATGTAAGTATAAGGGCAACATCAGGGCAATATGCCATTATTGATGTCTCCCAGGGCTGCTTGTTGGAGACGGTGGAAGCCAGCGTGGCTTTCTTTCAAATACACCCCGGCGCTATCTATCTTCACCAAGGCGAATCTTATCTCATAACTGAGCTTGATTTAGCTAGGCATACTGCTTTGGCAGAGCCGACTTCTGTTGGCTACTATACTCAGGCTAAAGAAATCACTGACATAAGGGTCGCCACCTTCACCTATCCTCTATGTAATGAATTCTCTTCTTCCTTACAAGAGAGGAACAAAGTGAGGGTGAAAGATTGCCACGGGGTAAAGGTCTATCTAGGCGATGTTGATGTTACCACTACAGTGAGCGGCTTTAAAAAGAAAAGGCAGTTCACTGAGGAGGTTATTGGCGAGGAGCCGCTTGATTTGCCTCCCCAGAGCTTCTTTACCAAGGCGTTGTGGTTTGACTTACCTCAAAAGGCGATTGCTAGGATAGCTGATACCGGGCTTGATTTTCATGGTGGCTTACATGCTTGTGAGCATGCCGCTATTGGCATACTTCCCTTATTTGCCCTCTGTGATAGAAATGACATTGGCGGTGTTTCTACTCCTTTTCATCCCGACACCGGCAAGGCGCAAATCTTTATCTATGATGCCTATCCCGGAGGCATCGGCATTGCTGAGAAGGGATTTGAGATCATAGCTGAGCTCTGGCAGGCTACTTTGAAATTGATTAAGGAATGTCCCTGTCAGGATGGCTGCCCAAGCTGTGTTCAATCGCCCAAGTGCGGCAACAATAACCAGCCCCTGGATAAGAAAGCGGCTATAATACTGCTTCAAGAATTAACGAGTAGTAGTGCTTGTTTCTCAGGACAAGCCTGAGTTCCAATTCTCTCTTATCATTCTGAGTGCAGACGGAGAATCTCTGAGGCCTTTCGCTACGTTCAATGGAATACCGCTGAATTATCTTTGGTTGTTGAAGTAAAGATCTGTGAGCTAATTGCAACAATGTTGCATTTAGCATTGCGTCCTTGTATAATATCGCTTGTGGTTCAAGATTCAATACAGATTTTGCAGACTCAAGGATATAGGGTGACTAAGCCTCGGAGGCAGGTGCTCGAGGTTCTCAAGGAAGCTAAAGAGCCGGTTTCTCCCTATGACATACAAAGGCTTCTGAGGCAGCAAGGTAAATATCTAAATCACGTTACCATCTACCGCATACTTGATTTGTTTTGCCGCCTCAATCTGGCTCACAAGGTTTTGTCGAATGGTGGATTCGTTAAGTGCACCTTGGGCAGCAAAGAAGGGTGTCATCGGTTTATGGTCTGCCGCTGCTGTGGAGTCCTTCGGGAGTTCGTTGATGAGGAATTATGTAAGAAGGAAAGTAAGTCTGCCGTGAATCTTGGCTTTCATACCGAATACCACCTTTCCGAGTCTTCTGGACTCTGTTCTGACTGTTATAGAAAGCGCTTTGGAGAATAGGAAGACCTCTGGTGAAGGAGGGGACAAGCCCCTCCCCTACGATAAAAAATGTTTAGACGCATAGCAACCGAACTCAAGAGGCACGCTCCGTTCACTGCTTTAGGGGCGGCCACAAGCATTGTTATCATGGTTATAATAGTTTTGGGCAATGTTTCCTCAGGGATTTCTCACACCCTTTTTTACGCTTTACATCCAATTCATGTTGTATTGAGCGCACTGGCAACTACAGCGATGTATATGAGATATGGGAGGGGCAAAATCTGGGTGGCAATTTTAATTGGCTGGACGGGGGCGATTGGTATAGCTACGATAAGCGATGCCATAATTCCTTATCTAGGAGGGACCTTACTTCACGTTCCAATGGAATTCGAAGTGCCCTTTATTGAAACCGCAGAAATGCCCGTTATCGGGATTGAAAAGTGGAAGGTGGTAAATTCTGCCGCACTTGTTGGCATTGCCATCGGGTATTGGAAACAAGCAAGCAGGATCCCACATTTTGGGCACGTACTGTTAAGTACCTGGGCATCATTGTTCTACTTTACAGCATTTGGGATAGCCAACTGGATCCCTTTGCTCCCTTTTATCTTCCTGTTTCTGTTCCTGGCAGTTTGGATTCCTTGCTGCACCAGCGATATAGTATATCCTCTTCTGTTTGTCAGAGAAGTTCCAGAGTTATCCATGGGGAGGAAATCAAGTAGGGATGGATTTAGCACAAGGATATGAGAGAAAGCCGGTAGTGGTTATGCCCCAGCGACTGGGATGCCCCTTTTGCCAATTTAGTGTATTAGCGGTAGATGAGGTTCTTGAAGATGGCACCATTTGTTGGAGGTGCCTTGGTTGTGGTCGTCATCACTATAAATTGTGGCGCTGTGGGGAATTCGCCGCTGAAGAATATGATAGCCGGTAATAGCATCATCCCTGATGAGTTTTAACTGGGCAATGCCTTAACCTGGTGGCGTAGTCATTAGCTGAGTCCTTAAGCTAAAAAGTCGGGCTACGCTTGTGTTATTATATGCTAATGGAGAATCTCAGATTCTCACTTGTAGTTCAGAAGGAGGCAGCTAATATGAAAAGCAAGATAAAGAACTTTGTTGAGGAAGGGAGGAGGAAATTACCTTTAGAGGATGGGACTGTATATAGCCGCAGAAGGGGGATCCAGCCTTTTTCTGTATCCCCTCTGCAGGACTATATCCCGATAGTGGGCGAGGAAAAGATAGAAAAACTAGAAAAACTTGCTCGAAAGCTTAAGGGTATAAGAATAATGGAGGTTAATTCTACTATGGTAGGTGGGGGTGTGGCTGAAATGCTTTATTCACAGGTGCCATTTCTAAATGAGCTGGGGATAGAGGATGAATGGAAGGTCATGCATGGCACGGAAGCATTTTATTGGGTGACAAAAAACATTCACAATCTTTTGCAAGGCAAGAAAGGAACCCTTACCCCAGAGATGGTAAGGAGATATTATCGCACTCTCAAGGAAAATGCTGATATCTATGCCAAAGGCCATGAAAGGTATAAGCCTGATATGGTGATTGTGCATGACCCACAGCCACTTGGCTTAGCTCGCTATTTGAAGGGAAAGAATGAAAAATGGCTATGGAGGTTCCACATTGATGTAGAGGGAGATACTTTGGAAGCCAATCCTGTATTGTGGCAATTTATCACATTTTGGACCAGTTTTTATGATGCTGTTATGTTCTCCGGGGCTCATTATGTGGTGGATAGCTGGCCTTTGCGGAAGTATATTAGCCCTCCCTTTATCGACCCTCTTTCTATCAAGAATAAGGAACTAAAGCCTGACGAAATCACTAAGGTATTGGAGAAATATGGCATAGACCAAAGCATACCCCTGTTGGTTCAGATAGGTAGATTTGATCCCTGGAAGGGAATTGATACGACAATTAAAGCTTATAAGATTGCTCGAAAGGAAGAGAGGTGCCAGCTTGTAGTAGCTGGTAATATGGCCTCCGATGACCCTGAGGGGGAAAGAATCTTTAACCACGTCTGTGAGGAGACAAGAAGCGACTCGGGTATCCATGTCATCAGGCTTCCAGATGATTTGGCAGTTAATGCTCTGGAGGTGAATGCTTTGCAAAGAGCTGCCAGGGTAATTTTGCAACCTTCTACCAAGGAAGGATTTGGGCTAGTTATCACCGAGGCTATGTGGAAAGGGAAGCCGGTGATAACCAGAGAGGTGGGGGCAATTCCTATCCAAGTTAGGGCTGGGGAGACTGGTTTCTTTATCACTAGCGCAAAAAAGGCGGCAAGAAGGATCGTTTACTTATTAAGAAATCCAGAGGAGGCGGAATCCGTAGGAAGAGAAGCCCATGAATATGTCAAAGAGCACTTTCTGATGCCTGATAGGGTGGCAGACTATTTGAGGGTGGCCAACTATTTCATAAATGACGAATTAGATAGGGACTCTATAATCAGCTATCACCCTTGGTTCAAGCTTAGCCAAAGAAGAAGCTAGATGCTCACTATTAGCATAAACCCTATTGCTTTTACCATTGGTTCCCTCACTGTGAGGTGGTACGGAATTACGGTAGCTCTGGCAGTCATAGCATTGCTAGCTATGACTTTGCGAGAAACGAGAAGGCTGGGCATCTCCCGGGATATTATTTACAACCTCTTTCTATGGGGTATCATTGGCGGTTTTATAGTATCTAGGCTGGTTCATGTTATTGACCAGTGGAACTATTATATGGCTAACCCTGGGGCTATCGTTGGCTTTGCTGGGCTAAGTCTCTACGGAGCTATTATTGGTGCCCTTCTAGCAGTGTGGGTCTACATGAGAGTGAGGAGGATTCCTTTCTCAAGTCTGGCTGGTGTGGGCGATGCCATTGCCGTGGGAGCACCCTTGGCTCAAGCCATAGGCAGAGTTGGCTGCGCTATAAATGGTTGCTGTTATGGTAAGCTCAGTCCCTTTCAATCTTTCCCGGGCGCAGTGCTTTATACTCCTCGTGATGTTATTCCAGTTCAATACTGGGGTGTGCCGCTTTATCCGGCGCAAATTTATTTTTTATTGTGGAACCTGATAGTTTTTGCCATAGTCTGGCAGTTGCGTGATCGGCTCAAGCCCCAGGGCTCCCTATTTTTCCTTTATCTTTGCCTCTATGCTGCCGGTGATTTCGGTTTAAGGTTTTTCCGCCTGAACGAGCCATTTTTATTAGGGCTTCACCAAGGTCAGGTCATCAGTTTGGCAATATTAGTGATAGCTGTGCCCTGGCTAATCATCAGAATGCGCAGATTTCAGAGGAGTAGTCAGCACTCAGCAGACAGCATTCAACATCAACCTGATGGCTGATAGCTGATAGCTGCTTTGTTTGGGGCAAAGTCACGAAGATTAAGCCGTAGCACTTGTTCGCCATTCCAGAAACTTTTCTCTATGGTATACACAATATCTAGGTGAGAAGGGATTTCCTCTTGCGTTTTCTGCGAATCAAAATCTACAGCCCTCCAGGTTATATTCCCTTGTTTAAGTTTTAGTTCTAGATGCTTATCTTGATTGCCGAAGTTGCGGCATTCGATTACTTCAACTTGGCGAGTGAGAAAGGTGGGATTTGAATTGCCTTGTCCGAAGGGTTCCAGTTGTTGGATTAAGTTGAAGGCATCGCCTGCGAAAGCGGATAAAGTAACCTCGGCATCAATGATTAATTGGGGACAGAGGTCTAGATGCGATAGCTGGGTTTTGGCTAAGCTCATAAGCCTTTCTTCTAACCGAGCCAAATTTTGCTGTTTTACGGTGAAGCCGGCGGCTAAGGGATGGCCGCCGAAGGTGATAAGCAAATCCTGGCATTCTTCTAAAGCTTCGGTGACATTGAATTCGGGGATGCTTCGGGCGCTGCCTCGACATAGCTCAGCTCCAAAGTTGAGGATGATAGCAGGTTTATGAAATTCATCTACTAGCTTGCCAGCAACAAGACCAATAACTCCAACAGGATAGCCTTCATGGCCTTCTATAAGCAAAGGGGGGTAAAGCCTGTGAGCTAACCTTTCTTTTGCTTTGCGTAACACCTCATCGGTTAGTTTCTGACGTTCAGCATTCCTTGCGTCTAATTCTTGAGCTAAAGCATGGACTTCTTCCGGAGAGCGAGTAGTGACCAAGCGATAGCTGGTGGTGGCATCATCCATCCTGCTGGCAGCGTTTAATCTAGGCCCTAGAGCCTTGGAGATGTGTTTAGTATTGAGTTCACCTAATTTTAGCCTGGCCAGCTTAATAAGCTCTTGGAGTCCGATGCGCTGAGTATTGTTAAGCACCTTTAGCCCTTCCTTCACCAAATAGCGATTTTCGCCTACTAGGGGAACTAAGTCAGTCACTGTGCCTAAGGCTACCAGGTCTAATAATTCAACAAGCCGTTTCTCCCTGCCATCTTTATAAAGCAGCGCCTGCAAAAGCTTAAAGGCGACACCCACCCCGGCTAATTCCGAGAAGGGATATTGTGAATCTTTTCGTTTGGCGTCAATTACGGCTATAGCTCGGGGTAGGGTTAGCGATGGAACATGGTGGTCGGTGATAATCACATCCATCTCCATTTCTTGAGCTTGTTTTGCTTCCGTGATGCTGGTGACGCCGCAATCTACAGTGATAATTAATCCCACCCCTTGGCAATGAAGCTTTTCTAGAGCTGGCAATTTTAACCCATGACCTTCGCGAAGGCGGTGAGGGATATAGGGAGTAACTTTGCCACCGAGCCACGATAGTCCCTCAGTAAGACTAGCTGTGGCTGTGATGCCATCAACATCAAAGTCGCCATAGATAGCGATTTTTTCTCCTGTAAGCAAGGCTTTATAAATCCTGTTTACCGCTTGTGACATATCAGGGAGCAGAAAGGGATTGCCTCCAAGGCGGTGGTCAGCGAGTAAAAATGGCTCGATTTCACCTGGGTGGACACCACGATTGTAAAGAAGTTGGGCAATTATGGGAGGAAGATTGGCAGCACGCAGATATTCGTCTGGTGCCTGGGGTAAAAGTTGCCATCGAACTTGCTGATTTCCCATGTCTTATCCTGTAATAAGTTTTTGATTAAAGTCGTTAACTATAGCATAATTGAGTAGGAACACTAAGCACTAAACACTAAGTTCTAAATATTTAGAGTTTGTTTAGGATTTAGGGATTAGATATTAGGGTTTTAGAGTGATAAGGGTAGCTTTCTACACCCTAGGATGCAAGCTCAATCAGGCAGAAACGGAATCCTTAGCTGATCAATTCAAGGAAGCAGGATATCAGCTTGTAGCTCCTGATGATGTAGCTGACATTTATATTGCTAATACCTGTACAGTAACTCATGTCGCTGATCGCAAGTCACGCCACAGGCTCAGGCTAGCTAGGCGAAGAAATCCTCGGGCTTTCATTATTGCTAGCGGCTGCTATGCTCAAAGGGCTCCTCAAGAACTAGCTCCAATTGCTGACCTTGTCGTTGATAACGAAGAAAAAGAGCATCTGCTCGAGATTGTTAGAGGCTTATCGTTGCAAACATCTTTCTCTATCATGGCAAGCCCCCTTCTACGTCATTGCGAGCCCTTCGCTTCTTGTCATTCTGAGGGATTAGTCGAAGCCCTGAGCAAAGCGAAGGGACGGCGACCGAAGAATCTCACTCAGGACAGGCTCCGCGAAGCAATCTCACCCCTTAAGAGCACCACTCGAGTTCGCAGTTTGATAAAGATTCAAGATGGCTGTCGTAGCCCCTGCGCTTATTGCATCGTGCCTCGAGTAAGGGCTTATGAGTATTCTTTGTCTGCCTCCCAAATAGTTGATGAAGTTAAGCTGAAAGTGGCTAGAGGCTACAAAGAAGTTGTTCTCACCGGAACTAAAATTGGCTGTTATGAAGACGCCGTCCTGAGCGATAGCGAAGGATCTAGCATTGACCTCAGAGGTTTAATAGAGCGCATTCTCTGCGATACAGATATCAGGAGGCTGCATCTCTCTTCACTGCAGCCTCAGGAGATTTCTGCTGAATTTCTTTCCCTGTGGCAGGACGGTATCCTGAGCCGAAGTTCTGAATCCTTCGCTTCCTGTCATTCTGAGGGATTAGCCGAAGCCCTGAGCAAAGCGAAGGGACGGCGACCGAAGAATCTCGCTCAAGGTAAACTCCGTGAAGGAACTGGCGAAGGACCTAGGCTATGTCGCCACCTTCATTTGGCTCTCCAGAGTGGGAGCGACGGGGTTCTTCAGAGGATGAAGCGGTGCTACTCCTTGGATGATTACCGAAGGGCGATAGATTTGATTAGAGGGGCAATACCCGGAGTAGCTATTACCACGGATGTCATGGTTGGTTTCCCTGGGGAGAGCGATGAAGAGTTTGAGCAAAGCTACCACTTTTGCCAGCAAGCTGGCTTTGCCAATATCCATGTTTTCCCCTTTTCTCCTCGTCCCGGGACTCTGGCAGCTAGGATGCCCCAGCAAATAGATGAGAGAGTAAAGAAGGAGCGCAAGCAGCGAATGTTAGAGTTAGCCCAAAACTGTCGGCATAGCTTTTGCGAGCAGTTTTTAGGGCAAGTCATGCCAGTCTTGTGGGAAAAGGAGACAAGTCTTGGTAGCGGCATACATTCTGGTTTGACCGATAACTATATCAGGGTATTTACCCCAAGCTATGAACCCTTAACCAATAAAATAGTGTCAGTTAAGTTAGTGAGATTTCATAACCAGGGAATGTGGGGAGAATTAGTTGAAATTCTAAGTTAAGCGGATATTAAACCTAAAAACTGCCTTGCCTTGACATGATATCTGAAAAGGCATATAAAGTGGCAGAATGAAAAGTTATCACTATACGGTTATTTTTGAGCCCCTTAGGGAAGGGGGCTACAATGTTATCTTTCCAGCAATCCCTGAGATTTGCACCTTTGGGGAAACGATCGAGGAAGCAAAGAGGATGGCTGAGGATGCTTTAAAGTGTTATCTTGAGAGCGTCCTTAAGGGAAAAGGGATGATTCCAGAAGACAGGGAGCCAGCTATCGAGCGCATAGCAGTGACTGTCTAGAGATGGCAAAGCTCCCTATCGTAAAAGGTGAGGAGGCTCTTAAAGCTCTTCTCAAAACTGGCTTCTACATTCATCACCAAACTGGGAGCCATGCTCGATTATTTCATAAGACGAAGCCTGACTTGAAAATAACAGTTCCCATCCACTCTAAGGATATTCCAAAGGGAACATTGAAGAGGATTTTAAAACAGGCCGACCTCTCAGTGGAGGAGTTCTTAAGATTACTCAGAGACTAGATGCGGGCGCCGGTATTTACTTAGAGTCAGAGGCCCTTAACTAATAAAATAGTGCCGGTTAAGTTAGTG
>WJOY01000015.1 GCA_009619075.1 Dehalococcoidia bacterium
GCTCAGGTATAGCGACACCACAGGCATTTTTAAAGACATTTCTATCCACCTTTATCATCATTTTTTCCACTTTCTCAGTATCGGGTAAAGGTACACTCTCATTTATACCCAAGCCTAAATGCACCGGGTAGTTGCCAAATAAGGCGTTATATGCTGTTGATGTAGCCAATCCTATTGCTGCTACCTCAGTGCACCCCATTGCGGGCTTTACATTGCGTTGCAGGAATTTCAGTATGTCTATTTCAATTTCTCCTCAGAGAAATTAATTTTGGATTGCATTTATATGTAGGTAAGGCTGTAGCACCTCGGGCACTAATACTGTGCCGTCGGGTTGCTGATAATTTTCCAGCACAGCGATAAAGACCCGTGGCAACGCTAAACCTGAGCCATTAAGTGTGTGGATAAAGCGTGGTCTACTTCCAGGTTCGGGTCGATAGCGGATATTAGTTCGCCTGGCCTGAAAGTCGCTGCAGTTGCTACAGGAGCTGACCTCAAGCCACTCAGCAGAGCCTGGAGCCCACATTTCAATATCGTATGTTTTACAGGCAGCAAAACCAAGGTCGCCAGTACATAATTGCGCCACACGATAGGGTATAGCTAACTTGCGGCACACATCCTCAGCATCAGCTACTAACCTCTCCAATTCTTCATCAGATTTTTCCGGCTCAGTGAGCTTATAAAGCTCTACCTTATCAAACTGATGCCCTCTCTTGATACCCCGGGTATCTTTACCTGCAGCCATCTTCTCCCGGCGGAAGCAAGCGGTGTAGGCAACGTAATGAAGGGGCAAGCCCTTGGCATCTAATATCTCATCACGATGCAAATTGGTTAAAGGCACTTCTGCTGTGGGTATAAACCAAAAATCGTCCTCATCGTCGTGGTATAGGTTATCGCTAAATTTAGGCAGGTTTCCCGCGCCTATCATGCACTCCCGCTTGACCATAAAAGGAGGATAGATTTCTTTGTAGCCATGCTTGGTTACATGCAAATCAAGCATAAAAGAGATTAACGCCCGCTGAAGATGTGCCCCCAACCCTTTGAGAACATAGAATCGAGTCCCTGAGAGCTTTACACCCCTTTGAAAATCTATTATGCCCAGTTTTTCCCCTAACTCCCAGTGAGGCAATGGCTTGAAGGAGAACTCTCTTGGCTCACCCCAGGTACGCACCACAGCATTATCACCCTCATCCTTTCCCAAAGGCACACTGGGATGAGGAATGTTTGGCAGTTCTAGCAATAAGGATTCAAGGTTGGCTTTAACCTGGCTGGTTTCCTGCTGTAAAGCAGATATTTGCTCTCCTAGCTTACGCATCTCGACAATAAGCTGAGGTGATTTCTCCTTCGTTGTGCCTAGCTGTTTGCTTACCTGGTTATGTTGACTTCGGAGTAGCTCTACCTGACGAAGCAAGTGACGGTGATGCTCATCAGCTTCAAGAATGTTCTCTAAAGCGAAAGTATTGCCTCTTTTCTCCAGTGCCTGGCGAACAACCCCCGGACTTTCACGGATAAGTTTAATATCAAGCATTTGTTCTTCCCTCCACTTAGTTCGGAGTCAAGGCTCCGATTTTGTCTTCAATTGAGGGAAAAGTATAACCTCACGAATAGAGCTTTGTCCAGTCAGTAGCATTACCAAGCGGTCGATGCCTATTCCCAAACCTCCAGTGGGTGGCATCCCATACTCTAAAGCTTGAAGAAAATCCTCATCGGCAATCTCAACTTCCTCATTTCCAACTCGCTCTTTTAGCTGCTCTCGAAACCTCTCTCTCTGTTCTAAAGGGTCGTTGAGTTCAGTGAAGGCATTGGCAACCTCTATCCCGTTAATGAATGCCTCAAACCTTTCCACCAAACGGTCATTGCCCCGCTTGCACTTGGCCAAAGGCGACATTTCCACTGGGTAATCGAGAAGGAAGGTCGGCTCAATGAGATTCGACTCAACAAAGGTGGCAATTAGCTCATCTACAAGTTTTCCTCTTCCCTTGCCCGGATCAGCTTCCATTCCCATCTCTATCATTCGTGACCGCAAGGAAGCAGCATCGGGATAATCTTCAAAGTCAATGCCACAATGCTTTTTAATAGCCTCACGTAAATAAAGCCTTTGCCATGGAGGAGCAAGGTCAATGGTTTTCCCTTGACAGGTAATCTTGGTATCGCCCAGAACTTTATGAGCAATGTAAGAGATTGTCTCCTCAACTAAATTCATCATGTCATTATAATCAGCATAAGCTTGGTAACACTCAAGCAAGGTGAATTCAGGATTGTGTTTAATGGAAATGCCTTCGTTGCGAAAGGCACGTCCCATCTCATAAACCTTATCAAAACCGCCCACTATTAGCCTCTTAAGGTGAAGCTCTAGAGCGATGCGCAGGTAAAGGTCTTCATCGAGTGCGTGGTGATGGGTGATGAAGGGGCGTGCTAATGCTCCGCCAGCTTGTGGCTGGAGCACAGGTGTCTCCGTTTCTATAAAGCCTTGGCTATTGAGAAAATTTCTAACCTCAGTGATAATCCGGCTACGTAGGGTAAAGATGGTTCTGGCATCTTCGTTGGAAATAAGGTCAAGATACCTCTGTCGGTACCTCTTTTCTACATCAGCCAGCCCATGCCACTTCTCCGGCAGTGGGCGGAGGGATTTGCATAACATAGTGAAATTAGATACTTCAAGGGTGATCTCCCCCACTTTTGTTCGGAAAAGCTTGCCTTCCACCCCTATAATGTCGCCAATGTCGACCTCCTTAAGAAATTCATACTTCTCCTGCCCCAGAGAATCGTAGCGAAAGCAGAGCTGTATCTTCCCTGAGCCATCGCGAATATCAAAAAAGGTCATCTTGCCCATGGAGCGTCTAGCCATAACACGACCGGCAAGGGATATAGTCTGAAAGCCTTCTTTTTGCTGTTTGAAGAGAGTTATTGCTTGTTGAATGGTGTGACTGGGGTGGTAGGAATGGGGATAAGGGTTTACACCTCGAGCCCGAATCCTGCTCAAGCTATCCAACCTCTGTTGAGTTATACGCTCTAACCTTGAGGTCATAGGTTAAACTCCTAAAATCTCCTTAGCTTCTTTGGCCAGATGTGCGGGCACCATTATCTTTACTTCGCCTAAGCCATCAATAGTAAGTCCATAGACTAAGCTGGCGCTCTCATAGCTTAAGAGGGTTGGGATGCCTTCGCTCTCCAGCCGCCCCTTAATTATCTGCGCTTCCATTTGCCTGGCAGTGCAAATAGCAACCAGTTGTTCCTGTGTGGACATAAGCCTTGGGACTGATATTGTAGCAGAAACCTATACCATCTCCAATATCGGCGTTTACCTCGAAAGGTAGGTCTTGACCCTTAAGGGCGCACGATATAAAATCTGCTTTACTGCCTGAGAGGCTCTGCCATTAAGTTAAAATCTAAAGGAGGAAGGTGATTTGTATGCATTGGGAAGACATCTGCTACTGGAATTAAAGGATTGCAATATGGAGGTGCTAGATGACTTAGATTTTCTCAAAGATTGCCTTAATGAAGCTGCTGTTCAGTGTGGTGCCATTGTCGTCGGCGAAACTTTCTACCATTTTTCTCCTCATGGGGTAAGTGGGGTAGTCAACATCGCTGAATCGCATATCTCTATTCATACCTGGCCTGAGTATAGATACGCTGCTGTTGATGTTTTCACCTGTGGAGACAAAGTGGAACCTGAAGAAGCTGCTAAGTTAATAGTAGAAAAGCTGGAAGCCCAAAGTCACTCCTTGATAGAGTTGCGAAGAGGTATCGTAGTGGATAGCCAGGTTGGTTGTGTCACAAAATGAAAGATAAAGACCCTGATAAACATAAATGGTTTCATGACTATGTCAGCCCTGACCTTACTATGTTGCATAGCGTTAAGGAAGTGGTATATTCAGGGCAAAGCAAGTTTCAATCGATAGATATTATCAACACTGGTAGCTTCGGTATTTGCCTTATCCTTGATGGCAAAATCCAATCCAGCGAGAAGGATGAGTTTATCTACCATGAAGCTTTAGTACACCCAGTCATGCTTGCCCACCCAAAGCCAGAGAAGGTGTTTATTGCTGGGGGTGGTGAAGGTTGTACCCTTCGCGAAGTTCTGGCACATAAAACAGTGGAAAAGGTGGTTATGGTGGATATTGACGAGGAGGTAATAAACATTTGTCGTCGCTTCCTGCCTTCCTTCCATCAAAATTCCTTTGATGATAGTCGAGCAGAGCTTCACTTCACTGATGCCAGGAAATACTTGGAGGGAAGCGAGGATAAATTTGATGTTATCATCATTGACTTGGCCGACCCTTTAGCCAAAGGACCAGCTCGCTTACTATATACCCAAGAATTCTACCAAATAGTTCAACAAAGGCTTGAGCCTGATGGTATCATGTCTGTGCAAGCTGAATCTGCTGGCTGGACTGAGTTACAAAATTTCACCGCTATTGCCAACACCTTAAAAACTGTCTTTCCTATAGTTCATCCCTATCTAGCTTACATACCTTCCTTTACTGATGAATGGGGATTTATTTCTGCCTCGGAAAACCTCGACCTGGCCAAATTAGCGCCTGAGGAAATTGATGCCCGAATCTCGGCAAGAATATCAAAAGAACTAAAATCCTACGATGGGCTCACCCACCAAGCTATGTTTATCCTCCCCAAGCATATTCGCCGGGAGTTAGCGGCAACCAAAAAAATCATCACTGACAAAGAGCCTATCTTCACCTATTAAGATAACCTTCCCGATTTTGAAGCTCTCTCTCTTAATGTTATAATGCCTACGAACCCTCATGGATATTCTAGCCACGCTTAATTCTGTTCAGAGAGAAGCCGTAGAAGCAACAAAGGGGCCTGTGCTTATTCTAGCTGGGCCCGGCAGCGGCAAGACCAGGGTGATCACCCATCGAGTTGCCTACTTGGTCAGGGGCTGTGGCATTAACCCCCACCATATTATGGCAGTTACCTTCACCAATAAAGCTGCCCGAGAAATGAAAGAGAGGTTGGAGCAACTCCTGGGATGGGAGATTGAGGCCTTAACTTTGGGCACTTTCCACGCTATTTGTGCTCGAATTCTCCGCCGTGAGGGCAAAGCCACAGGGCTTAACGCAGGATTTGTCATTTATGATGATGAAGATCAGTTGAATTTGATAAAACAGAGCCTTCGCGAAGTAAATCTTGACCCTAAGCAATATGCTCCTCGTGCTTTGCAATCGGCTATTAGTGCTGCCAAAAGCCGACTTATTAGCCCCAAGGGCTATGCGCAGCAGATTCAGAGTTATTTTGAGGAGATAGTGCAACGAGTTTATCAGCACTATCAACAGTTGCTCAATCAAAGTGGTGCAGTGGATTTTGACGACTTGCTAATGAAGACGGTGGAGTTATTCCGCAACCATCTGCAGATCCTTAACAGATACCAGTCGCGCTATCTCCATATTCTAGTTGATGAATTCCAGGATACCAACATTGCTCAGTATATGCTCATAAAGCAGCTAGCAGGAAAGCGCCATAATATCTGTGTCGTTGGCGACCCCGATCAGTCCATTTATTCTTGGAGGTTTGCCGATTTGCGCAACATTTTGAGCTTTGAGAAGGATTATCCTAAAGCTAAAGTAGTGTTTTTGGAGCAAAATTACCGTTCTACCAAGACCATTTTAGAAGTGGCCTCAGATGTCATCTCGGCGAACGTGCAGCGCAAGCCAAAAAACTTGTGGACAGAAAATGAAGCTGGCCCTCCGGTAGCTATTATAGAAGCTTATAGCGAGGAAGAAGAAGCTCAATCAGTGGTTAACGAGATAGAGAAGCTGATCAGTCAGGAACAAACATCGCTCAAAGATTGTGCCGTGATGTATCGAGTCAATGCTCAATCACGAGTGTTGGAGGAAACATTTATGAGGTATGGGATGCCTTATAAGCTTGTCGGCGGCACTCGCTTTTATCGCCGGCAGGAGATCAAGGATATTATTGCTTACCTTAGGGTTATTCATAATCCGCATGACAATGTCAGCCTGGCCCGGATAATAAATGTTCCTGGGAGGGGCATTGGGCAGGGCACCCTCAACAAGCTTCGAGCTTGGGCAAGGCCTCATGATACTTCTCTCTACGATTCCTTAAAGCAGGTTGTAGAAGAGAAAACACTCTCTTCACGCATCACTCAAGCTTTAACTGGTTTTGTTGTTCTTATTGATGAACTAATGGTTAAAAGTCACGAGCTAAATCTTGCCGAGCTATTAGACGAGATATTGGAGCATATAGAGTACAGGGAATATCTCTTGGAGAAGGAGGATGGGGAAGATCGTTTGGAAAACATAATGGAGCTAAAAAGCGTAGCCAGAGAATATAGTGGACTTAATCCTGAAGAGGCTTTAGCCACTTTTTTGGAGAAAGTTAGCCTAGTAGCAGACATAGACGAATTAGATGAAAAAGCTAAGGCTGTAACTCTAATTACCTTACACCAAGCCAAAGGTTTAGAGTTTCCCGTAGTTTTTATCGTTGGCATGGAGGAAGGAATTCTCCCCCATAGGAGGTCTTTTGATGACCCTGAGGAGATGGAAGAGGAGCGCCGCCTCTGCTATGTTGGCATGACCCGAGCTGAGAAGCGACTCTACCTTTTGCGTAGTTACCGGCGTAGCTTATTTGGCGGCTCAGTAAACCCAGCCTCGCGTTTTCTTCAGGATATTTCACCACATTTAGTAACCACCAAAGGATTATGGGAAGAGGAAGGTCTAAGTCGATTGGTTGGTGCTCCTTCTTCAGTTCCATCCCATCCCGATACTTCGGATTTGAAAGTGGGTGACTGGGTGCACCACAGCAAATTTGGTGATGGCATAGTGATGGATTGCGTTCCTGACAGAGGGGATCGAGTGGTAACCGTGGCCTTTAAAGAAGCTGGGGTTAAGAAACTTCTGCTCAGCCTGGCAAAATTGGAGAAAATCGAAAAAGATATCGATTTTCCCTGATAAGCTATTGACAAAATACACGAAAGCGTGTAAAATTATCTTGAATGCCAATTAAGGTTTTAGCGCCCGAGGTAGTTTCCAAGATTGCTGCTGGGGAGGTGATTGAGAGGCCAGCTTCAGTGGTGAAGGAGTTGGTAGAAAATTCCCTGGATGCTGGAGCCAGCCAAATTAGCGTAGAAACTCAAGGCGGTGGCATAGACCTAATCAAAGTAACTGATAATGGGGTAGGTATCCCGGCATCAGAAGTAGAGCTTGCCTTCCGTAGATATGCCACGGGCAAGATTAGCAGCACGGCCGATTTGGCAAGCATCTCCAGCCTTGGTTTTCGTGGTGAAGCTTTACCCAGCATTGCCGCTGTTGCTGAGGTGGAAATTTCCACCAAAGCATCCTCAGATGCTGTTGGCAGTTACATGTACCTGAGGACGGGCGACATAGTTCGCCAGGAGAGCCACGCCAGACCTCGAGGTACCACTGTGACCATGCACCGACTATTCCGTTATTTTCCCGCCCGACTCAAATTTCTCAAATCGGCAAATGCAGAAAATAGCCATATCGCCCGTGTGGTAAGCCATTATGCTTTAGCATTCCCCGGGGTTAGGTTCAGCTTGCTTGTTGATAAACGCCTCAGTTTGCAGACTGCAGGCAATGGCGACCTGCGTGATGTGGTAAATCAAATATATGGTTTAGAGGTAGCCCAAAAGATGCTAGAGGTAGGGGCGAGAGATACATTTTGTAAGGTCAGCGGTTTAGTGAGCCCACCCTCCTTAGCTCGCTCCAATCGCGGCTATCTCAGCTTCTTTGTCAATCGGAGGTGGGTGCACACTCCTTTGCTGATGCGGGCAACTGAAGAGGCTTACCATGGCTTGCTTATGGACGGAAAGCACCCTATGGCTATAATCAACATCTCGTTGCCACCTGAGGAAATCGATGTCAATGTTCACCCCACCAAAGCTCAAGTGAAGTTTCGTCGTGAACAGGCTGTTTTTGCTAGCACAGAAGAGGCAGTAAAAGGGGCATTAGCCAAGGCACCGATAGCCAAGTCTGGAGCTATGCCTCTCTCAGCTACTTCATGGCAAGAGATTACTTCGTTGAGGTCGCAAAGGCAGGGAATGATAAAGGAAAAAAAGCCGACCTTTATTGCTCCGTTACCTGCTCCGGGCTTACCTGTTTTACGTGTAATGGGGCAGCTAGCCAATACTTACATCATTGCAGAGGGACCTGAGGGGCTTTATCTCATCGACCAACATGCGGCGCATGAACGTATACTCTATGAGAGAATTTTAGCTCAGTGGTCACGGGCAGAGGTCGAAGTTCAAGGGTTACTCCAGCCAATAACCATAGAACTCAGCCCCAGTGAGGAAGAAACCTTGAAAGCTAACAAAGAGATTTTAGCTCAATTCGGTTTTGCTATTGAGCCTTTTGGTGATAGAAGCTATTTAATACGTGCTCTACCAGTAGTGATAGCCAAGGTGAATGTTATGGAGACAATGGCAAAGCTACTTGATAACCTTGCCGGCAAGGAGAATCCAGCTCCATGGGAAGAGAAAATAGCAGAGTCTCTTGCTTGCCACAGTGCCATCAAGGCAGGGCAGCAGTTAAGCGATGAGGAAATGAGAGAATTAGTAAGACAGCTAGAGCAAGCTAACCAACCTCGCACTTGTCCCCATGGCAGGCCGACTATGATTCATTTGAGTTCACATCAATTAGAAAAGGAGTTTGGCAGAGTAAGCTAAGCACTAGCCACCCCTAACCTGTAAGCCAGTAAGAAACCATTGGAGCAACCTTTACAATGAGCTCTGCCTCAAACTATAATTGGCGAGATGTCCTCTCTGAAACAAATCAATGTAATTGCTATCCTGGCCAGGGTATCACGCTTGCTATCTCATCAGGGGCATCGGGGGTACATTGTGGGTGGCTTTATTCGCGATTGGTTCTTGGGTAGACAGACCAACGATATCGATATCGCTGTGGATGGAGACGCTCTGAATATAGCTGAGGAAGTGGCTAAAAGCCTTGGTGGCAAGTTTGTCTTGCTTGATGAGGTAAATAATATAGCCAGGGTAGTGGTGGTTGAGGAGGGGCAGCAATGGCATCTTGATTTTTCCTCTTTTTTGGGGAACGTTGAATCTGACCTTGCCCGCCGCGATTTCACCATAAACGCTATGGCTGTTGAGCACGTA
>WJOY01000011.1 GCA_009619075.1 Dehalococcoidia bacterium
CCTTTTTATTTCTTAGACTTGAAGCGGTCAATTACATTCTCGATATTTTGATGTCTCCTAGTAATTAGGATTCTATGCCAATCACTGTAATAGTAAATACCCTGGAAAACCGAGCCACTTAAAACTCCGTAGGATATTGCTGTAGCCAAAAAGTGGACGTTTGTTATCAGACTAAGAATTATTATCCCTGAAGAGATAAGCCAATGGTGAAAGTGAATCCTGTACTTCCCAAAAGGAATGACAATCGATTTTATTCTACCAGGTTTTCCACTTGTTTTGCCGCCCATGTATTTGGTTAGCAGAAAACCTAGAAGCCAACCCACAAAGAAGAGATAGCCAAGAATAATACCAGCAGCTAGTAGTGGAGGGATGCAAACTAACTTTCTCTTCATCTAAGAGATACTCCCTATTCCCACTTTGCCATGTTCAACTATTTTCCCTCCATAACAGAATCTACCGGCCTTCTCCTCGCCTATCATAACAATAGAATGGAGTTGTTGTAAACCCCTATACAGAATAAGACCCCCCATGATACCTATGCCTTCCTACCAATTGCTTCTAAGTTCCTCTAAATAATATTCCCTGGTAAATCTATTGGAGCTATACTAATTATTTGATTATTCTCGCACCAGCTTTGTTCTGTAGCTAGGTCAAGGGGAATATCAACTTTTTGCCCTTCCAGCCTCACAAAGCAATGCGGTAGTACCCTTGGGATGTAAGGAAATGTGCGTCTTGGCGTTATTGAGATAGGTGCAACAACTAAATTAGCACTAAGCCCTAACTCATGAGCTTTTCTTACTACCTTGATGGATTTATGAAAGCAGTTATTCGTCAATAATGAGAAAGGCTCATGATATACCTGGTCAATAAACTGCTTCATCCTAGCTTCGTTCACCACCATCACCTTAATCCTCTCCCTTTATGGGAGAGGAAATTTGGCTCCCAAAGTATATGGTCATTAGAAAGCTGCTTGGCAGGACTGGGAGCAGCAGGGTCGAGGAAAATCACTGCATTCTGCGGCTCAGCTATATTGTGGAAGCCACTTTCTTTGAATTGCTGACAGTTAAAGGTCCACAAGTATCCTGAACAAAGGCTAAATCTACTTTGGCAATTAATAATATCCTTGGCTTTGGCAGCGGGTTTTTGATTTACCAGCCAAAATTTTCTCCGCTAGCGTCTTACCCATTCAATTAACCAATTATGGCCAATACATCATTGGCATTTACTCTATCGCCCGGTTTAAAGTTTATAGCTCTAATTTTTCCGTCTTCGGGAGCAGGTAAGACATTTTCCATCTTCATTGCCTCTAGGACGACTATGCCATCACCAGCTTTAACTTCGTCTCCTTCGTTAACTAGATAGCGTATGATTGTGCCTGGCATTGGTGCTAACAAAGGAGTCCCAGCGACAACTTCCTTTTCCTCCTCTACTTTTGCCGGTGCTTCAGCCACAGGAGGCGGGGCAGCAAGCCCGACTTCCACGAACTCTCCAGCCTTAGCCTTAGCTATGAGTTCGTCTTCCAGCTTTATATCCTTCAGAGTTTTTGCTTTCGTTTCTGGGGGTGGCTCCTCTAAGCCATATTTCCACCTGAGGAACCTCATCCCGCTAGTAGGATAAAGGGCATAAGCAAGCACATCTCCAATATCTCTGGCAATATCTTTAGTTGCTTCTTTAGCTTTATCCAATTCAGGCTCTAATACATCGGCAGGCCGACAAGTGATTGGTTGCTCACCCCTTTCATAACCCTTGAGAACCAATTCTTGCACTTTGGGGTCAATAGGAGCAGGCGGCTTACCATAAAGGCCATAAACATAGTCCTTAACCTGTTGAGAAATAACTTTATATCTACCAAAGAGAACATTGTTGATTGCCTGAGTGCCCACAATCTGGCTAGTAGGTGTAACCAAGGGCGGATAGCCCAATTCCCTCCGCGTTTGCGGAAGCTCAGCATAAACTTCAGGTAATCTATGGAGAGCATCAGCTTCCTTTAACTGAGCTACCATGTTGGAAAACATTCCCCCCGGAATTTGATGCCATAACACCCCAGTATCAATCACCGACATCCTCGTTCTAGCTAAAAAGTCACGATATTTAGGAGCTATAGATTCAAAATATTCATCTAGCTTAAGAAGGTGTTCCAAGTTAAGGCCAGTATCCCGAGGAGTGCCACGAAGGGCAACTACAATTGGTTCTATTGCTGGATGGGCAGTGCGTAGGGCAAGAGGAGCAACACAGGTATCAATAATATCCACCCCAGCTTCAATAGCCTTTAGATAGCTCATACATGCCATACCGCTGGTGAAATGGCTATGAAGGCAAACAGGTATCTTCAAAGCTTGCTTCAGAGCTTTAATCAAGTTATAAGCATCGTCCGGAGCAATAAGTCCAGCCATATCCTTAATACACAGGCTATCTGCTCCCATGCCTTGAATTGTAAGAGCTTTATTAACATAGTAATCAATGTTGTAAACAGCCCCGCCTAATTTTCGTTCCGTGAGTGAGTAACACAATGACCCCTGAATGTGCTTATCACGCTCTTTGATGGCTTTAAAGGCAGTTTCAAAATTGCGTTCATCGTTAACAGCATCAAAGACACGGAAAACATCAATGCCGCAATCAGCGGCATGGTGAACAAAAGCGGTGACCACATCATCAGCATAATTACG
>WJOY01000030.1 GCA_009619075.1 Dehalococcoidia bacterium
AAGTAGGGTAGGAGCATAAGCTATATATAACGAAGTAGGAGGTGTATCGTGAAAGCTATCGGTATTGTCGGCAGTCCAAGAAAGGGTGGCAACACCGAAATTCTAACCAAACACACCCTGAAAGCTATAGAAGAGGAGGGATTGGACACAGAATTAATAAGGTTAGCCGGCCTGGATATCCGCCCGTGTGATGCCTGTATGGTTTGTCACAACGAAGAGCAGTGTCCTATTGATGATGACCTGTTCCCGCTATATACCAAAATGAAAGAGGCTGAGGCTATCATACTGGCTTCGCCGGTGTACTTTGGCTCAGCCACAGCTTTATTAAAGGCGCTCATGGAAAGAACTGGCTATATGAGCGGCTCTAGAAGGCCATTTGCCGGAAAGGTGGGTGGGCCGTTAGTTGTAGCCCGCCGAGCCGGGCAGAATTTTACCTTCGCCCAGATTATGTATTGGTTTCACATCCTTGGATTCTTTATGCCTGGTTCATCATACTGGAATATTGCCTTTGGCCGTGAAAAAGGGGAGGTTAGTGAAGATGAGGAAGGGCTTAGAACCGCCTGGAACTTCGGTAAAAATATCGCCTTCTTAGTGAAAAAGCTAAAGACTTAGGCTGGCCAAATCTGAGTGCTCATTTTGATAATACCCATATTGGCAAGTGTGGTAGTATGTGATATTGGAGTATGTTTCTAGAGAAATTGAGAAATATGACTAAAGTTGAAGCAATAAAAAAACTGATGGAAGGCAGCGGTGGTTCTGTAACTTGGGAGATGATTTACAACAACATCGAAAAGTATTACCCGGCCGCGAAGGCTTCAAAAGAATGGCAAGCTGGCTTACGAGGAGTCCTCTATAGAGAACTAGGCAAACAATTTAAACGTGTTGGTTTAGGTATTTATGCCTTAATGGATTTCGAAGAAGAAAAGGTGGAAGAAATCAACGAACAAACACCTCAGCGTGGTCATTCAATTATGGAAGGAATATGCTTAGAAATTGGGAATTTTTTAAATTTGGATACTTACACCGCAGACCCTACCGCAACATATAACAATGTCACATTGAACAATCTTGCAACATTAAAGACAATTCCCGCATTTACTTACGAGAAAATTTTGGAGGGCACGAAAAGAATTGACGTTTTATGGTTTAACAAAAAAGGTTATCAGTTTCCAAAAAGAGCAATAGAAATTGTTGATAGTATTGGAACACTTAAACAAGCGTTAAAAAGAAACCTTCAGTTAATTGAATTCAATCTGGATTTTTACATTGTAGGGAAAAGAGAGCACAAAGCCAAGATTGAAAGAGAGATACAAAGAGAGCCATACATCCGCGTCCAAAGCAGGTATAAAGTCAAAGATTACGATGACATCATAGAACTGTATAAAAATCCAATAGCACATCCAAACAACGAGTTTTTGAAAGTTGAGTCTTACTATTAGGTTTAGCAGAATGGATAAAGATTTAGGATATCTACACCCAGAAATAAAGGAAGAAGTAAAACACCTCCGCAAGCTTGTTAGAACCCAAGCCGAGAAGATTACATTAGCTGACCGCTTCCAAACCTGGGAAGATGGCTACAGAGTAGTAATTCTAGACCTAAAGACTATGAGAAGCACAGAAGTCCCCCTGTACGCCTACTCCCAAGTAAGAAAAGTCCTTGAGACTTTATTTGGAGGACACTAAATATCCAGGTTCTTGACGCTCTTGGCGTGGGCCTGGATAAAGGCTTTGCGGGGTGGGACTTCACCCCCCATTAGCATATGAAATATTTGGTCAGTCTTGGCGGCATCATTTATGCTTACCGTTAGCAGGGTGCGGGTAGCTGGATTCATAGTAGTTTCCCACAGTTGCTCGGCACTCATCTCTCCCAGACCCTTGTAGCGCTGAATCTCTACCTTTTTAGCCCCTTTTAGCTTACGCAGCTCCTCTTCCCTTTCCTGTTCAGAGTAAACCCAGCGTTGGAGCTTATTCGTCTTAATCCGGTAAAGGGGTGGTTGGGCAATGAACAGGTGGCCGTGGTTAATTAGCTCCACCATGTGTCGGAAGAAGAAAGTAAGCAGCAGAGTGCGAATGTGAGAGCCATCAACATCAGCATCAGTCATCAGGATAATCCGGTGATAACGTAACCGTGACAGGTCAAGCTCATCGTCTATGCCGACTCCCAGAGCAGTGATGATGGTGCGGATTTCGGCGTGAGCCAGCATCTTATCTGATGGTGCCTTTTCCACATTGAGAATTTTGCCTCGGAGTGGCAGTATAGCCTGGAAGCGACGATTGCGTCCCTGCTTGGCTGAGCCACCGGCTGAATCCCCCTCCACCAGATATAGTTCACAGTGGGAAGGCTCTTTCTCTGAGCAGTCAGCCAGCTTCCCGGGCAGAGTGCCTGTATCCAGGCTATTCTTTCTGATGATTAAATCACGAGCCTTTCTGGCGGCTTCCCTGGCTTTGGCGGCGGTGAGGCACTTTTCTATAATCCTTTTGGCGTCATCGGGGTGTTCCTCAAGGTAGAGGGATAGACCCTCGCCCACTGCGCTCTCAACGACGCCTTTGACTTCAGGGTTACCCAGCTTGGCTTTAGTTTGTCCCTCAAACTGTGGTTCGGCGAGCTTGATGCTAATAATGGCAGTGAGCC
>WJOY01000041.1 GCA_009619075.1 Dehalococcoidia bacterium
ACTCTTGTTCCTCAGCGCTGAAAGTGAAGGCAGTCCCACAATCGGAACACTGGATCGACTTGTCCTGAAAACTCATTGGATGACCTCCTCTCTTCGAAATTTTAGTTAGAGCTCCGGTCATCCAACACTTAGGGAAATCTGAGGTGATTTAAGTATGTAACAACCTAAACTGAAACTACTAAATAAATCATACACCAAAGCGACCCACTTTGCAAATAAATAGCCTAACCCTGTTAGTAAGAAGAACGCCACAATTAAAATCCAATGATTTTTGCTGGACACTGATGACGTGATTTATCGTTTACTGCGGCACAGTACGTCGCCTAATTAGTAACAACATGACGAATTGTGCAGTCTTCTAGTCACCTTCAAACACTGGGGTGTAGCCTTGCTATTTACCCTCCTATTTGTCAACCAGTTTTGATTAAATAAGTGGTGGGGATTCCAATTTCAATATGACTTTATTCTTCGTCTAAATCTGCCTCAAGCGTGGAGGTGAAATCCTGATATTTGCCCTGTCTTAGCCTTTGGAAGAACAAATCATAGCTTGCAGGAGACATGAATTTGAAGTAATACAGTTGCTCTGATGGCGAGCTATTAACTCGCTTGAAATGCTCTCTAGCATACTTGAGCTTGGCTTTGTTTTCAGGAGAAATATCTCTGTCTTGCTTGATTTCTATAACCAAAATGTCGCTGCCTACCTTAATGAAAAAGTCAGGATTAAAGCTTCCTTGTTTAGGATGCTCACCTTTCCGCCAGGAATATTCGATGCTATAAAAGCCAACATCGGGAGACTTTATCCAGGCATCTATAAATTTGGCGTTTTCTTCACTAACTAACCTTTTGATAAAATCTCTTTCTGGCTTGTAAGAGGCAAAAACTACATTAACAGGAGTTTTGAAATTGTAGGTATTCCTTACCTCCCACAGGTGCCCTCGCAAATTCTCGTCTTCCAAAAGCTCTTTTAAGAGTTTTCTATCCTCTTCGTCTCCTTCCTCAATAGAATAATCGTCAAAGAATATGCTGTGTTCTCTCTTTAGTTCTCCTACGCCCAGACTGTCCTTGTTAATATTCTTATCTTCTGTATTGATGGTATAGAGGTTTTCAGCTTCGATCTTATATCTCAAGCTCTTGGTTTTCTTCCTTCCTATCACTCCAAATCCCTGTAAGATTCTTTGCTTGTTATACTCATGAACTAAGTTTTCCCGCTCACCTATTCTCTGTAGGGAATTCTTTATAATTGCTAAAATCTTTTCATAAGGATATTTCTTGCTATATGCAGTTCCCTCTTCTAAGTCGAATGCCTTGAATTTGTTTACTATGTCCTGGGCTACCTCCTCAACAGGATGCATTTGGTATTGTATGGCTGTTTTCTTTTCCCATTGTTCCTCCGTCACTGCTCGCTCATAGGTAGTTGCTTTCTCTTCCGTTTCAGCTCGACTGTTGAGTGAAATGAAGCCTTTGCTGAAGACATATTCTTTAACTTGTGGAGTTTCAACTAACTCTTCGGATTTCTTATAGTCAATATTGTAGAGTTTAAAGTTATAGTCTTTATCTTTTTTCGGTATAGGATAACTATACATCCTCCTCTCAATTTCGAGGACTTCGTTTACCAATCCTCTGATACTGCTTGACCATTTATCATGGTTAAAGACTACGACTATTGGCTGCTCACCTTTATATTCTGGCGGAATCCGTAAGCCACGTCCCAGCACTTGGGCGATTAGAAGTTTTGAATTAAATGCTCGCTCCTCATGGGGGACAATCTGACAGACATTCTGCACATCCCAGCCCTCAGATAGCATGCTGACTGATGTAATCCATTCAATGGAGTTACTCTTTTCATCAACATTTTTAAGCTTTGGTATGTTGTTCTTATGCTCATTAGCTGAAGTAACAATCAAGACTTTACTAGCTGCAGCGTCTTTGCTAATGTTCTCTTTCCTCACCAAGAAGTCTATTAAATCTTGAGTTAGCTTTTTGCAAGCAGCGATGTCTTTGGTTACCAATATGGTAAGAGGCTTTATCAAACGATATTTTAAGAATTTATTTTGAATGTGATTGTCATAAATCTTCTGGAATTTCTCATCTTTGGTATGCGAGATATCTTGGGCAACATACTCAATCCACTTCACAAATCTTTCCTCTATAGACTCTTTCAAAGAAAAACGATAAATGACATCAGTAAAATAATCGTTCCGCACATAGCAAGTTCCTGAGTCTCCCACGATATACCTAAAGTTGTATTTTGGGTCTAATAAGAATTCCTTCCATTTCTTCAAAGCCCAGTCTCGAGCGGGAGGATTAGCCATATGGTGCACTTCGTCATTTATAACCAGTGTCTTTTCACCTTTACCTACCAAGCTATCCGCAATGCTAGATTTTGTTCTCTCGTATGTAGCATGAATGTTCTCTATGCAGATGTCTCCTCTTTGGATTGTCTGGGAGGCATTGATAATTCGGGGATTTGAGATTATTGCGGGTTCTGGTAGGACTTCCTTCAATGTTCTATCTCCTGATAAATTGCGGAATTTCTCAGTGAGCCCCGTTTCAATGGTATTTGAAGGGCAGAGTACTAAAACCTGATCTACTGCACCTTCGGCTAACATTATGCGGGCGATACCATATATCACATAGCTCTTGCCCGTGGCAGTGGCTAAATCCAAAGTGCAGGAAAGCTTTTCAGGGAGCTGCAGATGCTTGTAGAAGTCTTCCAAAGACGGATATAAGTCCTGCAATACCGGGTTTTGCTGGTAATTTTCCTTCGCCAGGTCTCTCAGACTGTTGTATTGCCCCCCGAGAAGATAGCGAAGCGCCTCTCTCATGGCTTCTTTCTGATATTCCCTACCCCCACAAAGAGCATCAAGGAATGCCTCATATTTGCTTATATCAAATTTTGCTGAGTCAACATTTGGGGAAACCCTCAGCACCAAATCCTGGTTTTTAAGTAGTTGCTTATCAAGCATCATGCCTTACCGCTTTCATTTAAGCAGATGGCTATATCCAGAGTTTTCCACACTCACATTGTTTCAATTTGCTCCCCCGTGGGGAATAGCTCTTTTTTGCTGGCTTGTTGCAATCTGGGCATATAAAAAGAGCTTTAAATTCATCAATGTCTCTTAGTGTTATCTCGATGTCACCTCGTGCAAGTGAAGTAGCTTCTAAATTCCTATGATGTGATCCAATATTGGTAAGTAATTGATCGGCCTTCAAATCGCTGAATAGTAGCTTATTTTCTTGCTCTCTTAAAGACTGATTCGCTTTTAGATATGCAGCGAGTCCGTCGAACAATTCATGTGCTTCCCGTTGATCGTTTTTCTCGCGATTACGATATCCCATTGGAACATACAAGTCCCCGCATATCTGTTTGAGTATACCTTCTATAAGTGTGCGACATTTATTAGCTGCTCCATTAATATCATTGGTATCCAAACAGTACTGAATTCGTTCTCTTAGTGACATTGGAGATTCAATTACTTCAACCCCGTTTTCATGAGACCACTTAGCGAGTTCTTTGAATAACCAGCGATTTGATGGTAAGTCTTGTTTAAGTAGATCAAACCAAAGGTCATCATGAGTAAAAAGTAAGAATTGTGTATCTGGGAACCTATCTCTTAATAATCGAGCTAGGGGCCTACGGTGATTTACATCAAAACTACTCACTACATCGTCCAGAATGAGAAAACTGTTTATCTTATTGAAGTGCTTAGTCGAAGCTAAGAAGAGGCTGATTCCAAGGCTGTTCAAGTGAGATTCACTAAGAACTTTCAGTGGTGGTGAGATTGGTCTTCCGTAGAACTTCAGCCTAAATTCAATTCCTCGTTCCTCCGTTAACACTAGTTCTATCTGGTCGAAATCTTCGCCGGGGTGGAGAAACCTGAAATACTCGTTGACATCCTTAGAAATATCCTTTAATACCCTAAATAAACCCTCTCGCTCTTTTTCTTCGAACTCACGATAAATCTTATCTAAAGAAGATATCTGCCTTTCGTATAATGTAGTTTCATTTTCGATTTCTCTAAATCTAAGATAATTATCTCGCAATGATTTTAGTTTCTGTATATTTTGATAGAATCTTCTTTCTTCCTCTGTTTCCGCTAAGAGTTTCTGTTTACTTTCAATTGTTTCTTCTATTCGGGCCAGAGCAGTTCCTAGTGCATTTTGCGAGTCTAAAGAGGGCAACCCAAAAGTCACAGATTCCGGAGAGGCCTCCAGTCTATCCATTAGACCTTCCCATTGATCAAACAAGTTAGACCAGCTTTCCAATATTGCAGATTGCTGTGGTGCCAAAAGGGTTTCCTCTACTTTATCTTCGCGTAATACCGATAATGAAGTTCTGAGCGGTTGCATTCTATGCCGTAGTGACTTAACCTGCTCAATAGTTTGATTTCTTTCTTCAAGGAGATCCTGAATATTTTCTACTTCTTTTTTAAGAGATTCGAGTAGTTGATCTGTATCTATCGGCCGTTTACAAAGGGGGCATTCACCAGCCTTCGCCCAGCCTTTCTCTAATGCTTCTGCTCCTGCTTTGTAAAGTTTGTCTAATGCTGAAGCCTCAACTTTTTCTCGTTGACTGGCAAGCTGATTATGGGTGGTTAGTACTTGATTTAGCCCCTTCCAAAAAGTGGGGATTCCTTTAGAGCTTGAAACATGCTCACGAATTTGTTCCAGCCAAGCTATTTGCTCGCCCTTCTCAGTAATCCTAATCTTCTTATCTAATTCATCTGTGATCAACTTTAAAGTAGCTATATCGCTAATAGATTTATCATGACCAATCTCTTTTCTCAACTTATCCGCAAAGGAAATGACATCGGATTCATTAAATGGTTTGACTCCAAGTATCTTGGCAACATCTTGTTCTCTTTCATTTAGTTGACCACTAAGCCAGGCTAATTGTGGATCCCTCTTAAGTGAATTTAAGGCACTGAGAAGGGTGTCTCTCACTTCTCCAACAATCCCAAATCCTATAATCTCCTCTACCTTTTCAAGTTTATTTTTCTTCGTTTTGTCTACAAACACACGCATCGTGTGATAGCGTAAAATGAATGATTCCTTACGGCTATTCTCGATATACCCTCTAAATTCTTCAGTGTTGTTGGAATATCGATACCCTCCCTGTCGTTGAAGAATTTTCTCACTATCGAAATTACTTTTATTGAAAGAATTTTCAACTACTGCATCTTGTGTTTTAGGCAATGCATCATTAAAATAATCCTCTATTCCGCAACCTTCCCTTTGAAGATCCTCTATTCTATCTGTAAAGAACCATTCCAAGGCGTCAGAAAAACTGCTTTTTCCATCTCCATTGTTCCCGAAAAGAACGAGGTTCTTACAATCATCCTCAAAATCAAGCCAGACTCTTTTGAGAATCCCACGGAAACCTTCCCCACTTAATTTCTTAAGTTTGATTCTCTGCTTCATCTTCTTTCTCCGCTCTTAGAGTTTCTAACTCTTGTAATATATAATCTTTCGTTAATTTGCCTTCTGAATAAAGGTTCATAAGTAATATTGCCACCTTTCGATCGATAGCGTCTCTGTTCCTTAAGGCTCCGAAAAATTGGTCGCACAATTCCTTGCCTGACTGAATTTCATCCATAGAAAGTCTCCTGCAGTTTTGTAAAATCTCTTAGTTTCTTAACCTCTCGCTTCTCGTTGCCGAAGATGTCTATGTAGATTAGCATCATTTGGCCACCGACTTTGTTTGAGTCGAAACGTATTCCGTAGTCTTGCTTCTTTAAATCCTCGGCATAGAAAACATCGTCAAAGTTGAAGACTTTGCCATCATAATCATAGTCAACCATTACCATAGAAAGGGTTTCCATGTTCTCATAATGCAGTGGCTTTTTGGAGATGATGTTGCTTTCAAACTTCTTGATTTTGATCACCGCATCCCTCCCGCTATGCCCCAGACTTACTTGTCCTTTAGGTTTATCTAAGTAATATTCGCACTCGATATCGGGAATCTGAATGAAGTCAAAACCTACAGCGTCAACAGTGTCGTTAACATTCATCTCGCTAACTGGCTGTTTTATATGGGTAAATCCTTTTCGATGTAACTCGTCAATAATGGAATAGGGAATTCTCAGGAGGAAATACCTTGTGTTTCCTTTTTCAATATAATCCTCAAGGAAGATAACGCTTGCTGCCGGGGCAATGATGAAGAATCTTAGCCCTATCCTATCGCCAAGAATGGAATGAAGGTCGTCTATGAAGCCTCTATCCAGAACTGCATCCTTATATTTTTGATAGTTAAAGACGAGGACATCATCTGCACCAAGATAAGCATCCAACTCAACACCGGCAATCCTGTGTGGTTCATCACGGCATTGGAAAAGCTTCAAAACGAAATCCCGATATTCCTCCCAGGGAAGCTGTTTTAACTTCTGGTAATCATAGAGCCCAGCGTTGTATAAGGTGAAAGGTTTGGCTTTTAGCGGCTTGCCCCTGTTGCCGATTTCCTCTCTGAGCTTAAGGAGACGCTTTTGCATGGTATAGATTGCCAACTTGCCACAATCAATCATAATCCATCTTCTCGGAGCTAAATGTCCATCTTTATCTTTAATCTTTTCACAAACTGCCCCTGTTGTCCCTGAGCCAGCAAAGGCATCAAGGACAAGATCACCAAGATTAGAAGAGCCAACAATAACCCTCTCTAAAAGTTGTTCTGAATTCTCAGTAGGATAGTCCCAGTATTGCGAATATGCAGGGATATCTGTCCAATTATCATGGATTTTTTGAGTATCTGATTCTACACTAATAGGATTGCCCTTTTCGTTTAGTTTTATTTTGCCTTCCTTTTCCAGCTTAAATATGTTTTCCTGATTTATTGCCCAATGCCTCCCTTCGGGTGGTAGCATTTCTTTACCGAAGAATATCCTCGCTCTAGTATAAAACTCACCATTTCTCTCTACGATATCATTTCTATAGAGATGTAAATAGCGTTTATCTATTTTCGTCCATCGAATACCAGGCAAATGCATCGCACGCCATTTAGGATTTGCCCTGGGAATCTCAAAGTTCTTAAAATAGCAATTTTGCGTTTTCGAATAGAATAGAAGGAAATCTGTTGATGAGTGATATTGACCAATTGCTTCAGTTGGCCTTCCTGATTTGTTAACTATAATCTCATTCCTGAAGTTATTCTTTCCAAAAATCTCGTCCATTATTGCTTTGAGATAATGCCCAAAGTGATAATCTGTCCTCACATATATGCTGCCGTTATCTGCCAAGATTTCCCTGAGAAATACCAGCCTCTTCCTGAGAAACTCTATGAACTTGGCACCTTGCAATTTGGCTGAATAAGCTGGAGCCTCGCCTCTAGCATCATAAATGTCTCCAGTGCCGAAAGGTGGGTCAATATAAATTAGCCTAACCTTACCTTTAACTTCGGGATCATTCATGAGCGTCTTGAGCACTTGCAGGTTATCACCGAAGATAAGCTTGTTTGCCAAGCCATCGCTGTTGCTGCCAAAGGTTTTCACTGGTTGTAAAGGCACTGCAAATGTATCTGCTAATATATCCTCTTCTCGCTCTTTGTCAGCATAGGTGAGCTCATATTCCTTCTTTGTCTCAAAGGGGATTACATAGCGATAGCTATCTGGCAAGGGCTTGCCTTCCTTCAAGCACTGGGTAATAAATTCAATTTCGCTCTGGCTTAATCGTTCCATTTTCAAACTCCGATAGCAGGAGTGTAAGGATTATTCCTGTGCATCTTTTATCATTTTTAGTAGCGTCTTTTCAGACTCTTCGAGGAACTTTTGGGCATGGTCAATCTGGTTTTTGGCATCTTCTTGAGTAATCTTGACAAAGTCGCCATAGTCAGCATCTTCTCTCATCCCTCTTGCCTCTCTGAGGAACTTACTAAATCCTGTGGGGAAAAGCCCAGCTTTTACAATGTGCTGGTTAAACAAAGAAATGACTCCAGAATGTTTACTGCTATCCAGTTCTTTTAATGCTAAAAGCGCTCTTGCTGAGGTGAACATGGCGTAATAACTCCTATTGACTGCCAAGCTGAAATGCCTTTGTTTGAAAGAATCTTCAGCCTCTTTCAGCATCTCCTTTGCCTTCTCTAGCCTGTATTTAGCTAAATTTACGTGGCTCATAAAAGAATTCCCTCTTTTTCCACATTTTCGAAGAAGAAAGAGCCTAATTCTTTGTTCTTCTGGTATTCAAATAGGTCGTAAAGAACAGGAGATAGAGGTAAGCCGTATTCGATATCATAATTAGCAGTTATCTCTGCTAATTTACTACGAATATATGATGTCTTTTCCTTCACCAGGATAAATATGTCAATATCCGAATCTTGATAGAAATCTCCTCTTGCTTTAGAGCCGAAAAGCCGTATAGATACAATTTCATCTCCTAATTTTTCTTTTAGCTCTTTCACAAAGGAGTTTATTACCACTTCTTCTCTTTTATTTAAGCAGCCTAATTCGCTCTTCATAATTACCCTTGTTTTTTTAAGTTTAAGAAATTCAACTCGTATTCTTCAATCAGCTTTTCGTCGGCAAAGCTAAAGTACCTATTATCGCCTATGATGATGTGGTCTAAGACCTTAATCTGCATGATATTGCCAGCAAAGACTAAATCTCGGGTTATTTGTTTGTCATTATCGCTGGGCTCAGGATTTCCTGCAGGGTGATTATGGACGAAGATTAGAGCGGCAGCATTGTTTTTGATGGCTCTCTCGATGATTTCTCGGGGATAGACAGCGCTAGCAGTTAATGTCCCTTCAAAGAGGTTTTCTACTTCGATTACCTGATTTTGGGCATTGAGGAACATAACTTTGAAGGTCTCTTTTTTGAGGTCTCGCATAGAGTGGTAGAGATAATCAAAAACCTCTTTTGAGGATTTGCAATAGGGTTTATTAAGAATCTGCTCTTTGAGGAATTCTCTGGCTACCTCCTGCACAAACTTGATTACGAAAGTATTATAAGGAGTAATTCCCTTAATTTTCTGTAATTCCTCCGGAGGGGCTTCCAGGACTCCTCTTAAGCTTTTGAATCTGTTTATCGCTTCCTTAGCCTGTGGCTTGCAATCTTTGCGAGGTGTTCCCAGGGTTAGCAATAGTTCAATAATTTCGTAGTCAAGGAATGCTGCCACCCCAGATTTATTAAATTTCTCCCGTAGCCGTCCTCTATGTCCTTCCCATGCTAATTGAGGATTGCTTGTCTTAGGCGTCTCCTGAGGTTCCCGTTGCATAACCCCTTTCCCGCTTTTTGGCTGTAAGCCAAGTTTTGTCAATTTTGCCCTCTTTGGCAAAAGCAAAGAAATCCCCTTTACTATTCGGATGGTTTTGGAGGTTGCACTCTTGCTTGAGTTCTCACCGGCAAACCCCAAATATGGATAAAGCCGGGTGAGGCGCTCTGGTCAAAGACGTCGCCTTTGTCATAGGTAGCCAGGCTGAAACTGTAGAGGGAATAGGGAGACTTTCTACCCACTATCTGACAATTGCCTTTGTAAAGCTTGACCTTTACTATGCCAGTAACATATCTTTGCGAACTTTCCACATAGGCAGCCAAGTCTTGGCGGAGACCGGTAAACCATAACCCATTGTAAATAAGGTCAGCATATTCGCTAGCTACTTTTGCCTTAAAGCGGAGCTGCTCTTTGGTCAGCACCAAATCCTCTAAAGCTTGGTGAGCTTTAAGCAGCACAGTAGCCGCTGGTGCCTCATAAACCTCCCTCGATTTTATGCCCACTAATCTGTTTTCCACATGGTCGATCCTGCCTATGCCATGCTCGCCGGCTAACTCGTGAATCCTCTGAACAAGCGTGACCCCGTCCAATTTTTCATCATCAAGGCTTAGCGGTGTGCCTTTTTCAAAACCGATCTCCACATAGCTAGGTTGTCCTGGTGTTTCTTCAAGTGATCTTGTCCAGGCAAAGACATCCTTGGGAGGCTCACTCCAGGGGTCTTCCAGAGCGCCGCATTCAATGCTCCTTCCCCACAAATTTTCATCAACTGAATATGGGCTAGCTGTTGTAGCCGGAACAGGGATATTATGATCCTGGGCATAGGCAATTGTTTGCTCTCTGGTCATATTCCACTCTCTGGCTGGAGCTATCACTTTGAGTTCAGGAGCCAGAGCGGCTATGCTTACATCGAATCTTACCTGGTCGTTGCCCTTGCCGGTGCAGCCATGAGCTACAATGGTAGCTCCTTCTTTTTTAGCCGTAGCCACTAAAAGTTGGGCGATGAGAGGACGCCCTAGCGCAGTGGCTAGAGGATATTGACCCTCATAAAGGGCATCAGTTTGAAGAGCGGGGAAAACAAAGGATTTTATAAAAGTTTCTTTGGCATCCACTACTAGCGCTTTTATCGCTCCTATATCGAGTGCCTTTTGCCTGATAGCTTCGAGATTGCTATCGCCACCTATATCCGCAGTAAGAGTGATAACCTTGAGGTTATATCTTTCCTTGAGCCATTTTATGGCTACAGAGGTATCCAGACCACCACTGTAAGCTAGAACTGCCTTATCTGACATGTTAATAACCTCCTTCGGAGAAATCCTAATATCTAAACCCTAAACAAGTTCAAAATTCAAATGCTCTAAATTCAAAACCCCTGTGTTTTATTCATTGGGATTTTGGATTTTAATATTGTTTAGCATTTCGTATTTAGTGCTTAGGATTTCGTATTTCTTCTAAAGTATCTTCTAAAATGGCAATCGCCTTGTCCACCTCCCTTTCGGTAATAATAAGGGGGGGCATAAATCGGATAGTGTTTGGCTTCAGTTTGTTAACTAGCAAGCCCCTTTTTAAACAAGCCAAGGCTATTTCCTCAGCGATTTCACCACTGAGTTCCAAAGCTATTAGGAGTCCTCGCCCCCTCACCTGAGTAATAAAATCAAATTGCTGTTTCAAGCTCCCCAGCTTAGTCGCAAAATACTTTCCCACCTGTTTAACCTTTCCAGGTATATCATCCTCGATAATGTACTTCACGGTGGCGTAAGCAGCAGCGCAAGCTAAAGGATTACCACCAAAGGTAGAACCATGCTCACCAGGGGTAAAGACAGAGACGTGCTCTTTGGCTAAGAAAGCACCGATAGGCACACCGCTGCCTAATCCCTTAGCTAGAGTCATTATGTCTGGCTCCACATTATATTGCTCATAGGCAAAAAGCGTTCCTGTGCGACCGATGCCTGTCTGAATTTCATCCAGAATAAGGAGAATACCCTTTTCATGGCACCATTTCTCCACTTCCCCAAGGTAGCTGTCGTCTGGCACATTGACTCCGCCTTCGCCTTGGATTGGCTCTAGCATTACACCGCAGGTGCGGGCGGTAGTGGCTGCTCTGATTTTTTCTACATCGTTGTAATCAACATTGATGAAACCGGTGGGCAAAGGTATGTAGGGCTGCTGGAATTTATTTTGACCCGTGGCAGCAGTCATAGCTAAAGTTCGCCCGTGGAAGGAACTATGAGTGGTGATAATATCATAAGCACCATTGAGGCGGAGCTTCCCATATCTGCGGGCTAGTTTCACAGCACCCTCGTTAGCCTCAGCGCCGCTATTACAGAAGAAAACTCTATCGAGGCAACTATTCTGTATCAAGATTTGGGCTAATTGTATCTGTGGAATGGTATAAAATTGATTCGAGGCCTGTATAAGGGTTTTAGCCTGCTTCTCCAAAGCTTCAACTACCACTGGTGGGCAGTGACCCAGGCTATCGACTGCCCAACCACCAACAAGGTCGAGGTATTTTTTGCCCTGATCGTCCCAGACCCAAGCTCCTTTACCTCGAACCAAGGTCACAGGAAACCTGTTAAACGTTCTGAGAAACAACTTTTGCTCTAATTCTTGCCAGTTATCGTGGTACAATGCTTGTTCCTCCACTCTCTTTTTCAACCTCCTTGAGCAAAGCGTGAGGCATTCTGCCGTCGATGATGCGTACCACAGGCACTGTAGTCAAGGCTTTGAGGCTAGCCTCTATTTTAGGGACCATTCCACCGGAGATTATGCCGTTGGTAAGCATTTTTCTCGCCTCAGCAGCACTAAGCCTGGATAGCGTTTTGCCTGAGTCATCGTGAATGCCATCAACATCGGTCAAAAATATAAGCTTCTCAGCAGCCAAGGCAGCGGCAATTTCTCCAGCAGCAGCATCCCCATTAATATTAAGCAGCATTGTCCTGTTCCCAACTAAGCCAAAACTTACTGGTGCCACCACGGGCATATAGCCTTTTTCTAATAACGTCCTTAAAGGGCTGGGGTCAACAGCCACAATCTCACCAACATAACCTAGTTCAGGGTTCTTCATAGTTGACCAGAGCAAATTGCCATCAGCACCGCTTAAACCAACTGCCTTCCCCTCCAAAGCTTGAATGGCTACTACCAATTCTTTATTAACTAAGCCGCCAAACACTGCAGCCACTACCTTTAAAGTCTCAGCATCGGTAACTCTTAATCCTTTTATGAAGCTGGTGGAGATACCAAGCCTGGCAAGCCACTCAGAAGCCACTTGACCACCACCATGAACCACAACTAGGGATTTTCCTTGTTTTTGAAGCTCTACCAGGTCTTCCAAGGTGGTGTCCTGATTGCCCAAAATGCTGCCACCAATCTTTACTACAATAGTATTCTTCTGCATTACGTTGAATAAGCGCTATTTATCCTAACATACTCCTCAGATAGGTCACAGCCCCAAGCAGCAGCTGTGCCCTCCCCTAAGTTTAGACATACCTTGATAATCACGCTATCACTGTTGCTCAAGGCTATTTTCATTTCTTCCTTGTTGAAGGGTGCGGAGCAACCTTGCTTCATGACGCAAGTGTCGTTCAAATAGACATCCAGTTTGCCTTCTATTAGCTCTATCCCACTTCTTCCTAGAGCAGCAACAATGCGCCCCCAATTAGGGTCATTGCCATGTATGGCTGCTTTCACCAGCGGCGAGCTAACAATAGTTCGAACTGCCTGGCGAGCTTCAGCCTGCTTTATAGCTCCTTCCACGGTAACTTCTATAAGCTTGGTGGCCCCTTCGCCATCTCGAGCGATCGACTTAGCCAAATAAGTGCAAACCTCATCCAAGGCCTCTTGGAAAGCTCCACCATTGCCAAAGCTGATGATTTTATTACCAGCCAAACCGTTAGCTAGTAAAAATGCACAATCGCTGGGACTGGTGTCACCATCAATGCTAATCATGTTAAAGGAGGTATCTACTGCGTCCTGCAGTGATGATTGTAAAAAGCCGGCATTTATTAAAGCATCAGTGGCTATGAAGCAGAGCATAGTAGCCAGATTAGGGTGGATCATGCCTGCCCCTTTAGCTACCCCAGCGATGATGAATTTACTTCCTTCCACATCAACCCTAACTGCTATTTCCTTAGGCCTGGTATCGGTAGTCATTATTGCCTTAGTAAAATCGTGACCTCCATCTTCATTAAGCTCTGTCTCTTTAATTCCATATCTTATACGATCCATAGGCAATGGTATCCCGGTTATGCCTGTGCTAGCTACAAGGACATCTTCAGCCTTGATAGCTAACTTTCTCGCTGTTAGGCTCGCCATTTCTGAGGCATCGGCTATGCCTTGCTCACCAAGGCAGGCATTGGCACATCCTGAATTTACCACGATTGCCTGTACTTGTCTTCTTAATAAATGTCTTTGAGATAGAATAACTGGCGCTGATTTAATCCGATTAGTGGTAAAGAAGCCGACAGCGATACAGGGTATCTCAGAGTAAAGAATGGCTAAATCAAGCTTATCCTTGGTCTTTATCCCAGCGTGAATTGCTCCAGCTAGAAACCCTTTTGCTGAGGTAATAGTGCCTGAGGGAATTAATTCAAACATAAAACCTTTGGCTATAAAAAGTTAATTAATACTATAGCACGTATTACTTTATCTATTCACTTTACCTTTTGGGGTTTGCGATGTAAAATCAATTTAAGGAGTAACTATGTCGGGACATTCTAAGTGGTCACAGATTAAACGGCAAAAGGGAGTAGCTGATGCCCGGCGGGGGCAGTTATTTACCAAACTCACTAGAGAGATCATGGTGGCAGTGAGGCAGGGCGGGCCCAATTCAGAAAGCAATTTCCAGTTAAGGTTAGCAGTGCAGAAGGCCCGTGATAATAACATGCCCTTGGAGAATATTGACCGGGCTATAAAGCATGCCGGCGGTGGAGTTGAGGCATCTGATTTAGCCGAGGTAACCCTTGAAGGCTACGGACCGAACAGCGTGGCGGTTTTGGTAGCAGCATTGACCAACAATCGTAACCGTACCATTCAGGATGTGCGTCGCCTTTTCACACGCCATGGTGGTAATCTGGGTGAGAGTGGCTGTGTCTCATGGCTCTTTGAAAGTAAAGGAGTAATTACTGTAGAAAGCGATGGCTCGGATGCTGAAGAAATAGCCTTGCAGGCTATCGATGCTGGAGCCGAAGATGTTTTGACGGAAAGGGGCTATATTGAAATCTACACTCAACCACAGGATTTGGAAAAGGTAAGAAAAGCCATTGAAGAGGGAAAACATATAATCTCTGCGGAGCTCTCCCTAATACCTAAAACGACAATGTTATTGGATGAAAAGGAAGCAGCTCAGGCATTGAGCCTCCTCGACCATCTCGAGGAGTTAGACGATGTACAACATGTGTTCTCCAATGTTGACTTCTCTGATGCCACTCTAGAGAAGCTGCGCGGTTAGGTATAGCATGCGCATTCTTGGTATTGACCCCGGGACTATAAAGTTAGGCTATAGTATAGTGGATGCTGAGGAAGAGATACAGGTGGTGGATTATGGGGTACTCAATTTCTCGCCTCGAATGCCTATAGAGGAAAGATTGTGCTCTTTATATGTCGGATTAAGCGAAATTATTGCCAAACATAGGCCAGACGAGGTAGCTATTGAAGAGCCTTTTATCGGTCGTAATGTACACTCAGCGTTGGCTATTGGCCGGGCAGAAACTGTAGCCATTTTGGCAACAGCTAACCAAGGATTACCCATCCACTATTACTCACCAGCCCAGGTAAAGAAGCAGGTAACCGGCTACGGGCGAAGCGATAAACAGCAAGTACAGGAAATGGTTAAAATGCAGCTTGGGCTTCCTCAGCTTCCTCAGCCCAGTGATGCTGCCGATGCCTTGGCTATAGCCATTTGCCATATTCAACAGAGCCGCCTTAATCAGTGGCTCGCTAAACAGATATCGAAATGATAGCTACTCTAGAAGGGACGCTGGAATATCGGGGCGTTGACTCGGTCATCATCAATGTGGGTGGCATAGGCTTTCAGGTACATGTCCCCGGCTCAACTTTAAGTCAACTGGGAGCAATAAAGGATAAAGTCTCCCTTTATACTCATCTCCACCTGAGAGAGGATAATGTCTCTCTCTATGGCTTTGCCTCTGAGGAAGAGCTAGCTTTGTTCAAGAACCTCATTTCTGTCTCAGGAATTGGCCCCAAGGCAGCTTTAGCGTTGCTGTCTGCTTTGAATCCTGAGCAACTTGCTATGGCTATCGCCAGCGGTAACGTGGATGTCATCAGCCAGGTGCCTGGCATTGGCAAAAAAATAGCTGGCCGCCTAGTTGTCGAACTTAAGGGTAAGCTAGAGAGGGAGTGGAAGAAGGGGGGAGCCTTGCCTTTAGCTGCAGAAAATACTGATGCCATAGCTGCCTTAACTAACTTAGGCTATTCCCTAAGGGAAGCCACTCAGGCTGTCTCTAATCTCCCTGATTCTGCAGAACTGAGCCTGGAGGAGAAGGTTAAAATGGCACTACAACAATTGGCGGCAAAATGAACAGAGTGGCTGTGGTCACTGATAGCGTTGCCTCTCTGCCACAGGAAGTGATTGACAAATACAATATTCATATCATTCCTGTGCGGCTCACAATTGAGGGCAAGGTCTATCGGGATACTGATGAAGACTTACCTACGGAGGTAGTTCAAAGGTTTCAGAAACTGCCGCAGATTGATACAACTCCCTGGCCCCCAGAATTTTATTTCCGAGAATATGAGAAGCTGAGTCAGAAAGCAGATAATATAGTTCACGTTGTTTGCTTTTCTCAGTTTACCTCAACAATTTCCTTAGCCAAGGCAGGAGCAAAGATGGCACAAGAAGCTATACCTCGTCTAAAGATAGAAGTGTTTGATTCTGCAACAGCTACTATGGCTCAAGGCTTCATCGCCTTAGCAGCAGCTCGGGCTGCTGCCAATGGCAAGGGTATAGATGAGGTAATCGAAGCAGCCAATGCCGTTAAATTGAAGGTAAATTCAATTTTCGCCTTTGATACTCTGAACTACTTAGCTAGGACAGGGCGCATCAATAAATTAGCTGCCTGGGCAAGCTCTTTGCTCAAAGTGAAGCCGCTCGTTGGCCTTTCCCAGGGTGAGGCACATCCTCTTTCCTTAGTTAGAAGTCGGTCACAGGCTATTAGAAATATCGTTAAGACGATGCGTGGCAGTATCGAGTCTGAAAAGCCATTGCATGTGGCTATAATGGATGTTGAATGTCCCCACGAAGCAGAAGAGCTGGCAAATATGGTCAAAGAGCAATTTCAGCCCGCTGAACTTTACATAACACAATTTACCCCTGTTATGCAAATTGTCGCTGGTTCAGACATACTGGGCGTTGCTTTTTATTGTGGTGAGTGAAATATGCCTCGGTTTAAACTTACCTCTGATTTTCGTCTTACCGCTGATCAGCCACAGGCAGTAGATAAGCTGGTTAGTGGGCTGGAGAAAAGCTATCAACAGCAAACGCTGATTGGTGTCACTGGCAGCGGCAAGACCTTTACTATGGCTAACGTTATCGAGAGGGTGCAAAGACCGACTCTGGTTATTTGTCATAATAAAACCTTGGCTGCTCAGCTAGCCACGGAATTCAAGGAATTCTTCCCCAATAGTCCTGTGGGGTATTTTGTTAGTTATTATGACTACTATCAGCCAGAGGCTTATATTCCCGGTACTGATACCTATATTGAGAAGGAAACCGATATCAATGAGGAGATTGATAAGCTACGCCATGCAGCTACCCGAGCTCTCTTTGAGCGTCGAGATGTAATTATAGTGGCTTCGGTCTCCTGTATTTATAGCTTGGGGTCACCTGAGGAATATCATAGCTTTGCAGTCACGGTAAAAAGAAATGGGAATTACAAGCGAGATAAACTGGTTCGCTGCCTTGTGGATATGCAATATGAGAGGAACGATTTTGAGCTCACCCGAGGTAAATTCCGTATCAGAGGTGACACCCTGGAAATCCAGCCAGCCTATGAGGAAACAGCCCTGAGAATCGAGTTCTGGGGGGATGAAATTGACCGCATTGTAGAGGTTGATCCCCTTACTGGCGAGTTGCTGGCTCACCTTGAGCAAGTGGATATTTATCCTGCTAAGCACTTCGTTACCCCCTATGATAAGCTGATGGCGGCAATCGAAGATATCAAGGCTGAGCTAGAGGAAAGGCTAAAAGAGTTAAGGGCTGATGATAAGTTGCTGGAAGCTCAACGGCTTGAGGCACGGACTAACTATGATATCGAGATGCTTCAGGAAGTGGGTTATTGCACCGGGGTAGAAAATTACTCCCGACACCTTCAGCGGCGCGCTCCAGGAAGCACGCCATGGACTTTGCTGGATTATTTTCCCAGTGATTTCTTGATGTTCATCGATGAATCACATATGACCCTACCTCAAACAAGAGGCATGTATCATGGCGACATCTCGCGGAAGCAAACTCTGGTTGATTATGGTTTTCGTCTTCCTTCAGCTTTAGATAACCGCCCACTGAATTTTGAGGAATTCGAGGAACGCATCAACCAGGTTATCTATGTTTCAGCTACCCCGAAACCATACGAATATGAGCATAGCCAACAGGTGGTTGAGCAACTAATCCGACCTACCGGGCTACTGGAGCCTAGCATAGAGGTCAAGCCAACTAAAGGGCAAATTGATGACCTCATTTATCAGATAAAGACCCGGGTGGATAAAAGGGAGCGTTGTTTGGTGACCACTTTGACCAAGAGGATGGCTGAGGAATTAAGTGACTACCTCAGGGAGATGGAAATAAAGACTCATTATCTTCACTCTGAGGTGGAGACACTGGAGAGGGTGGAGATTCTCCGTGACCTTCGCCTCGGCGTTTATGATGTGGTTGTGGGTATTAATTTGCTTCGTGAGGGGCTGGATTTACCCGAGGTAAGTTTGGTAGCCATACTCGATGCCGATAAGGAAGGCTATCTCAGGTCAAAGGAAGCGCTTATCCAGACAATGGGGCGGGCTGCCAGACATGTGAATGCTCAGGCCATAATGTATGCTGACTCTATTACTACCTCCATGCATAAAGCGATAGAGGAAACCTCCCGCCGACGGAAGATTCAGGAAGCTTATAACAAGGAGCATGGTATAACCCCACAGGGAATTAAAAAGGCAATCAAGGACATAACTGAGCGAGTTCAAGCAGTGGCGGAAACTCGAATCCCTTACATGGTCACCCCTATTTCCAGAGAAGAGATGCTTCGCCTCATCAAACAGCTTGAGTCCCAGATGAAAGCAGCGGCTAAGAATCTAGAGTTTGAGAAGGCTGCTCTCATCCGTGACCGCATCATGGAATTAAGAAGGGACGAGGAATTGATCTCACCTCTAGCCAAACTCAGGTAAATTGATGGATAACCCTCGAATCTTTGGTCTGGCTTTTCTATATAAGACATGGTGTAGTTGACCTCTTGACATATGAATTAATCGTTACTAATAATTGTGATACCGATGGCAAGTAGTTTAAGTGAGGATGTAGGGAGATTGCGACAAGGCCTTGAGGGCTTGCCTTCACCTCAAGTAGAGCCTCCATTTGTTGTAGTTAGTGGCTTGCCGGGCACAGGCAAGTCTTTTTTCTGCTGTAAGTTAGCTGGGAGGCAACCTTTTATTATCTTGGCAAGTGATGTCTTGCGCAAAATCTTGTTTCCCTGCCCAAGGTATGATAAGGATGAAAACAAGCGGTTTTTCCCTGCTTGCCATGCTCTTATTGAGGAGCTTCTGAAGAGGGGAATACCGATTATTTTTGATGCTACAAACCTGTTGGAGAGGCATCGGGAACACCTCTATCATATTGCTGACAAGACGGGAGCGAAACTCATCCTGGTTGGTGTTGAAGCTCCTCCAGAGGTAGTGCGGCAACGTCTTCTTGCACGGGAAAAGGGAATGGACCCGCAAGATGACTCGCAAGCTGGCTGGGGGGTGTATCAGAAAATGAAACCCCGGAAGGAAAAGATTTCCCGTAATTATTTTGTCATCGATACTTCACGAGATATCACTCCAGCAATCGATAAGATTGTGCGCCTAATAAAGAAATAAACAAATTTTTCCCTCAACCCCCTTCAATTCTTTGGCTAAAACGAGTAAAATTAGATGTTTCGAAAAATTGTGCATACCCTGAGGGATAAATATGGAAGTTAAAGTTATCGCTGGCGATATAACCCAGATCGAGGCTGATGCCATTGTGGTGAATCTTTTTGAAGGGGTAGGACAGCTTGGTGGTGCCACTGCTGCGGTAGATAAAGCTTTGGATGGGGGCGTAACTCGGCTCATTAGCAATGGCGAGGTTAAGGGCAAGTTTGGGGAGGTTGGTATTATTCATACCCTTGGCAAGCTGCCAGCGGGAATAGTGGCTGTTGCTGGGCTAGGTAAGCGCCAGGATTTCACTCTGGATAAAGTTCGGGGAGTAGCGGGGGAGTTCTGCCGTTCTTTACGGAAGTTAAATTGTCATAGAATAGCCACAATACTTCATGGTGCTGGCATTGGTGGCATTGCGACTGAAGCTTCAGTTGAGGCAATAGTGGAAGGTAGCCTTCTCGGGCTCTATAGCTTCACCAGATATAAGAAGTCTGAATATGAGGATATTAGAGAGATACTAATAGTAGAAAGGGAAGAAAGTAAGCTTCCAGCCTTGGAGCGAGGTGTTCATAAAGGAAAAATAATGGCGGAAGCTACCGCTCTAGCTCGTGACATGGTTAATGAGCCGGCTAATTGCATGACGCCTAGCCGAATGTCTGAAGTAGCTAAAGAAATAGCCAATGAGCATAACCTGGAATTCAACATGCTTGACTCAAATGACATGGAGGCGATAGGCATGGGGGCACTTCTTGGTGTGGCAAAGGGAAGCAGCCAAGCCCCAAAGTTGATAACTCTCAGCTATAAAGGAGATGTAAGTTCTAAAAACGCCATTGGCTTTATCGGCAAGGGCGTTACCTTTGATTCTGGAGGGATTTCCATTAAGCCGTCGGAGGGTATGGGTGAGATGAAAGATGATATGGCTGGTGGGGCTGCAGTCATGGCGGCACTTAGTGCTATCGCTCAATTGAAACTAAAGATTAACGTTGCTGGTATCATCCCCGCTACTGAGAATTTACCCAGTGGCAGTGCCTTGAAGCCAGGAGATGTATTGAAGGCGATGAGTGGCAAGACTATAGAAGTGATAAGCACTGATGCTGAAGGAAGGCTCATTTTAGCCGATGCCCTGAGCTATGCTGTGAAACAAGGTTTTTCTCCCCTGGTGGATGTGGCTACTTTAACAGGAGCCTGTCGCGTTGCCTTAGGTACTGGATATAGTGGCGTTTTTGGCAATGACCAAGAGTTAGTAGATAAAGTTCTTAAGGCTGGCAGCGAAGCTGGGGAGAAGTTGTGGCAAATGCCTATGCCTGAGGAATATAAGGAGCAAAATAAAAGTGAAATTGCTGATATTAAGAATACCGGTGATAAGTATGGGGGGGCTATCACCGCTGCCCTTTTCCTTGGTGAATTTGTAGATAATACTCCTTGGGTTCATCTTGACATAGCGGGTACTGTCTCAAGCAGTAAGGAAAGTGGCTACGTAGTGAAAGGAGCTACTGGAGTAGGGGTCAGAACTTTGGTCGAATTAGCTTTATCACTAGCCAAGTAATGTTAACTGTGAGTGGAGCGAAGCAAATTAAATAGGGTGATCCTCGCCCGCCCATCCCTTTATCTGGCGAGGTAGAGGAGGTTATTATGATTATAAAGTGGTTAGGTCATGCTTGCTTTTTGATTACATCTGATGAGGGGTTGAAGGTAGTTACTGACCCCTATACCGTGGGCGGAGGTATTAATTATTCTCCTATAAAGGAGGTTGCTGATATTGTGGTGGTAAGCCATGGTCATGCTGATCACAATAATGTTTCAGCGGTGCGAGGAAAGCCAGAGGTAGTTAAAGGTAGTGGCACAAAAACTGCTAAAGGAGTTCAGTTTAGAGGCATTGCTACTTATCATGATACCGCTCAAGGTAAGCAAAGAGGAACCAACACTGTTTTTTGTTTTACCTTGGATGACATAAAACTCTGCCATTTGGGTGACTTAGGACATTTGATTAGCCAAGGGCAAGTCAATGAAATTGGTGCCGTAGATATACTGTTTATTCCTGTAGGTGGCTTTTATACTATTGCTGCTGCTAATGCTAGCCGAGTATGTGATCAGCTAAAGTCGAGGGTAATAATCCCGATGCATTTTAAGACGCCTCAGTGTACTTATCCTATAGCCGGCGTTGATGATTTTCTCCGCGGTAAGGTGAATGTGGGGAAAATGGATTCTAGCGAGATTGAGTTTAAACTTGATGAGCTACCGGCGGTCACCGAGATTGTGGTCTTGAAACCAGCTTTGTAATTAACAAAACAATGTTAGCTACGAGTGAAGCGAAGCAATCATGGTGGGAGCACTGGGTAAATGGTCTATAGCTAAAAGTAATGATTTTTAAAACCTCTGATTTTGTTTTTACACCTCCCCCACGGCTTTCTTGGGCAAGGCGCGTGTTAATCAAACCTTGCACTGGTTACCCCTTGCCGTATCCGGTGACTACAAGCCCCGAAATATTGAATATCATTATCGAGGGCATCAAGAAAGTCAGCGATGCCGATGTCATCATTGCTGATGGGACTCCCGGTGGGGAGTCAATATATCCAATATACCAAGCTTTAGGATATAGTTTTCGCCATGTGCTTATGCTTGATGTCAGGGATTCCATTTTCTTGGAGATAGAGAATCCGCTGACCAAATTTTTTGCCACGCCTACTTTCTGGGTGCCTAATGCAGTCTTACGCAGCGACTTCTTGATCAGTGTGACTCCCTTTAAGGTTTGTGGCAATAGAGGTCGTTTTAGTATAGCAAATCTGCTAGGTTTACTGCCAATGAGTAAATATCGGATCGGTGAAGAAGGATGGGGCGCCTTGTACGAATTAGGAATAGAGAGAGTGCTTGCTGATCTTTATTACACCTTGCCCTTCGACTTGGGGATTATTGAAGCCCGTCAAAAGTTTTTCTATACTGATGATCCAAGGAAGGGGAGGATAGAGGAATGTGGCAAGATCCTTATTGGCGAACCGCATGAAGTTGATCGTGAAGCCGCACAATTGGCCCGGGTGGAGTGTGAGTACTTAAATCTGATTGACCAGGGTAGAAGTCAACTTGAGGATTAAGAAATGCAAAAAGCAAAAATCAAAAAGTTTTGCATTTTGAGGCGTCATTTTGATTTTTGACCTTCGACTTTTAATTCTCTGCTACGCTAGTATCTTATGCTAAAATCAGTGAATTCTCCTGAATAACCTGACCAATCTACTTCCACTCTCTTGACCCAGGCCCCTGGTGGGCCTATTTTAAGTTGCTCCACTAATTTCTCTAGTTGCTGTTTAGCTCCCTCGGCTTGAACCTCTACTGCATCGCCACGGGGTAGGTTGCGCACATAACCTTTTAGCCCCAAATTTTCAGCTATATTTTTAACAAAGTAGCGGAAAAAGACACCTTGCACACGCCCATAAACTTTAGCTGAGAAACAAGCCATTTCTGCCATTTTAAAACCTCATAATTATGGGTCTGGCTCTATCCAGCCGATTCAGTCCTGCTTGGTGAGCTAGCGCTACAGCCTCCTGAAATTCTGCTGTTGAAATTGGCCGTGCTAAACTTGGGATATCATAAGCTTTGTAACACGGGCGATATTGAGCCATGATGTTGCTGTAAGTATTTAAGGAAATTTCCTTACTAAGGAAATTTACCACCTCTTTTGTTCCGGCTAAGCCACTGGGCAAGACCAGATGGCGCACTAAAAGCCCTCGTTGTGCTATTCCATCTCCGTCTATCTCTAGATCGCCCACTTGGCGGTGCATTTCCTTAACTGCTGCACTGTTTACCTGCGGATAGTTTTCAATTCCTGATAGTTCTTTGGCAATGCTTTTATCGCTATACTTTATATCAGGCATATAAATATCAACAATGCCGTCAAGGATGTTCAGGGTCTCCACTGAGTCATAGCCACCAGAGTTGTACACTAAGGGGAGGTGTAATCCTGACTTCACTGCTACCCCTAGCGCCTCTAATATTTGGGGAACTACATGTGTGGGCGATACCAGATTTATGTTGTGGCATCCTTGAGCTTGAAGGGAAAG
>WJOY01000002.1 GCA_009619075.1 Dehalococcoidia bacterium
CGAGTGTGTACCTTTACCCGATACTGAGAAAGTGGAAAAAATGATGATAAAGGTGGATAGAAATGTCTTTAAAAATGCCTGTGGTGTCGCTATACCTAAAACTAATGGGCAAAGAGGGATTAAACTCGCAGCAGCTCTAGGCATATTCACAAATCTTAACAAAAATGCCACCCTAAAGAAGCAGCAATATTTAAATATTTTCGACCAAATAAATGCTCCCATACTAGAAAGGGCAAATAGTTTGGTGGGCAAAATAGAAATTGGAGAGGCAGACATTGGTGAAAAAATAACAGCTATCGACATCTCGGCCGAACTTATTTACCTTAAAGATGAAACAGAAACGATAGCAAAGACAAGAATATGTGGAGCTCATGACAATATAGTGTTAATACAAATAAACGATAGGAAAATATACGAACAAAGTACTGATCAGAAAGCTGAGAGTGAGGAAGAAAATTTGCCAGAAAATATAGCAGAGATTATTAAAATTATCGAAGCTATAGATGCTAAGGAGAAAGAAGAACTTAGGAAGACAATAATTATAAATAAACAGCTGACAAAAGAGGGAAGAGGCAAACAATATGGTATAGGAATTGTAAAAGCTCTAGAGGGTTTGATTCAAAACGGCATGTTGTCAAATGACTTAATAACAAATATTAAACTAGAGGTTGCCTCTGGAGTTGAGGCAAGGATGGGAGGTGCTCCAGAACGGGCGATGACCACATCAGGGTCAGGAAATATGGGCATCACTGCCACGATTCCCATCATTGTTGCCGCCGAATGGCTAAATATCGATAAAGATAGGCTTCTAAAGTCTATCTTACTGTCACACATTGTCACCAGGATTGTATCCGACTATGTAGGTGATTTGTCTGCGCTATGTGGTGCTTTCAATAAAGCTGCTATTGGAGCGGCGGCAGGGTTAGCATATCTCCTGGGAGGCAAAGAGGGGGAAATAAACAATGCCATTAATGCTGTGACATCAAACATAGCAGGCGTTATATGCGATGGAGCTAAGTACGGTTGCACATTAAAAGCCATGACAGCAGCGGGCATTGCTATAGAAAGTGCCTTAATGAGTGTAAATGGAATAAAGATACCTCCGAATGGAATTGTGGATGAAAAACCAAAAGATACCATGAAGAATATTGGTATGATTTCCCATTCTATGGTCCAAACCGATACGACGATTGTAAAAATACTACAGAATTTGGAATTAACCTCAGAAAACAATTAGGGCTGTGATGTCCATTATATTGGTCCCACTGGGCCCGGTTACCACTAGATCCTCAAGCCCCTTAAAGAAATGGTAAGAGTCGTTGTTCTCGAGGTAGGAGGAAGGATCTAAGCCAAGTTCTCTCGCCTTCTGGAGTGTGAATCCATCCGCTATCGCTCCAGCAGCATCTGTGGGGCCATCTATCCCATCCGTGCCGAAGGATACCATAGCTGCACCCTCCAAACCCGCTAAACCTGCCACCGCACTGAGCACGAGTTCTTGATTTCGACCTCCCACGCCTTGGCCCCTCACTCTTACCGTGGTCTCGCCCCCTGAAAGCAAAAGAGCTGGCATTGGGATTGGCTTTCCTGCCTGGCATACTGCTTTCGCCACACGGGCTAGGTGCTCGCCGACCTGGCACGCCTCACCTTGCATCGTGGTTGTTAAAACATGGACATTGAGATCGTGGGCCCTTCCAGCTTCCACAGCCATTTCGAGAGCATCTGCATTGCTTGCTATAATCTTGTAGTAGGCGTTTCGGAAACATTCCTCCCCCAGCTTGGGTGTTTCAGGTATCGCACCTCTTACTCCGTTTCTCAAGCGGGCAATAATGCTTGGTGGTACCTTCTCCGTGAGTTTATACTTTTCAAGCACGGAAAAAGCATCCCGGTAAGTAGTTAAATCCCAATAAGTCGGCCCACTGGCGATCGTATCTAATCTATCCCCAACTACATCAGAGATAATCAGTGTAATGATCCTTGCCGGGTAAGCTGCCCTGGCCAGTTGGCCCCCCTTCACGGCAGATAGGTGTTTTCTGACCGCGTTAACCTCCTGAATGGTGGCACTGCTTTTTAACAAAAACTGTGTAACCTCTTGCAACTCGCTAAGTTCTATACCCTCCGCAGGGAGGGGCATGAGCGCCGACCCACCGCCACTTATCAGACATATCACGAGGTCTCGTGAACCAAGCTCACTGACGAGATCCAGTATCTGCTTGGTGCCTTCCATACCAGATTCACTGGGAATAGGATGCTCTGCCTCCACGAACTTGATTTTGTGCCCTGCCTCCCTTGGTACTGTGTCCTCAGGGATATTTACTGTGCCTTCCACGAGTCGGTCTCCCAAGATCTGCTCAAGCGTTATCGCCATCGCGGCACCAGCTTTCCCGCCGCCGACTGTTATAATCCTACCAATCCCATTAAGGTCAACTTTATAATCTCCGACCCAAAGCTTCTCTGCTTCAACCTTCACCC
>WJOY01000024.1 GCA_009619075.1 Dehalococcoidia bacterium
AAGGCAAAGATGCAAAGCAAAAGTCAAAAGTTTTTAAGTTTTGACCTGTAATTTTGATTTTTTATCTTTGAGATTTGATTTCAAGCAAGCCTTCCTGTTCCAACGCTTCCATAAGGCGAGCTGCTCTGGGATAGCCAACACGGAGGCGACGTTGCAAGAAAGAGGTAGATACATGCTTGTGCTCTTGTGCTAAGCGCTTCGCCTCCCCTAAAAGAGGATCAGGGGCAGAAGCTAACCTTTGACTTAAGGTGACAGGCTCAGCTACCTCATCAAAGTTGACAGAGGTCACCTTCACCTCACGCTGGTTCCCCCAGAAATATACTAGCCTCTCGATTTCAACATCGGAAATATAGCTTCCCTGGAGACGCTTAGGCCTACCCGCTTCACTCGGCATGTAAAGCATATCACCCCTGCCCAGCAATTTCTCAGCACCAACCACATCAAGGATAGTACGCGAATCTACCTGAGAGGTAACTGCAAAGCTAACACGAGTAGGGAAATTAGCTTTAATAAGCCCGGTAACTACATCCACTGAAGGGCGTTGAGTAGCCACAACAAGATGAATGCCGGTGGCTCGAGCCAATTGAGCTAAGCGACAAAGGGTATGCTCTACTTCATCAAAGGCCGTCATCATCAAATCAGCTAGTTCATCAATGATCAGCACCAAGTATGGTAATCCCTCTCCGGGGGAGCGGTCTTTGTTGTAACCTTCGATGTTGCGCACTCCCGCTTGGGCAAATTGGCGATATCTATTATCCATCTCTAAATTAAGCCACCTCAGCGCTTTGATGGCTTTATCACTATCCACAACCACAGGGGCAACTAAATGAGGCAATCCATTAAAGGCCACCAGCTCCACTCTTTTAGGATCAACCATAATGAACCGGACATCGTCAGGGCTATTATGCAGAAGTAAGCAGCAAATGATAGAATTAAGACAAACAGTTTTGCCGCTGCCAGTAGCCCCAGCAATGAGCAAGTGAGGCATCCTGGCCAGGTCCGCCGCTATAGCTTCACCTCCAGCACCTTTACCTAAAGCTGTAGCTATCTTCGACCTAGCTTTAATCCTCTGAAAAGCGCTAGTCTCTATCACGCTGCGAAGGGCAACTGAGCCGAACACTATGTTAGGAACCTCAATGCCCACCATTGATTTCCCCGGCACAGGAGCTTCAATTCTGATGCTGGGGGCAGCTAAGGCTAAAGCTAAATCATTGGACAAAGAAGTAATGCGCTCTACCCTGACCCTGGTCCTTGATACTTCTTCCAACCTCGTTTGGCCTTTCTCTCTGATTTCCTTATATTTCCGGTCCCAACCAGGCTCAACGCCAAACTGCGTTACAGTGGGACCCATGTTTATTTGCACCACTTTAGCTTCTACACCATAGCTGGTTAAAGCTTCCTCAATCAGCCGAGCCCTTTTGTTAATATCCTCTCTGTTCAGCTCCACCTCAGTTGGTTTATCTAAGATATCAATAGGTGGAAGCTGCCACCCGCTGGGAGTGAGAATCGGCTCATGCCTTCTTACCTCTGGCTCTACTTCAGGAATTGGGACAGGCTTTACCGCTGTCTCAGGAGAGACAACTTTAGGAGGGGTAAGGGATACTCGCCCTTCCCCATCCTCTAACTGGCGAGGAACTTGAGGGGCAGCGACTTTAGGACGCGGTTGAGAAACCCTGGTAAGAAACCGCCAGCTACCTCTAAAAGCATTCCTCAGCCCACCCCAGAACTTGCGCGGAGCTATAAAAATGATACCCAGGAGGACAAGCCCAGCTAGCCGTAGACCTCCTACAACACCGGTGGTCCCTATTATCCTCCGCCCAATTCTGCCTCCCAATGAAGGGGAGAAAAAAGAAAGCGCTCCCCAAATAGCCAAAGCTACGAGAGCCCCTCCCACAAACCAATTCCACTTCCTTACTGAAGCAGAGAAGTGCCCCCCCCATATCACCCAGATTATCACGCCCAGAGCAATAGCTATTATAATTAAGCCAAAGCCAAACAAGGTAAATATACTAGCGCCCCAGGCAATCAAACTAGGTCTAAACCAATACAGCAACCCTACTATGACAACAACTAAAGTGAGCCTTCTTACCACCGGGGAAGCGATAAAACTGAAAAACCCCTTCCTCGCTGGCCGGCTTTTAGTCCTCTTCTGCTTTGGCTTGAATGTGCTCCTCTGTTTTGTCCTAGCCACAGAGCTATACCTCCATAATTATAGGGATGATAATGGGACGGCGATGAGTCTGCTCATAAAGGAATTTAGTCAAGGAATTCCTTACTTTGGCCTCAAGATTGCTCACTTGTGATAACCTTCCTGGCCCAAATGAGTGCTTTCTATCATGATTCAGAGTAGCTACCACCACATCTTGGCTCTTCTCTATTAATGTTTGGCTCTCTCCAGCATCAACAAAACCCCGTGTTATAATACAGGGCCTTCCCACTAATTTGCCCCTTTGGGCATCGATAGCAAGGGTTACCACCACAATGCCATCTCGCGAAAGCAATTTGCGGTCACGAAGCATAGTACTATCCAGCTCACCGGTTACCAAACCATTCACATAGACATTACCTATGGGAACTTTACCCACGATTCTCCCAGTCTCCTGCCCTAGCTCAAGTATATCTCCATCCTCGAGAACAAAAATATTATCTTCTGGCATACCCAAGCTCCGGGTCAACCTGGCATGCAAGCTCAAATGGCGATACTCACCGTGAATAGGTACGAAGAACTTAGGTTTAACCAAATTAAATAAAAGCTTTAACTCCTCTTGGCTGCCATGTCCATGAACGTGAACTTGAGACAATTTCTCATAAATCACATTAGCGCCTTGTCGAAAGAGGCTGTCTATAGTCTTGTTAACCAGTGCCTCATTCCCAGGAACAGGGGTGGCTGACATTACCACTGTGTCGCCAGGGACGATTTGGATTTGACGATGGTCTCGATTAGCCATACGTACCAGGGCAGAGGTAGGCTCACCTTGACTTCCGGTAGTCAAAATGACTACCCGATTATGAGGCAAATGTTTAAGTTCATCAGAACGGCAAAGGACGTCCGGAGGGATAACAAGATAACCCATTTCCGCTGCCACCTTTACTATCTCCTCCATGCTGCGACCAGTGATAAATACGCGACGACCATGCTTGGCAGCAACATCAATCACTTGCTGAATGCGAGAGATAAGAGAGGAGAATGTAGTTACAATTACCCTTCCTGAAGCTTCCATCATAATATGGTCCAGAGTATCACTGACCACCTTCTCAGAAGGGGTATATCCAGAAAGCTCAACATAAGTGGAGTCGGAAAGGAGAAGTAAAACCCCTTTTCTTCCCAGCCAAGCTAATTGGTTGAGGTCAGTCGCCTCACCAATCACAGGGGTATAATCAAGCTTAAAATCACCACTATGAACTACCATGCCTACCGGGGTATGAATGATCAGCCCCATAGAATCAGGAATACTATGGCAGACAGGAAAAAACTCTACGGTAAAATTGCCTAACCTAATCCTACTGCCAGCGTGAACTACATTTATCCTTGCCCTACCTTTCACTCCACGTTGCTTAAGCTCAGCAGAAATCAATCTCCCGGCAAGCTTAGTAGCATAAATAGGAAGGTTAAGCTGAGATAGAACATAAGGCAAGGCGCCAATATGGTCCTCATGCCCATGAGTAATGATAATGCCTCTTAGATTTTGCTTTCTTTGGAGAAGATAGTTGATATCTGGAATAAGTAAGTCAACCCCTAGCATTTCTTCGCTAGGAAACATGAGCCCGGCATCAATAACCACAATGTCATCGGCATATTCCAGGACCATCATGTTCTTACCAACCTCACCCAGTCCACCTAAAGGAATTATCCTTAACTTTTTATTCTTTAGTCTGTCACCCTGAGAGGTAGCGAAGGGTCTAGATTCTTCGCTATGCTCAGAATGACGAGAGGCGAAGGGCTCAGAATGACAGGTGGAGTGGCTAAACGACATTTCCAATCTCTGTGCTGACATTGCCTTAATCTAAAATAAGCTCAATTGCTGAGATTCTACAGCTTCAGCTATTCTTTCACCTTGAACTAGCACTCGCGGAATCTGAAGCATGTCAGCCTCAATAATTCTGCGCAGACTGCCCTGGTGGAGGGCAGCGGCGGGATGATACATAGGATAATAAATAATATCACCCACTTTTCGCGCCTTTCCGTGAATCTTTCCTATGTTCTCATCAGGGAAATACCTGGCCAAAGAATAACGGCCTAAGGTGATAATCATTCTTGGGTGGATTATCTCTATTTGGCGATCGAGCCACTTGCGGCAAGCTTGTGTCTCAGCCGGTAGCGGGTCACGATTTTGGGGAGGGCGACATTTAATTACATTGGCAATGTAAACCTGCTCCCGGGATAAGCCAATTGAAACCAATAGCTGGTCCAGAAATGCTCCCGCTGGTCCCACAAAGGGGCGCCCTTGCTGGTCTTCATGCCATCCTGGCGCCTCACCAATAAAAAGCAAGTCGGCATCCTCAGGACCCTCACCAGGTACTACTTTGGTGCGATACTTAACTAGCTCACAAGCTCGACAATTGGCAATTTCTTGGTAAAGCTCGGTCAAAGCTGACATCTAATCCGATAATAACACGCCTACCTTTGCTGGTCAATTTATATATAGCATCCTAAATCCTAAGCACGAAATGCTAAACAAATCGCAGTATGTGAAACAATAAAAGAGCAAAATGACAGAGGAAAAATTAAAAATGAATTTCAGGGAGCACATATAGATTTACACTGGACATAACAGGATCCATAGAGGAGAATGAAATTTTTGCATTTTGAATTGTAACTTTGATTTTTTATCTTTGAATTTTGATATTGCTTAGTATTTAGAATTTGTCTGTATCCTTTCCTGTACGCAAGTATCTATGTCGTCACATATAGACTGTATTACTCCTCCTCCTCATCTTCTTCTTCTCGCTCCCAAATAGGTTCAGTGAAGCGGTCAATGAATTCAGCCGTAGCTTGCTTGGCGAGCCTCTCCATCTCCTTACTCGTTTGCTTGGCCAGATTGCTGAGCTCTGTCAGGTCAATGTCAATTCCCAGCATTCTGGTTAGCACCTTGACCACAGCCAGGGAAGCTTTGGGGTTTGCTACTTGGGTAGCATACACCGGCACCTCACCAAGCAAGCAAATGCCATCAATATCTCGCTCCTTGGCTATGCCTAAAATTAATCCGTTCAACCCGGCGATGCGGAGATCGCCTCTAAGAATAACATTGTACTTACTTAACTCACTGATTAACTCTCGCTTCGTCGCTACTCCCCAGACTTGCGCTTCCTCGCTATGATGAATCCTGGTTACCGCGGCAGCACAACTATACACCCTCCCTACTCTGAGCTTCTGGGCAACATCCAAAATGCAATTAACCAATTCATACCCCTTAGAACTAGGCTGCTCCTCACCAATAAACAACACCAAGCCTTTCTTGGTCTTTCTATCCTGCCAATAGTAAAACTTGCTCTCGGGAAAACGAGGGCTTTCAACCACATTATCTTCTACTATAACACCCACCGGCTCGAAGAAATTGACCGCTTCGATTTCCCCTATTTCCACGGCTTTTAGCTTTTCCTTTAAGTACTTCGCTGCTATTAAGGAAACATCGCCGATGCCTGGCCAAGAAGCAAACATAACACAGCTCTTAGGACGTGGGTGGCTATAAAGCCTTATGGCATTTTTCATATGCCTTACCTCCCTCCCACTATAATAGGCTGTTTAATTTTGATTCCCCGTTCGATTTCCGCCATCTCAGAGGTGTTCCAGCCCCAAATTAAATCCTAAACTCTAATTTCTAAACTCTAAACAAATTCAAATACCAAAACTCTTTCCCTTTTGAATTTTGGTCATTAGTGCTTTGGTATTGTTTAGGATTTCATATTTAGCATTTAGTATTTCTAGTCAATTGGGCAACTACATTTTTAAACACCCTCACCATTAGGCTGTCTTATTTTGCCGCCACTGATAGGCGTGAGCAATATAAGTGCGGAGTCCGCAAAACCCCATCAACCCACCTTGCCTCACTCCCTACACCAAGAAGACGAGCCAAAACTTGATAGATATTCCCCGAAATCATAGTATCCTTTACTCGTCCTACTATTCTCCCATTTTCTACTTTATATCCCAACAAAACATTGCCGCCGAAATCACCACCTAAGAGGTTACCCTGGTCAGCCCCGATAAGTCGCTCGACAATTAAACCCTCCTTCATATCCTCCACCATAGCTTCAAAGGAAACACCTCCCTCATCTATAACAAGGGAACTTATCGCTGGCTTAGGAAAACTACCCCCACTTCGCCTACCATTGCCGGTGCTTTGAGTGCCAGCTAAAGCCGCTGTTTGTAAATCATATAAGAAATGTGACACTACTCCATTTTTGATAAGCGCTGTGCATTGACTGGGCATCCCTTCATCATCACAAGGAGAACTCCCTATACCATAAGCTGTAGTAGCATCATCCCATAAGCTAAGCCCATTGTCAAAAACTTGCTCTCCTAACTTATCTTTCAATGGCGCGGCTCCTTCAAGGATAGCCTTACCATTAAAAGCCACCTCTATGGGACTTAAAAAGGCACTAGCCACCCCACGAGGAGTAAAAATCACCGGTAATAACTTAACCCCAGAAACAGCAGCCTTCTCTTTAGCTAGCTCTAATTGCTTGATCACCCTATCAGCCACAATATCAGGCTTATCAGGCAAACAACATGAGCTTTCACTGTCAGCAACAAAAAGCATGTCTGTATCCTGAATAAGGATGCCTTCCAGGCTAAGGCTGAAGAAGCTTTTGGCATAACTCGCTTCACCCCCTTGGGAATTGACTATATGGACTGAGCCTGTTCCTTTAGTCACTCTAACATCGCAAAGGATATCGGGAGCATATTCCCTGACCTTGGCTATAAGCTGATTGCCAAGCTCAATCATCTCCTCCATAGATATCTTTTCCACTTGAGGGTCAAAGATGCTTACTTCAGGGTAATCCTTTAAGGAAGGGAAGGTAAAACTAGCTGGACTAGCAAACTGAGCCGTTTCCACAGCCATATCAAGCAAAGTTTCCCCCTCACCCTTCAAGGAGAGGGCTAGGTGAGAACCGCTGGCTGCTGAATAGCCAATCCTGCCCCCTCGGAAAATCCGCAGGGCAACGCTGGTGCTTTCTTTATTCTGAATTTGCTTCAGCTTATTAGCTTCAAAATCAACTGGCGTTTCCTGAGTAGAAACCCAAAAAACCTCAGCTTGCTCAGCCACTTTCTGAGCCCGGCAAAGAATCTCCAAAAGATGTTCCATCTATTTGCCTCCAACTAGACAACTACGAACTCTAATATGCGGACTGCCATTAGACACGGGTAAGGGAGATTGCCCTCCCTTGCCACAGCCTCCACCCTGATTCATCTTCAGGTCGCTGCCAATAGCATCTATATTGCCCAGGGTAACAAAAACGTTGCCGCTTAGCACTACCGGACGTAGCAGCTCGGCCAATTTCCCCTGGCGAATCATGTAGGCTTCCCCGGCGGAAAAAGTGAACATCTCTAAGCTAGTCGTCCCTCCGTACCAATCCTTAACATAAACACCCTCTTTGATTTCACTGAGCATTTCTTCAAAAGACGAATTGCCGGGCTCAATAAAGGTATTAGTCATCCGCACTATGGGAGGAAAGAGATAATTAATGGCACGTGCGTTCCCCGTAGGCTTCTCTCCCATTTTAGCCGCTGTTTCCCTGGAATGAAGCCTTCCCACTAAAACACCTCCATGAATAAGATAGGTTCTCGATGCCGGCATCCCTTCATCGTCATACTTATAGCTTCCCCTTAAATCAGGAATAGTGGCATCGTCAACAATATTGAGGTGCCTGGCACCAAATCTTCGCCCTAAAGCCATGATGTTGCGTAGCTGCTCATTCTGGTAAACGAAATCCGACTCCGATAGATGTCCAAAAGCCTCGTGAACAAAAACTCCGGCTAAAACAGGGTCTAAAATTACGGTATATTCACCTCCTTTTACCTGAGGGGCATGAAGAAGAGCCGCGGCGCGCCTGGCTAGCTCCCTCACCTGGTGATGCAAACCTTCTATCGCAGAAAAATCACCATTACTGCCCAAACTCAACCCAGCCTGCTGAACTTCATTATTCTCCCTGGCTATGGCTGTCAATCGTAAGATGAGGTCTGGCTTACTTTGCACTATGTAACTGCCTTCAGAACTGGCAAAAATAACTTTGCGTCTGACATCACGATAATCAATTCTTGTGCTTTGAATCTTACCAGCGCTTAACATAATATCATTGTATTCATCAAGTAGTTCTTTCTTTGCTGCTAATGGCACAATTGCCGAGTCCCTCCTCTCCCTTGATGGGAGAGGACTAAGAGCCTGTCCTGAGTCGAAGCCCTGAGCATAGCGAAGGGTCAGTGAAGGATGAGGGTGAAATTGAGCCATCATGTCCACCACAGGCTCCCGTAAGGAAAGCTTAAGCTCTTCCCTGCTAGCCAACTTCGCCTCCTCCACTGCCAGAGCCACCTTATCCCTTAACTTATTGAAACTATTAAAGCTAACGAACCCCCAACCCCCCCCT
>WJOY01000021.1 GCA_009619075.1 Dehalococcoidia bacterium
CGTGGAGGTAGAGGCATTGGCAGTCCCGAGCCATTCAAAACGACCTTGAAGGAGCTAGCTGACGTATTACATGGCGCAGTAGGGGCTTCACGCCCACCGGCTGATAATGGTTGGGTACCGGAGGCACTGCACGTTGGCCTCACAGGCAAGATTGTTGCCCCTGATATTTACATTGCTATAGCTATATCAGGGGCTAGCCAACACATAGCAGGTTGCTCTGGCTCAAAAAACATCATAGCGATTAACAAGGATCCAGAGGCAAATATATTTAGGGAAGCAAAATTTGGAGTGGTAGGCCGCTACGAAGAGGTGATACCCGCTTTCACTAAGAAGCTAAGGGAATTACTAGCTGGCTAGAGTATTATTCCCTACTCTGCTTTCCGCCCAGTAACGATCTTTTGGCTAATATGGGCTGGTACTTCTTCATAATGGCTAAATTCCACGGTAAAGCTGCCACGCCCTTGCGTCATTGACCTCAAGTCTATAGCATAGTGAAGCAGCTCTGCATATGGCGCCTGAGCTTGAATAGTATTATTGTTTTCCTGAGGGATCATCCCAAGAACACTCCCCCTTTTAGTATTAAGATCACCAATAATATCCCCAATATATGCTTCGGGCGCAGTTATATTAAGGTTCATTATTGGCTCAAGCAGTATGGGCTGCCCTTGAGACAGTCCCTTCTTTAAAGCCTGTGCTCCAGCAATCTTGAAACAAATATCGGAGGAATCTACTGGGTGGAAGCTACCATCATAAAGCGTCACCTTTACGTCAACTACAGGATATTTAGCTACAACACCCTCTTGTTTCGCCTCATTGACTCCCTTTTCTACCGCGGGAATATAATTCTTAGGCACCGAGCCACCTACTACTTTCGCTCCAAATTCAAAGCCGCTACCCCGAGATAAAGGCCCTAGCTCCAGAAAGACATGCCCATATTGGCCATGTCCCCCTGACTGTTTCCTATGTTTATATTCCGCCTTAGTTGGCACCGTAATAGTTTCCTTATAAGGAACCCTTGGTGGCTCCAACTTCACCTCCACGCCAAACTTGCGACGCATCCTTTCCTTAACCATCTCTAAATGGCTATCACCTACCCCAGAAACAATGACCTCCTTAGTATCAGGATCACGATGTACCTTCAAGGAAGGGTCTTCCTCGCAAATTCTGGGTAAGACAGTACTCATCTTATCCAGATCAGCTTTTGTCTGAGGTTGGATCGCCATACTGAAAGTTGCTTGAGGAAAATCAATGCCTTCAAAGGTCACGGGACGCTCATGAGCACAAAGAGTATCCCCAGTAGTGGTCAAGTTTAACCTGGCTACTACCCCAATATCTCCAGCAGCTAATTGAGGCACCGGCTGCTGATTTTTACCCAACAAGGTAAAAAGCTGACCAATACGCTCCATGCTCTTCTTGTTAGCATTCCAAACTTGGGAATTACTGAAAATAATGCCCGAGTAAACTCGGAGATAGCTCACCTTGCCGGTAAATGGATCAGCGCTAGTCTTAAAAACGAAGCTGCTTAAGGGTGCCCCTGCCTCTGGTTTAACTTCCTCCTTATCGCCAGTTATTAAATTTGTAGCTACAGTAGTATCTCTTTCTTCAGGCGAAGGCAAATAGTTACTAATAGCATCAAAAAGCGAACTAATGCCAATATTACGCGAGGCGGAACCGGTAAAAACAGGCACTAACTTACCGGCTATAGTCGCTTGCTTTATAGCCGTAAAAATTTCCTCGTTGCTTATATCCTCACCCTCCAAATACTTAGCGATGAGTTTATCATCAATCTCAACCACAGCCTCGACCAGCTTCTCACGGCTAATTTTCGCTTGCTCCACAAGCGAAGAGGGTAGCTCTATTTCCTGTAAAGTAGAGCCAATATAACCTTTCATAGTCACTAAGTCTGCAATGCCTTGAAAATCACTCTGCGCACCTATAGGTAGCTGAACTGGCAAGCATCTTGTTGCTAATTTAGCCTGGACTTCCGCCAAAGTTCGCAAGAAATCAGCATTATCTCGATCCATCTTATTAATGAAAATCAAGCGAGGTAGATTCGACTTTTCAGCATAAGACCATACTTGCTCAGTGCCTACTTCCACGCCTGAAGCAGCACAAACTACAATCACTGCTCCCTCACAGACACGCAAACCTGCTTTGACTTCACTAGCAAAATCAACATAACCAGGAGTATCGATGAGATTTAACTTGCTTCCCTTCCACTCCTGTGGCAACAAAGATAGGCTGATGCTCATGCGGCGCTCAATTTCGCTAGGATCATAATCAGAGGTAGTAGTGCCGCTTTCAACACTGCCTAACCGCTTGATAGCCCCCGAGGTAAATAGCATCGCTTCAGCGAGGGCAGTCTTGCCAGCACCATAATGAGATAGCAGCACAACGTTACGGACTTTGCCTGGTTTATATGAGTTCATTATTCTATGTATCCTCTCTTTTTTGGCTTCGCAGTCTTTCCCTGTATTATTACAATTATAAGCTCCCACCCAGACGATAAGCAACAATCTAAAGTCGGGTTAGCTACTTAAAATAATTTGACACGTGCTACGCAATTGTCACCAAGAAATTAAATTAGGTGCTATAATTATTATTCTTAACGTAAAATGAAATTAAGCTACGATCAAGTAAAACATATTGCCTGGCTAGCCCGTTTAGGCTTGAGTGAAGCTGAGATCGAAAAATTTAGCTTTCAGCTATCCAACATCTTGGAAAACTTCGAGGTACTCGAGGAAATAGACACGACCAATGTGCCGCCAGTAACCCCGTCTATCCCCCAGCAAAATGTTTTCAGGGAAGACAGGATAGCTAAATCATATCCCCAGAATGCGGTTCTAGCCAATGCCCCCAGACAAGAAGAGAATTGCTTCAAAGTGCAAGCAATATTGGAATAAGAGCGTTTAGCTGTCACCCTGAGCCGAAGCTCTGAACGAAGCGAAGAGGCAAGCGAAGGGGTTCTAGATTCCTCGCTACGTTCAGAATGATAGGGGACGAAGTTAAAGGGACTGTTTGTAAATGAATAAGCTATATCAGCTAAGCATTCATGAGGCACATGAGCTTCTTAAACAGAGGAAAATTTCCTCGGTTGAACTCACCAGATCTGCATTGAAGCGCATCGCTGAAGTGGAAGATAAGATTCATGCTTGCGTCACTATTACTGAGGATTCGGCCTTAAGACAAGCAGAAGAGGCAGATAAGCATATCAGTAGCGGTGATATTGCACCTTTAACTGGCATACCTACCTTGGTTAAAGATGTGATATGCACCCAAGGGATACGAACCACCTGTGGTTCGAAGATGCTGGAAAATTTCATTCCACCCTACAATGCCACAGTAATAGAAAAATTGAAGGCACAAAAGGCAGTAATACTAGGCAAAACAAATATGGATGAGTTCGCTATGGGCTCCTCCACTGAGCATTCCGCCTTCTTTCCCACCCATAACCCTTGGGATTTAAGTCGTGTTCCCGGAGGCAGCAGTGGTGGCTCAGCCGCTGCTGTGGCTACCGATGAAGCTATCTATGCCCTTGGCTCGGATACCGGGGGAAGCGTCCGTCAACCAGCGGGATTTTGTAATATGATCGGCCTCAAACCAACCTATGGCCGCGTAAGCCGCTTTGGTTTAGTCGCTTTCGCTAGCTCCCTTGACCAAATTGGACCGATAACTAAAGATGTGCCCGACTGCGCTTTGGTGATGAGTGCCATTGCTGGACATGACCCTAGAGATTCAACCTCGGTTCCCTATCCTGTTCCAGACTATAGCCAGCACTTAATTCCTGACCCTTCGGGCTCGAGCCCTCGAGGGCGAATCCTCGAGGGACTAAAGATCGGTATTCCTCAGGAGTACTTCGTAGAGGGCATGCAGAATGAAGTAAGAGCAGCTTTAGAGACAGCCATAAGGAAATTAGAGAAGCTGGGTGCAGAAATAGATTGGGAGACCTCTCTACCATCTACCAAGTATGCCTTAGCCGTCTATTATATACTTGCTCCCTCTGAAGCCTCAGCAAATCTGGCTCGCTATGATGGAGTAAAATATGGCTTCTCTGAGCGAGGGGCCAGCAATGTGATAGAAACAACAGAAAAGACACGACAATTTGGTTTCGGTTCCGAGGTTAAAAGGCGCATAATGCTAGGCACTTATGCTCTATCCGCAGGTTATTACGACGCTTACTATCTCAAGGCACAAAAGGTGCGCACCTTGATAAAGCAAGAATTTGACCAAGCCTTTAAAAAGTATGATGCTTTAGTCACTCCAACCTCGCCAACAGTGGCTTTCAAACTGGGCGAAAAAATAGAAGACCCAATGCAGATGTATTTGAGCGATGTATGCACACAGCCGATAAATATTGCTGGCGTCCCGGCTATTTCCATCCCTGCTGGCTTCGCTAGCGATCCTTCCCCTTCACTTCGTTCAGGGTCAGGACAAGGCCTGCCTATAGGCATGCAGATTATAGGTAAGCCTTTTAGCGAGGAAACACTGTTGCGCATTGCCTTTGCCTATGAGCAAGCAACTGACTGGCACAAAAAAAGGCCGCCATTATGATGAAAATGATTCAAGTCCATTGCTATTCAGGCCATACTTATGCTGAACGACCACAATCTTTTCTATGGCAGGAGACAGAATATAAGGTTGAGGAGATAGAAAAAGCGTGGCAAGAACCAGGCAAAAAATTATTTAAAGTCATTACAGAGCAGGGTAAATCATTTGAGTTATGCTACAGTGAAACAGAGGACCAATGGTCAGCTACTGAATTGGTAACTTAGTGGAAATAGAGCAGATTCTTTAAATTCCTCAAGGCAATGTCTGCGCTCCAGCAGGATAACAGCAACTCAGTCACGAATATGTTCTAATTGAACACGCTGAAGAAGCCTCATCTTCTCTTTAACCTCCCTGATAGTCTCTTTGGCTATAGCCTCAGCTCGGTTAGCTCCATCAGCCAGAACCTCAGTAATATAATTAGGTTTGGAGGCTAAAATAGCCCGCTTTTCCCGGAAAGGCTCAAGAGTTGAGCTAATACTTTCAGCTAGCATCTTTTTGCACTCAACACAGCCAATGCCAGCACGACGACATTCAGAAGCAATCTCATCTACTCGTGCCGGGGTGAAAAATTTATGAAGGCAGAAAATGTTACATATGTCAGGGTGTCCCGAGTCAGAGCGGTACCTCCGCGCTGGATCGGTAAAGGCAGTCATTACCCGCTCCAAAATTTCCTGGGGAGAGGCGGCTATTTCAATATAGTTGTTATAGCTTTTACTCATCTTCTGTATTCCATCCAAGCCCAAAATCAAAGGAAAGGAGGTGAGCTTTGCTTGCGGCTCGGGAAACACAAATCCATAAAGGGAATTGAACCGGCGTACTATCTCTCGAGCTAATTCAAGATGAGGAAGCTGGTCCTCACCTACAGGAACAATCTCTCCTTTATAAAGGGCAATATCAGCCGTCATGAGAACAGGATAACCTACTAGTCCATAATTAACATTATGTGGCTGCATCTTCACCTTCTCTTTAAACGTGGGCACACGCAATAACCAGCTTAAAGGGGTCACCATGCTGAATAAAGTGTGAAGCTCCATCACTTGAGGGACATGAGATTGGACGAAGAGGATGCTTTTCTGCGGGTCAATACCGGCTGCCAACCAATCAAGCACCATCTCATAAATATCCTCCCGAAGACTTTCTATACTCTCAAGCGTAGTGAGAGCATGAATATCCACTACACAGTAAATGCAATCGTACTCATCCTGAAGGGAAATGCAATTCTGAATAGTCCCTAGATAGTTACCGATATGCTGCTTGCCCGTGGGACGAAAGCCAGAAAAGACACGTTTCATTGTTTGTTTTGGGACGAAGTTTAACACAAAGGACAAATAAGCAACAAGGCTAAAGGAATCTGGTTTGACATGTCACCTAATAAATTAACTTAGCCAGCTATATTTACACCAGCTTAAATATAGTGGTAGCGCATACCGGATTCGAACCGGTGATCTCCTCCTTGAGAGGGAGGTGTCCTAAACCCCTAGACGAATGCGCCGTAGCTGGCTGGGGATCCAGGATTCGAACCTGGCCTAACTGATCCAGAGTCAGTCGTCCTACCGCTAGACTAATCCCCAACAAGATTAATTATAACTGCAGAACGCCTACGAAGCAAGAAGTTGAGCTAGCTAGGCCCTTGTTGCTATACTTAAGGAGGAGCTTTGAAATGACCGACTTGGACAGTTGCCAAAGAGTTTTAGGGATACACTTTAACAATGAGTCTTTGTTAGAGCAAGCTTTTGTGCACCGCTCCTACCTTAATGAAAATCCCGACTTCGCTCTGCCCAGTAACGAGCGACTGGAGTTTTTAGGCGACGCTATTCTCGACTTCATAACAGCTGAACAGCTATATAGTGAATTCCCAGAGCTACCCGAAGGGGAACTGACTACGATCCGTGCTTCTCTAGTTTGCCGTCAGACCTTAGCAGAGGCAGCTTGTTCGCTCAAACTTGGCGACTGGCTTTTGCTGGGACAGGGCGAGGAGGCAAGCGGGGGGAAGGAGAAGCAAAGCAACCTGGCAAATGCCATGGAGGCGCTAATCGGAGCTATATACCTCGACCAGGGACTGCCTAAAGTCAAGGAATTTATCTTCAAGCAACTCAAGCCATTTCTAGAGAGAATAAAACACGGAGAGCTAAGCCCCAATTACAAAGCATTATTACAGGAGTTCATCCAAAGTGAAAAACATTCCCCGCCAACCTACCGTCTGATAGAAGCCATTGGCCCCGACCATGAGAAGCAATTCACTGTGGAGGTGCTCATAGAAGGCAAGATTTTGGGCAGAGGCACAGGAAAGAGTAAAAAGGTCGCTGAAATGGAGGCAGCAAAGTCAGCCTGGGAAAATTTGAGGGACGTGAGGTATAGCCATGGGTAGACGAGATTTCAGGTGGAGAGAGCCCAAGAAACCTAAGAAGGAAGCTAAAAAATCAAAAGTAGCTTCTGAGTTCATGCCACCCACAGAGGTAGAGGTGGTTAAGAAGAAGAAAAAGCCAACCACCGAGGAATACGAAGAATAGATGAAATGGGAAAAGGAGGCCCTCCTTGCATCCACCCTTTATCTGGCGAGGGACGTGTGGCAGCTTACACGGAACTTTTCCACAGGGGCAAGCTGAAGGAACGAATAGAGGCGGCTAAATCCCTATTACAGAGTTGCCATCTTTGCCCTCATCACTGTGGTGTCAACCGCCTCGAGGGTGAAGTAGGTAAGTGTCGCACAGCAAGCGAAGCCATAGTATCCAGTTATGGACCTCACTTCGGCGAAGAGGCACCGCTGGTGGGCAGGCGTGGTTCAGGTACTATTTTTTTCACTAACTGCAATCTGAGATGCCTTTTCTGCCAAAACTACTCCATAAGCCAGCTAGGCGAAGGCGAAAAGGTGAACAAGCAAGAGTTAGCTTGCATGATGCTTTCCCTTCAAGCTCAAGGATGCCACAACATAAATCTGGTATCGCCCACACATGTAGTTCCCCAAATATTAGAGGCGCTAGGGGTAGCAGCGGAGTCAGGATTACACCTCCCCTTAGTGTATAACTCTGGTGGCTATGATTCGGTGGAGACTTTGAAAATCCTTGATGGCATTGTTGATATTTATATGCCTGATATGAAGTATGGTGATAAAAGGGTGGCTAAAGAACTATCAGGGATTGAAAACTATCCGCAGGTAAACAGGGCAGCAGTTAAGGAAATGCACCGCCAAGTAGGCGACCTAAAGATAGACAGAGATGGAGTAGCTCAACGAGGGCTTTTGGTGCGCCATCTGGTCTTGCCCGATGGATTAGCCGGAACAAAAGAGGTGGTAAATTTCATTAGTAAGCAAATTTCCTTAAATACCTATAGCAACATCATGGCTCAATATAACCCATGTTACAAAGCTTATGAGATTCCAAGTTTGGCACGGCCAATTTCAACAGCAGAATTTCAGGAGGCTGTAGAGCTAGCTCACCAAGCAGGATTGAATCGGCTGGATAGAGCTAGACCTATAATTGTGAGATTTTAAAATGGCGGAAATGGCTTGTTTCTCAGCTAAAGTTTATGGTCGCGTGCAAGGCGTCTTTTTTCGCTATTTTGTAAGGGATATAGCTAAAAATTTGGGGCTAAAAGGTTATGTGCGCAACCTACCCGGTGGCGATGCTGTAGAGGTTCAAGCCGAGGGAGCTAAACAACAACTAGAGAAACTAATAGAGCAACTTAAAATAGGCTCACCAGGGGCCTGGGTCAAGAGAGTGGAAGTAGCTTGGTCAGGTTATTCAGGAGAGTTCACTGATTTTAGCATAAGCTATTAGCGTAGCAGAGAATTAAAAGTCGAAGGTCAAAATGACGCCTCAAAATGCAAAACTTTTTGATTTTTGCTTTTTGCATTTCTTAATCCTCAAGTTGACTCCTACCCTGATCAATCAGATTTAAGTACTCACACTCCACCCGGGCCAATTGTGCGGCTTCACGATCAACTTCATGCGGTTCGCCAATAAGGATCTTGCCACATTC
>WJOY01000031.1 GCA_009619075.1 Dehalococcoidia bacterium
AGGGTGGGATGTTTTCATGGTGCTCCATCTCTTGCGGTCTCTGTGGATGCTTATGAAGGAGCGAATTTTGAAGCTGCTGCTAAATTAACCGCTCTGGTTGCTGGTAGGGTAAAGAAAGGCGATCTCCCCAGGGAAACTTTGATGAACATCAACTTACCTAATTTACCCCTGGAGGAGATAACGGGAATAGAGGTTACAAAATTGGGGAAGCAAAGCCACTGTGGGGCGATAGGGAAGGTGCTAACTGGTGAAAGCGAAGGGTATATCATCTTGCGGGATAAGGTGATAGGTGAGGTAAGCCGTGGGAGCGATGCTTGGGCAGTAGAGCAGAAAAAAATTTCCATTACACCATTACTTCAAAATCCTTGGGGTGATAAATCAAGCCGTTCCGCCCTGCGGGGTTTGGCTCGGAGTATTTTTACTGAGCTAGTCGATACATTTGCCAAGAAATAGATTAATTGACAGTGATTTAGTTGTGCATTATTCTAATTATGCCTCTTTGGAGTAGTGTTTTGTGCCGAGGTAGCTCAGGTGGTAGAGCAGCGGACTGAAAATCCGCGTGTCAGCAGTTCGACTCTGCTCCTCGGCACTGCTTGAAGACAAGCATATATGCCGAAGTGGCGGAATGGTAGACGCGGCAGTCTCAAAAACTGTTGGGAGGCAACTCCCGTGTCGGTTCGAATCCGACCTTCGGCACAAGCTTGCCGAGTTGTGTAGCGGTAGCACGGGGGACTTTGGATCCCTTAGCCCAGGTTCGAATCCTGGCTCGGCAGCTTTATTAGATGCCTTTCCCCGGTAGCTCAATGGTAGAGTAGGCGGCTGTTAACCGCTTGGTTGTAGGTTCGAATCCTACCCGGGGAGCTTTTCGAAAGAGCAACAACTTCAGGTAGTTGCTTGCTAGCCCATCTCGGTTTCTATCAACCCATAAGCGCCATCTTTGCGGCGATATAGTAGGCTAAGCTTATCGGTATCTGAGGTGATAAACAGGAAGAAGTCGTGTCCCAAAAGCTCCATCTGGGTTATTGCTTCCTCTGTGGACATGGGTTTGACTATGAAATGTTTGGTTTTTACCACCTCTCTGGCTGGTTGTTGTTCAACTTCAGGTGTTATTTCCTGGCGGGCTGCAGAGATTCCCCTCCCTTTATAATACAGCTTGCCCTTAAATCGGTTGAGTCGTTGTGCTAGTGCGTTGATGACATTATCAACAGCAGTTCGAACATCGCCGGCTCTCACTTGAGCTCTAATTAAAGTCCCCTTGCTATCAATGGTGAGCTGAGCAATAAATCGCTCCGTCGGTAGTTTTGTATCTTCTGTAGAAATCTCTAGCCTCCCTTCACTGATAATGGGGAGATAACGATTTAATCTGGTAGCTTTTTTGTTGACGTATGCAAGCATTGATTCCGAAAGCTCTACATTCTTAGTGATAATTTCTAGCTTCATATTTCCTCCTCATTCTAGAATTTCCATAACCATGGTTAATCCCCATATTGAAATAGCCCCGTTATTTTTGAGAGCTGTGGCACAAGCTTCCAATGTTGCTCCCGAAGTGCACACATCATCAATAAGAATAATTTGTTTACCATTTATTCTATCACCGCGAGATATGAAAGCGCCGGTGACGTTCTTCCTCCGCTCTTTCACAGTTGTTGTCTTTACCTGCGGTTTTGCTTCTTTAACACGAATAAGACAATCTGTGATGACAGGCAGATTTATAAGTTTACCCAACTCTTTAGCTAACAGGGCTGCTTGGTTATAACCTCGCTCTCTCAACCGCCGTGGGTGAAGAGGTACGGAAACAAGAGCTTCGCCTGGCAGGGGGTTGAGTAGCAAATAATCAGCTAATAACGCAGCCAAAGATGAAGAGATTGCCTTCAAGTTTTGGTATTTTAGCTGATGGATAGCCTGGCGCATTGCGCCTTCAAAGCGGAAAGGAGAGCGGATTCCATCAATTGCAGTTTGCCTTTGTCGGCACGCTGCGCATAGGACACTGTTAACCTGGGGTTTGCCACACTTGGGACAAAGCGGGGGCAATAGCTTTGGCACGCTCTGTTGACAATCAGAGCATAGAAAGCTCCCCGTTTTCCCGCAGCCGATACACCGCTTTGGGAAGAGGGAATCTATTACCAAACCAACTAACTGGCTCAAGTGCAGTCGATTTTGTAATACCGTGTGTTATGCGCGGCGGCTGTGGATTGCTCCGCTGAGAATAGGTTCGTTTAAGTATATTTCGCCATTCCTGATTTTTAGATTATAGCCGCAATCAGGATTGGTGCATACCCAAGCCTTGTAGTGAACAGCTGCTCCCTGACCACCGAAATCGGACAGCGGCACCAGGTCTCCCTTTTCGCACTTCTGACATTTAGGGAACATCATGTTTTCCATGGATTCCACCTCCCAAAACCAAAATTAATAACTGATTGTATACCAAAGATGCAAAATTGGCAAGTGAAATCGGGTTCTTTATGTTTATGTTACAAACTTATCCTCTTTCTTGCTTATTTTTGGGCTGTTAAGTGTTGTATGTGAAACAAATTACCCCAAAGTTGCTTAATAAGATAGATAACGCGCACCCACTTGTTGAAATAACCTCATTTGTTTATAATCTGGTTATGCCAATAAGTAAACGGGTTCATAGGGCAAGTCTGAAATTACCTGGATTTCTTGTTGAGCTATCTGCACCGAGATTCCGCAGGAATGCTCTCTGGACAGCTAGAATTCGCTACATGGTAATTATAGGCGTTTGGGTTTTTGCTTTGATCGGGTATATCCAGGGAGTACTTTCCATCTCAATGCTTCCGTTCCACATCGTAGCCGCAGTGGGAATATCCGCTAATACTTTTCTTTACTTTTATCTTCTGAGGCCAGGGGCATATAAGAAAGCAGAGGACTATAGGCGAATAATTTGGATAGGTTTGAGTAGTTTAATTGTTGATATGGTCGGGATTACGGCCATAGTTTACTTTAGTGGCTATCTGTATAGTCCGTTCGTTATGCTTTTCGTGGTGCACCTGCTGAGTGTCAGCATATTTCTAAATTTGCCTTTGGCAGGCTGGAGTCTCCTCGGGATTGCTTCTTTGTTTGTCGCCGGAGTAACACTCCTGCCTAAAGCAAGCCAACTTCCGGGTGTGGTTATGCTTGAGCCCAGCGCTCCTCTAGCTATTTTTTCTTTGGCCTTCTTTACCGTATGTGTTGGTTTAATGGTATTTATGGGAAGTTTTGCGTCCAATGAAGTTAAATTCAAAACAGAGGAGCTGGCGGAAACAAACAAGGGGCTAGAGCAGCTAATCAGGCGGCTTGAAGAGCTCAATGAAGAGAAGAAGCAGATTCTTGTCGGCGTATCTCATGACCTTCGCAATCCACTCACCTCGGTTATAGGATTTTCGGAAGTGCTGCTGCAAAAGGCCAAGGTAGACTCAGAATCAAAGTACTTCCTTGAAATCATAAACAATGAATCTCGGCGTTTAGGGCGTTTAGTTGATGATATTCTTGACATATCTCGAGAGGAAGCAGGCGCACTACACTGGAATATGAAGGTGCACGATGTGTCAAGTATTATGGAGGTGCCAATAGCCTCGGCGGAACCAGCGGTTGAGGCAAAGGGGTTATCCTTGAAAGTGAGCATCCCCGCTAGCTTGCCACCAATATATGGGGATAAAGAGCGGTTGAGCCGAGTCGTAGCGAATTTGTTAAGTAACGCTGTAAGGTTTACCTCTGTTGGAATGATTAGCATCACCGCGGAAGAAAAAGACAAAAATATCTTGATTCAGGTATCTGATACGGGGATTGGTATCTTGAAGGAAGACTATGCCAAGTTGTTTAAGCCTTTTGGGCGAGCTACTGAGCAATATGATGGCATGGGTCTAGGACTATATATCTGTAAAACCATAGTTGACCACCATGGGGGCAACATCTGGGTCGAAAGCGTGCTAGGTAAAGGCAGTACCTTCTATTTCACTTTGCCCGTAGCGAGAGAATCTAAAGTCTCAACGCAATCAGAGGAAAAGCTATAACATCCAGCCTTTGCTGAATACACCTAGAACAATGGCAGAAGAACTTCCTTTATTTTTGACATTTTGTGGGATTACTTTTGGTGTTTAGCAGACAACACACTGTGAATTGCGTTTAGTAGGTCTTCGGAAGTAAAAGGTTTTCTCATATATCCATCAGCCTTCAAGCTTAAAGCAAGCTTCTCGTCCAATTTGTGCTGGAGAGCAGTGACCATGACCACAGGGATATCCTTGGTAGCTTTATTAGCTTTGAGTTGATTGCAGGTTGTAAAGCCATCCTTCCCGGGCATTAGGATATCCAGCAAAACCACGTCGGGTTTTTCTTCTTGAGCTTTGGTTACAGCCTCGTTTCCGTCGCCCGCTTCGACGACATTATAGCGGTTGCCAAGCATGTTCTTGACCAGTAGTCTTATATTTGGCTCGTCATCTACTACAAGTATCTTTTTCTTTTTAGCCATTTATAGTTCCCTCCTGAGTTAATTCTACACCGAAGTTCAAATCCAGCTGAGCTATTGCTCACAATTTAATTATAATGATTATAAGCCAAATAACAAAATTTTTCTACCTGTCTGAAACTTAAAGGGGAAGATAAGCTCACGAGTTCTCTTGCTCTTTCGTTGCAATTTATCTTTGTACAATCTCAACGACTTTATCCCGTTTTTTGAAGCCGCTTATGAGCTTGACCTGATTTTGAGGCACCTTAAAGTGTTTGGCTAGCAACTTAATGACCTGCCGGTTGGCTCTGCCTTCCTTTGGTGGCTCTTTAGTTGTGACTATAAGGATATTGCCTTTCTGGGTAACTTCTTCGTTTTTTGAGCCAGGCTTTACCTTAACTTGAATTTTCAATTAGGTCTCCCCACATTCCCTGGTTGTGAAACCCGCTTAACCTGACTTTCGCTATTTCATTGGTCAATGGTTTCTCGCTGTGAGTGAATACTCTAATATAATTATCGGTCAGCCCGGAATATATGCCGCTCTGTGGATTTACTTCCTTTTCCCATAAGACAGCCACCGTTTGGCCTAAAAATTGCTGTTGAAAGCTATGCCGACAACTTTGCGATAGATCCAACATCCTTCGAGTGCGTTCCCTCTTGACTTTGGTGTTCATCTGGTCAGGCATTCTGGCTGCCTCAGTTCCAGGTCGAGCAGAGAAAGGGAAAACATGGATGTTAGCAAAGCCAGCTTGCTGGCAAAAATCGTAGCTTTGTTCAAATTCCTCATCGCTTTCCCCAGGGAAGCCAGCGATGATGTCAGTGGTGGTGGCCACTGTGGGTATTTTTTGCCTAATCAACTCTGTCATCTTTCTATAATCGTCCAGGGAATAATGGCGGCGCATTCTCTTAAGCGTCGTATCACTACCGCTTTGAAGAGCCAGATGGAAATGAGGACATAACCTGTTGTCTTGCCATAGTGCTAGAAGGGTTGGGGAGAGTTCCTGAGGTTGCAATGAAGAAAGGCGCAGTCGCTCAATTCTTGTGTTATTAAGGATGTGCTTTATCAAGGTAGCAAGATTGCTACTGTCATCTTTATAGCACCCGATTTTTGTCCCGGTGAGAATAATTTCCCTATAGCCTATGGCTACTTTTTCCTCAATCGTGCTGATTATTTCCGAGGCTGGTAAGCAAAATTGGGGAGTTCGCACTTTAGGCACGATGCAATAAGCACAGTGGCTAGTGCAGCCGTCCTGAATCTTTACCAAGGAGCGAACTCTGAAAATACCGTTTACGGTGGAACTTGTTTGGCGGGACTTGTTCTGAGCGAGTTTGTTCAATCGCTTTTCTTCGCCAGAGTAACAAGAAGCTAAGCCAGCATAATCGTGCGAAGGACAGGCTTCGAATAAAAAGGTCCTTATGCTCTCAATCAGGTGTTCCTTTTCCTCATTACTCAGAATGAGGTCAGCAATAGGTGTTAATTCTTGGGGAGCTCTTTGAGCATAGCACCCGGTAGCGATGGTTAAAGCCTGGGGATTTCTCCGCTTTGCCAGCCTGAGCCAGTGACGCGACTTACGGTCAGCAAGCTGAGTGACCGTGCAGGTGTTGGCAATATAGATGTCTGCTATACCGTTTGGTGATACCGGTTGGTAACCAGCCTCGTGGAACTGGTAAATTAAGGATTCAGTTTCTGCTTGATTCAGTTTGCAGCCCAATGTATACAAGGCTACCTTTAAGGTTCTTTTGTTATGCACAAAAGGATTATATTTATTATTTGATGGGGCGGTCAAATCGGTAGTATTTACCTTGGTTTTATCATCGTGGTATAGTTAGCGGTTTTCATAGAGGTGATTGAGCATGAAGTTGGTCCCTAGAGTTCGGTGGCATCTCTTGCCTTCGGCACCTGAGGCATATCTGTGTGCTTCGAGTCTTCCACCATTGATTGCCCAACTCCTTTATAATCGCGGGGTGCAAACTGATGAAATAGAATCCTTCTGGACCATTGACCATTGTCTTGAAGGCGATCCCTTTTTACTTCCTGATATGACTCCAGCGGTGGACCGAATTTATAAGGCTTTGCTTTCAAGGGAAAAAATTGCTATCTATGGTGATTTCGATGTCGATGGTATCACGGCCACAGTTGTGGTGGCAGAGGGGTTATCATGGCTTGGTGGCGAGGTTGTCCCTTACATCCCTGACCGTGTTGATGAAGGACATGGTTTGAATGCGGTGGCGATGGGAAGACTTGGTAGCCAGGGGATTGGTCTGATCATCACTGTTGACTGTGGAGTTAGTGACATCAACGAAGTACAGGAAGCCGGGAAATTAGGTATGGATGTGGTTATCACTGATCACCATTTGCCATTTGAGGCGTTGCCTCCGGCAGCAGCTGTGGTTGATGCGAAGCGAAGTGATTCACGGTATCCCTTTTCAGATTTAGCTGGTGTTGGTGTTGCCTTGAAGCTGCTGCAAGCGTTGTTTTACCGGGATAGTAGGAAGGCGCAGCTTCGTGGATTGCTAGATTTGGTTGCTTTAGGCACTGTTGCTGATATGGTTCCCCTTGTTGGTGAAAATCGCTACTTGGTGAGCACAGGATTGAGGATTCTGAATAATACTCGCCGGTTGGGACTTCAAGAGTTGATTAAACAGGCTGGATTGGAGATTGGTAAGATTGATGCCGGGGAAATTTCATGGACTTTAGGTCCTCGGCTTAACGCTGCGGGTAGGGCAGGGGGGGCTTTGGCTAGTTATCACCTGCTTACTGCTCAATCATTGGATGAGGCGCATAGTTTAGCTGCGGAATTGGAAAGAAGGAATAGGGAAAGGCAGAAGTTGACGGCGGAGGTATTGGATAAAGTGAAGAAGAGGATACAGCTCAAAGCGAAACTTCCAGTGATTATTGAAGGTGATGAGGGGTATCCTGTTGGTGTTATCGGGATTGTTGCTAGTAGGCTGGCGCGTGAATTCAACAAACCAGTTATTATAGTGAACCTTGGTGAGGAGTTATGTCGTGGGAGTTGCCGAAGCATATCTGAGTTTAATATCGCGCTCGCCTTGGAGGAATGTCGTGACCTACTGGTCAGTTTTGGAGGGCATCCTTTAGCTGCAGGGTTTGCTGTAAAGCGAGAGGATTTGGCTCAACTGGAAGAGAAGCTAATGGACTTGGGGACAAGCCAGCTTTCTCACTTGGATATCCAGCCGAAGTTAACCATCGATGCTGAAATTCCATTATCGGTGCTTAACGGTGAGATATTGAATCTAATTCAGAAGTTAGCCCCTTTTGGGGTGGGTAATCCTCAACCTACCTTTCTTAGCCGTGGGGTAGAGGTGGTTGAGAGTCACAATTTTGGCAATGAAGGGGAGCACTTGGAGCTAAAACTAGGACAGAATCATGTAACTTGGCAAGCATTTGATTTCAATTCGCAGAAACTAGCGGAAGAAATCCCTACCCACATAGACATTGTATATCAGTTGGGGAAGGGTCATTGGGGTGATGAGGAAGTGTTACGCCTTAATCTTGTTGACTTTGCTACTGCGTAGTGCCAGCAGCAGGTTCAGCCGTGGCCTTCTGCTGAAACCTGCGAATCCTGATAATAAGCACAGGTAAAGTCACCAGTAATATTGCCAAACTGAGAATTTGTCCCTCTTGAAGTCCAAAGAGAAGTGGGGGATCGGCGCGAAGAAATCTCAAGCCAAAATCGCCAACGCTGTAGAGAGAAAGATAAAGAAAGACAAGGGAGCCCTGTGGTTTAAGGCGTCCCCGTAATCGCCATACTACAGCGAAAACTATCAGATTCCATAATAGGAGGTAGATTTGTGTTGGATATAGAGGTACGTTCCAGTATTGTGAGGGAATGGCGTCGCGAGGAGTGTAACTCACTGCCCAGGGGAAAGAGAGAAAAGGGCTAAGTTTGCCGTAACAACACCCATTTATGGTGCAGCCAATTCTACCAATGGCCTGGGCTAGCGGTGCTCCCACGGCCACAGTGTCACCTATACTTTGTAAGTTCTCGAGGGAAATTTTTGTTGCCCTTATTCGCCAGTAAATTAACCCTGCCAATATGCCACCGATGATGGATCCATGTAGCGCCCAACCGTGGAGTGAAATAATTTCGGAAGGCTTTACCCCATAGAGTAACCACGGTTGAATGAGGTAACATAACTTTCCTCCGATAATGCCACCGATGATCCCCCAAAAGAACAAATTATAGGTGGTGCTCTCTGGGATGGCGCGCTGCTTCGTCCCTCGAAGGGTGATGGCTAACAGTGTTATCAGGGCCGCAGCCACCATAATCCCATACCATCTTACTTGGAGGGTGCCAATGGAAAAAGCGACAGGGTCTATGCTGATGACAAGCAATTATCCCTTCCTTTTGGATAGCTTGAACCACGGGTGATAGCTAATTATGGCATAGCGGTCTAATTTATCGTGGACGAAATAATTGGCGATTCTCAAGTAGTCTGCTACTCTATCAGGCATCAAAAAGTGCTCTTGGACATATTCATGGGCTTTCTCTCCAACCAATTCTGCTTCTTTTGGGTTTCTTAACAAGCAGATTACCTTGCTAGCAGCCTTCTTTGCCGAAGTAACAAAGAAGCCAGTCTCTTCATCTCTAACCTGAATGGGAATTGCCCCAACTTCCCGGGTTATCACTGGCTTGCCCTTCCACATGGCTTCGGTAATAACTAGCCCGAATCCTTCCTTGGTGGAAGGTTGCAATATTACCCTGGCAGCTCTTTGCAAAGCATTTACCTCTAGGGCATTAACGTCCCGGTCATTCGAAAGCCTGATGATGTGAATGTCAGGGTCATCCTTCGTTTTCTCGCATATCTGGTTGAAGATTGCTTCACCCTCAGGGTCATCGAGAGCCATATTGCCAGCTATTATTAGCTGGCACCTTTCTTCAGTCCGGGCAATTCTGTGAGCCTGGATGGTCAAGTCAATTCCTTTCCAGGGGTCAAATCTCCCTATCTGGACTAGCATGGGTATACTCTGGTCTATTTCATATTTCTCCAGTACATGTGTGATTTCGCTTTGGGTTAATTGCTTGTTCTTGTTGGAAAGGGGGTCGATGAACGGAGGGATTATGTATTTGTGTAAAGGCCAGTACTCCACAACATAGTGGGCGCCGGAGAATATCGCAGCATCATAGAAATCAGCACAGAACGTGATGAACTCGTATAACGCGGGATTGGCTTCCAACGTCTCGTCTTCCACATCGATATGGAATCTCCAAACCCACTTCTGTCCTTTTTCTTTTAAATAGCGAGCCAAACCTAATGGCTGTGGATCATGCACGATCACTATATCTGGCTTGTAGTCCCTAAGGTCTTTGGAGTAAAGGTCGGCATTCTGCTTGAGAGTATTGTAATATGTCCTTATCATTTCAAGAGTGAGGATTCCTTTCTTGCCTTGCAAAAGATTGTGAATAGTTTTTGTCACTTCATAAAAAGACTTGGTGCCATGCATGACCTTCCATTCGTCCTCTACCCCCAACGCATTCAGGAATGGCACCTGAGAGTAAAGCATCTCAGCTACGCCGCCACCTACCGCTGTTGAGTTAATCTCTAATATCTTTATTCCCTTGAGTTTGCGGGCAAGTTTTTCCAATACCTCCATCCGTTCCTCACCCACTATGGGAATATAATCCTGTAAAGGGCATACCGAAAGGGACTCCAGTCCCTTTCTTCGGCTGTACACGGTGCCATCCTGTAAAGGCAGTTTTTTCTCCACTTGCTCAACTACGTCTTTTATTTGAGTTTCCATCCTACTCCTTATTGCAGCTATGACAGAATGTAGCTAAAAATCTTAAACCATAATGATACAGGAACTTGAGTTAGGATAAAATAGCATTGACGAAAGTTTCGGCATCAAAGGAGGCTATGTCCTGTAATCTCTCACCAGTGCCTATATAAACAATAGGTATGTTTAGTTCCTGGCAAATAGCAAATATTATTCCTCCTTTAGCGGTGCTATCTAGTTTAGCTAAGAAAATCCCGGTTATACCTACAGCTTCAGTAAAATACTTTGCCTGAATTAAGCCGTTCTGTCCTGTAGTGGCGTCCAATACCAATAACACTCGGTGTGGTGCTGTGGGGTCAAGCTTAGCGGCTACTTTCTTGATTTTCTTGAGCTCTTCCATAAGATTAAACTTGGTGTGGAGACGACCAGCGGTATCGATAATAGCTACTTGGGCATGACGGCTGCGTGCTGCCTGGATAGCATCGAAGACAACTGCCCCAGGGTCGCTACCTGGCTGGTGAGCAATAACTTCAGCATCAGTTTTTTCTCCCCAATACTTCAGCTGGTCTATAGCTGCTGCCCTGAAGGTATCAGCGGCTGCCAGGATGACTCGCTTCCCTTCCGAGGTAAGCCCATAAGCCAGCTTGGCAATGCTGGTGGTTTTCCCTGAGCCATTCACTCCTACTACCAAAATGACTTGAGGCACTGAGTCAGCGTTAGTCTGCTTTGGCGGGATGTTTAGCAAATTTATCATCTCTTCCTTCAGAGCTGCCCTTAGTTGAGAGGCTTGTGTCAGCTTATCCAGTTTCACTCGTTGCCTGACTCTGTCTATGAGTTTCTTCGTGGTTTCCACACCGACATCAGCCAAAACAAGCAATTCCTCAAGCTCATCCCAAATTTCCTCTGTCACCACACTCCGGTCAAAAATGTGAGCTATCTTGCCAAGCCAGGCTTTTTTAGTTTGCCGCACTCCTTGTTCAATTGTGCTTAGTTGTTCAGGCAATTTAATCCTCGCGTTAAATCATTGAAGTATAATATTACAATTCTGGTTGCCCTTTAGCTAGTGGTTATTATCTGGCGTGGATAACGCTGCTTCTCCTTTGATCAATAAGAGTGGATAGACTATGTCGCTGAGGCAGCAGGGGATCCAAACGGCGAGGAACAAGAATAAGAAAACGAAAGGGAGCAGCGGAATCCAATTCGCTGTTCCAAATGAGGTGAAGTAGAATAGCGATGCCCAGGTGCTCAACAATACATGCCCGGAATGTGGTATTTTGGTTGTTTGCTTCCAATAACCGATTGCGATGCCAAGAAGTGCTGCACAGTTTACCACTATCCACTTTTCGACTCCAATAACGGGCATTTTTGAGGTTTCAATAAAAGGCACATGGAAGTCCATTTCGATATGAAGTAAAGCTCCCCCCAGATAGGGGATTACAGCGTCGCTCATGGTGGCTATTCCGATTGAGCCTGTCCAGCCGACTAAAATCACTGCCCAAATTTTAGCCTTCCTGTATTTCACATACATCGCAGTGGTTACCAGCGCGCTTAATACAACATGGATTGGGTGTAAAGTGTAGAAAGCAGTCTGGGAAATCTGGGTGGGAACATTACCAAAAACTATTATCACCATGATGATAATTCCGGTAAGGGCTCCAAGGGCAGTGAAGGGAGCGTGTCTTCTGAGTTCCTGAGCTATTCGCCTAAGCATCTTTTATTTAATGGGTTGAGGTTAAGCGTTTTCCTGCTTTTGGTGTTGCTTCCTATAGCAATTGGAACAAAGTCCTGATGACTCGGAAAGGTGATATTCAGTATGAAAGTCAAAGTTCCGGGCGAACCCATTTTCCTCCTGGCACAGTCTCTCATCAGCAAACTCCTGAAGAGTTCCGCAACGGTGGCAGACCATAAACCGATGGCAACCTTCTTTATCGCCTAGGCTGCATTTCACAAACCTGCCAGTTGATAATAACTTGTGAGCTAAATTGAGGCTGCAGAATAGGTCGAGTATGCGGTAGATGGTAACATGGTTTAGATGCTTGCCTTGTCGGCGCAGAAGCCTTTGTATGTCATAAGGTGAAAGTGACTCTTGCGCCTCCTCGAGAATCTCAAGCACCTGCCTCCGAGGCTTGGTAACTTTATAGCCCTGAGTCTGCAGGACACGGATTGAGTCTTGAACCATAGGCGATATTATATAGGGGTGCAAGCTTAAATGCAACAGTGTTGCGATTAGGGCCGTGTTAAGCAGTCAGTTCCTCAAGCAATATTATCGCTGCCTTCTTGTCCAGTGGCTGGTTGTTGTTGCCACACTTTGGCGATTGAATGCAAGATGGGCACCCATCTGAGCAGGGGCATTCCTCAATTACCTTCAAGGTAGCTTGCCATAGCTCGGTTATTATCTCAAATCCCTTCTCAGCAATGCCGATGCCTCCGGGATAGGCGTCATAGATGAAGATTTGTGCCTTTCCGGTATCAGGGTGGAGGGGAGTGGAAACGCCGCCAATGTCATTTCGGTCGCAGAGAGCAAACAAGGGAAGTATGCCAATGGCAGCGTGTTCACAAGCATGTAAGCCACCATGGAAATCAAGTCCAGTGTCAGCTAGCCTATCAATCGCCTTTTGCGGCAAATCAAACCATAAGGACTGAGTAAAGAAGCTCTGTGGTGGTAAGTCAAGCGGCTCCTCGCCGAAAACCTCTTCAGTGAATTGCCTCTTTTTCTTAAAGCCAATTACTGTGGTGGTAACATCCACATTTCCTAGGTAGACTTTTATGCCTTTATGCTCTTTTTCTCTGGTTATCCTTGTAACACTCAGGTCGGTGATTTCCTTGGCTTGAGTGTAGTAATCAAGTTGCGTTGGGGTTGCCATGGCAGTGCGGGTGCTTAAATCAAGTTCAACGATTAAATAGGACTCTCCCTGGTGGAGGTAAATAGCGCCAGGGTGTATTTGGGAAAAGGCAGCGCTTCCCTCTACGGTCTCTAGCAGGCATCCTTGTGAAATGTCAAGAATAGTGTAATTTTTCCTCGATGTTGCTCTTATATTTACCTCTTGGGCGGGGTAAGAAATACTCGGAGAAAGATACCACTTATTCTTGCGTTCCCTCATTTTGCCTTCACGCACTAGCCTCTCCATTTCTATTTCAATGTTACTGCCGAAGAAGTCTTTATCGTCACTATCCAGAGGTTTTTCCCAGGCAGCGCATAGAAGATGAGGTTCGAGGATGTACGGATTTTCGGGATTGATCAAGGCATTATCGAAGTTCTTGCTGAAGAAGAAGTCGGGATGCCGCATGAGGTATTGGTCAAGAGGGTTATCTTGGCCAATGAGGAAGCTTAGAGAGCTGCCCGTAGTTCGTCCGCTGCGTCCTGCTTGCTGCCAGGCGCTGGCAATGCTTCCGGGGTAGCCAGTAAGCACTGTTGCCTCCAAATCACCGATGTCTATGCCCAATTCCAGAGCTGTTGTGGCTACTAAACCGAGGAGCTCACCATTAAAGAATTGGCGTTCAATTTGGCGTCTTGTCTCCGGAAGGTAACCTGCTCGGTATGGACTGATTTTCGAGCTAAGGGAGGATGGTAATTGTTGCTGGGTGTAAATGTAGACAAGCTCGGTTAGCTTGCGAGTGCGCGTGAAAATGAGGCTGCGGATATCGCTAGCAATGAGCTGAGTGAGAAGAAAGGCTGCCTCGCTGTTGGGACTACGCCTGGTGCTTTTGGTTTCATCGATAATCGGTGGATTCCAAAAGGCAAAATATTTCTTTCCATGAGGTGAGCCATCTTCAGAAATTACCTGAAATGGTAATCCAACTAGATTTTGGGCATGTTCTTTAGGATTAGCAATTGTTGCGGAACAACAAATGAATCGAGGGCTGGAATTGTACAGGGTGCAAACGCGCCGCAATCTTCGCAGCACATTAGCGGCATGGGAACCGAACACACCGCGGTAAACATGTGCTTCGTCGACCACTACGTAGTTGAGGTTGCGAAATAACCTCGACCACGATTGGTGATTTGGCAAAATGGCAAGGTGAAGCATGTCAGGGTTAGTGAGCACTATCCTGGCTTGCTTTTTTATGCTCATTCTCTGTGCTTGCGGCGTATCACCATCAAATGTAGCTATGGCTCCATTGGAAAGAAACTCGGGATAAGCTATTTCCTTCAAGCTGGATAATTGGTCTTGAGCTAGGGCTTTGGTAGGGAAAAGGTAAAGAGCGCAGCTATTTCTGTTGGTTAAAATCGCCTCTAGTGTAGCTAGGTGGTAACACAAAGTTTTGCCGCTGGCGCTAGGCGTAGCTATTATTACATTTTCTCCGGCAAGAGTGCGGTTCAACGCCTTTATTTGATGGCTGTAAAGAGAAGATATGCCCAGCGACTTGAGCCTGGCTTTAAGGACAGGCTTGATGTTCAGTGTGTCCAGGTCACTGCAGATAACGCGTTGTGAAGGAATATGCTCGATGTGAACCAGTTGCTGCCTGTAAATAGGAAGTGTCTTAAGGTGATGCAGGAAAGCAACAGCATCCATCAGCACTTTAGGGAGCTGGGAAGGTTTCTATTCTTGAACTTAGTAGTTCCAATTCAGGGTAGTTTTGAGTAATGAACCTGATCGCGTTAGACAAAGTTTCATCATTGTGGCTTTTGTGGGTGCTAACGCAGGTAAGTCCCAGCGTGGCTAGCTGCCAGGAATGTTGATTATCCACTTCGGCTACAGAGATATTAAACTTATTGTGTAGCCGGGTAGTAATGGATTTAATTACCCGACGTTTACCCTTAAGGGATTGATTCTCTGGAAGACGGAGCTGTACTCGGCATACACCCACATGCATTTTTGCTAAAGACGATTCGCTATTGTTGTTGAACGACCTGACTAATTATACGCTGAAGTTCTCTCAAAGCCAACCGTTAACTTCTGATGAGGCTACGGCATTCCTCTTGTAACGGACAAATAGAGCATTTTTTACCTTTGCAAAATTCTAGATTTATCTTCACCAAAGAGGATTCAATGCCAGGAAGCACAAGTTCTTTATTCCTTAACCCGAGATTGGAAGCAACCTCCCTGGCGAGTGTTGAGATGGATGGTTTTGCCTTCTCCCAAACGTCCTTCAATTCCCTGAGAAAAATATTAACCGCTGTTGGACCAATACCCTTGAATTCAAGCAATTTTTCCTCCAGGTCTTTACTATCTAAAGACTGTTCATATAAATTCTGTAGAGAGCCATGCCTTTCCTTTAATTTGTTAACTATGTTAAGTAAGTTGGATGCTGTGGAAAAATCGTAGCGAACGTAACCACCAGAATCTAATATCTCCACCAATTTATCCCAGCCGGCATCGATGATATTTTCAGGAGTCACAACTCCCGCTCTTTCAAATTCTTGAAAAGTTCTCTTGGCTGTTTTGGAGGAAATCCTTTTAGCAAACAGAGTTGAGGCAAGGAACCATTTAAATCTATCCTCTTCCCTGTTTAAGTTGAGCCCTAGTTCCTGTGAATAAGTTGGTAAATTTAGAAGTTTTTCCATAATCTCCGTCGTTTTAGTTGACATGATTAAGAACCTACTATTACGCGAGAAGGCATTTGTTCTATTTTAATACTCGAGTCATCTTGTGTATAATTTATTTGGTAGATAGCTAACTTTGATATTATCTTCTTTTTAGTGGAGGGCAGATGTTTATTGAGAGTCCGAGGTATACTGAGCGTTTTGGTGCGGTAAGGATAAATGCTGTACAACGAGTTATCGCGTTAGATTCGGGATTTAAAAGTGAGCTACCTCCTCATGGTGCCATGGGGGTGATGAAAATAGATGAAGATACCATCAAACGCTTTGAAGATAAGATGGCGGTGGTAATTCCAATCAAGGATGAAAAGCTCAAGTTATTTGAAGGTGTGATTAGTGGCTTGCCACATGATTGCTTGATTATAGTGGTATCGAATAGTCAGCAGGGAAGAATTGATAGGTTTAAAATGGAAAAGGATGCTCTGAATCAAATTTGTCGCTATACGATGCGCAATGCCTTCATTATACATCAAAAAGATCCTATCATTGCTAAGGCTTTCCGGGAGGCGGGATATAGTGACATCTTAGGAGAGGATGGGCTGATACGGGATGGTAAAAGTGAGGCTATGGTAATAGGCTTACTTATGGCTAAAGTGGCAGAGAAAGAATATGTTGGCTTTATTGATGCTGACAATTATTTCCCTGGCGCGGTATTAGAGTATGTCAGGGATTTCGCTGCTGGTTTTAGCTTAGCTCGGTCTCCTTACAGTATGGTAAGGATATTATGGCATTATAAGCCCAAAATCTCGGGCGGGATATACTTTAAGAAATGGGGGAGGGTGTCACAAACCACTAACAAGTGCCTGAATGATTTGATTTTCTCCAAAACGGACTTTGAAACTGAAGTGATAAAGACAGGAAATGCTGGAGAGCATGCTATAAGCATGAAGCTTGCTGAGCTTTTGCCTTATGCTTCCGGGTACGCTGTGGAACCTGGTGAGCTGATGTTCCTGTTCGAAAGTTTTGGCGGCATATTGCCCGAGATAGACCATGTAGCTGTAGAGCATGGCATAGACTTATTTCAAATCGAGACCAGGAACCCGCATATGCACGAGGAGAGGGGAACACGGCATCTTAAGCACATGTTGATTGAGGGGCTAGCTACTATTTACCATTCGCCACTTTGTGAGGAGAGCACAAAAAGGCTTATCTTAAGAGAACTAGTCAATCAGGGAGCTTTAAGCAGTAGGGAAAAACCATCTGTCCCTCATTTTAATGCTCCAATAGGTAAAATGGATAGCTCGAAGTTTATGAATGCTATAGAAGAGCACCTTGGTGTACTTTACGCCTTACATGAGGAATAAGGACTTTATATCTTCTCCAGGAAAGATTGTATTTTCTTTCTTTCAGGTCCGTTAAGCATCTCTTCGTTATATGCTGTCATATCTAAGTAAAGCTGCACATGTTCGGGTATTTGCCAGATAGCACTCTTAGCATATCGGTAGCCATATCGTGACGAACTACCCATTTTCTTCTTAGTTATTTTGTTGCTGGCATAACCGATTCTATTAACTAAGTTAGCATCAAAGCCATTCCTCTTGGCTATTGTATCTAGTATACTGTGGATACCACTGCTATGTTGAGCAGCCTCCTTGTTTCTGTAGGCATATTTGTCGGGTACTCCTATTTTTTTGGCAAGTCGGCGATGGGGATGCTTTCCCGTTCGGTCATTTTCAGAAGTCACTTTCAACTCAGGCGCTACACTCATAGCTAATTTCACTACCTCGGAATCAAGGTAAGGAAACATCATTTCCACCTCGTGCGCCTTAGCTATCTTATTTTCCCGGTCCAGAGTCTCTACATCAGCCATGGTGAAGTCATCCCACATCCTTCGGGAAAGCTCTCGGCGCCCATCCTTACCTAAAACATCGGGGTACCAGCTATATCCGCCCCATAGTTCATCTGGTCCCTGTCCTGAAAAGATGACCTTTATGCCATCTTGACTAGCCATGTCAACTGCGGCGTAAATAGCGATGCCAGCAACAAAATATCAATTTGAATGAAATCTCTTTCCTCCACAGCGTTAATAACTTTAGGGATATATCTCTGGACATCGCCGATGCTCAATACCTTTACCCTGTGGTCAAGTCCCATCTCCTCGGCGAATCCCTTGACCAGCATTATATCGGGAGAATCAGCCAAACCAGCGGTATAAGCGATCACCTTTATTCCAACAGAGGAAGCAATATCCAGTACCAATTTTGCTATTAAACAGCTATCCACACCTCCGGATAACAATACACCAACTTTATCTACATCCGTTAACCTTTTTCGCACCGATGAACAAATAGCTTCATGGTAACAATCTACAGCTTGCCCTAAGTCTCTTATTTCAATGCTCCCTTTGTTGAGAAGAAAGGCCCTTTTGATTTTGATGCCATTGTGAGTAAATACGGCGAGCATACTGGCTCGCAGAGGCATGACATTGCTTAACCCTATTCTCCATAAAGCTTTCTTATTGGAAGCGAAAGCTGAATAATTGCTATCTTTAGCAATATAGAGGGGCTTTGTGCCTAGAAGATCCCGCGTCACTATTGTTTCGTCGGTGCTGCTAGCCACTAAGGCATAATTCCCGTCCAGATCCTTTAACGCTCTCTTTATCTTTTGCTCAAGGTTGCCCTTGTGTTGTTTCAGTAAGTAGACCAGCTTCTCGGTGCTATCTCTATCGGTTAAACGGCGATTCTGATGAACCGTAGATGTTATTGAAGGCAGGTTATAGAACTCACCATCATACAGCAACACCAAGTTATCGTCATAATCTGAATAAGGATATTCTAATGTCTTTCGTTCAATAGGCGAATATACTTCAGCCAGGACTCTGCTGCCAGCTATATCCTCGAAGGATGAAGTAAGTAACCAGTGGTGTTCATTGTTCTCGGAATTAGCTTTACCATCATGGTGAGGGTGAAAAGTTTCCAGCATGGTAACTAATTTATCTCTTGCTTCGTTACCGTCTTGGCTGAAAACGCCGACTAGCTGACTCATATTATTTTCCTTTCAAGGAGCAACGATGGGGACTTAGCATAACAAAGTGCTTCGGGTAACACAAGATTGGCAGGTAAGGTTTGATAGCCAAAAGCGTTGACCTGTGTGATTGAGACAAGGTAGACTTGGCATGAGCGGAAAGCTCATGAAAGCAATTATCTTAGCTGGCGGAGAAGCAACCAGGTTGCGTCCACTTACCCACAATATTCCTAAAACAATGGTTCCTGTGTTAAACCGGCCATTTCTGGAGCATGTTATCGGCTATCTTAAGAAGCACAAGATCGTTGACGTAATACTTGCGATGGGCCAGCTGTCTGAGCAAATCCAGGATTACTTTGGCGATGGCAGTGAATTTGGTGTGAGATTAACCTATTCTGTGGAGAATTTTCCCATGGGAACGGCAGGAGCCGTAAAGATTGCTGAAAAATTGTTGGATGAATCCTTCATTGTTTTGAATGGTGATATTTTCACTGACCTTGATTTAACTGCGATGATAAATTTTCACCGTGAAAGAAAGGCTATTGCTACTATAGCCTTGACGCCAGTGGAAAACCCCACTACCTATGGAGTGGTAGAGACTGACGGACAAAGCAGGGTGCGGCGTTTTATGGAGAAACCACCTTGGGATGAGATAACTACCAACATGATTAATGCTGGCGTCTATATTTTGGAGCCTGATATTTTGGGCTATGTTGCCTTCAATACTTTTTTCTCATTCGAACACGATGTTTTCCCTGCGCTTCTGGAAAAAGGGGAGGCTGTCTATGGCTATCCATTTGAATCTTTCTGGATTGATATTGGCACACCGGAGAAGTACTTCAGACTAAGTCGCGACCTGCTCCTTCGTTATATTGGCGATAAGGATGTAAAATTTGAGGGAGAAAGTTTTGTTCACCCTTCAGCTCAAGTTGTGGGCCCAGCTATAATTGGGGAAGGCTGCTTTATCGATAGAGATTCGGTAATAAAAGGCCCTGCCGTTATCGGTCCTGGTTGTCAAATAGGGCAGGGTGCTACAGTACAAGGAGTGGTGTTGTGGCAAAACTGCAAAGTTGGTAAAGAAGTGAAGCTCAGAAATTGTATTATTGCTTCTAATTGCTATATTGAACAACGAAGCGAGATTTTGGATAACTGTGTTTTAGGTGATAGGGTGAAAGTCAAAGAGGGTAGCAAATTACCCAAAGGTGCTTTAATTCAGCCGAACGAGGTTGTTTAACTGCTAAAAATGAGGCAAATTGTATTTACTGACTTAGATGGCACCCTTCTCGACTTGGTTACTTATTCATATGAAACATCTCTTGCTGGTGTAAACCGACTCAAAGAAATAGGGGTGCCTTTGATATTTTGTTCAGCGAAGACCAGAGCAGAACAAGAGGTATACCGTCGTAAATTGGGGAATTTTCATCCTTTCATAGTGGAAAATGGAGGCGCCATTTTTATACCGCGAGGCTACTTCCCATTTTCGTTTGAGTACCACAAAAGTGTCGCTGAACTACTGGTCATTGAGTTGGGTACTTCTTATAAGGAGGTCAGGCAATTGCTGGGTAAGGTGAGAGAAGAGAGTGGATTTCACTTTAGAGGCTTTGGCGATATGAGCGATGAGGAAGTAGCTGAAGAAACTGGTTTAGATATCGAGTCTGCTAAATTAGCTAAACAAAGGGAGTATGATGAGACGGTTGTCATTGCGAGCGAAGCGAAGCAATCTCACATTACCTCTGGGGAGATAGATAAGTTCTTACAGAAGATTAAGCAGGCTGGCCTTAACTGGACGCATGGGGGACGGTTTTACGGTGTTATGGGGGATAATGATAAAGGTAAAGCGGTGAAGATTGTGACTGGATTATATCGTGAGATGTGGGGTGAAATAGAGACTATTGGGCTAGGTGATAGCCTCAATGATTTGCCGATGCTTTCTACAGTTGATATACCAATCTTGGTGCAGAAGGGAGATTATACTTGGGAAAATATAGATGTGCCCAATTTGCGCAGAGTTCAGGGAATTGGACCTGAAGGGTGGAGCAGGGCAATAAAAGAAATATTTGGAGGTTGAAATGCAAACGATATATCTTGTTCCTCATTCGCATTATGATGTGGCCTGGGCATTCATCC
>WJOY01000046.1 GCA_009619075.1 Dehalococcoidia bacterium
AGTGATGAAGTAATCTTAAGGTTCTTTGAAACGATCGGAGAGGCTACTGTGGCCGAGCTTGAGCTATTCAGGGTGATTAAGCGGGCTGCGGTTGTCGACTTGCTAGAGCGGGAGCTATATGAGCTCAAGGCAGAGCGTAACAAGTTGCGGTTAGAAGTTAAGCCCTTCGAGATAGTAACCTTAAAGCTTAAACTTTAGGGCTAAGATTTGGGTTCGGGAGGTCAAAGTGGGAATTGATATTAAACTCGCCCGGTGGCTTGCTTAGACATTAAATAGAAAGGTAATTACGTCGCCATCCTGGACGACGTAATTCTTACCCTCCATTTTAAGCACCCCCCTTTTCCGTGCCTCAGCTAAATTGCCACATCTCTCCAAATCACTATAGCTAATAACCTCAGCGCGGATAAACCCTCTTTCCATGTCAGAGTGGACTTTTCCCGCTGCTTTTGGTGCTGTGATACCCCTGGGGATAGTCCAGGCTTTTAACTCAGCAGAAGCCGTGGTGAAGAAGGAAATTAGCCCTAGAAGGCGGTAAGAAAGGTTGATAACCCAATCAAGCGCTGGTGTAGTTAGCCCCATGGCTTCACGGAATTCCTCAGCCTCGGCGTTGCTGAGCTGACCTAGCTCCATCTCCAGCTTGCCACATAGAGCTGCTACAGCAAATTGGGGATAAAGTGACCTTATCTCAGCCTCCAATTGCGAAGCTTGGGGTATTTGCTCCTCCCCAATGTTAAGGACGACCAGCATCGGTTTAGCAGTGAGAAATTGGTAATTAGACAGCATTTTGAGCTCATCTTTAGCTAAGCCTTGCTCTCTGATCGGCATATCTTTTTCTAGTGCTGTCTTAATTTTCTGCAACAGAAGTTGTTCGTTTAAGTATAATCCGCGTTCCGATGCTTTAGCTCCTTTTAAAGTTACCTCTAGCCTACCCAGCTTCCTTTCAATGATAGCTAGATCAGAAAAGGCGAGCTCTAAATCTAAGGTAGCTATATCCCTCTTAGGGTCTACGCTTCCCTCAGGATGGGGTATTTTTCCGTCTTCGAAAGCTCGAACTACTTGAAGCAGGGCATCAGCAGTAGTCAGATAGCTCAAAAGTCCTCCTCCTATTTCCTCCTTGCTGCTAAAAGCTTTAGGTGAGCCGGCGATGTCTGCGTAGCTTACTTCAGCGGGAACTGTTTTTTTAGGATGGAATATATTTTCTAGTGCTGCTAATCGTGAGTCAGGCACTTTAGCCACACCTATATTCGGGGTCAGAGAAGGGGAATAAGCGGCAACTTCAGCCTTGCCTTTGGTTAAAGCATTAAAAACTGTTGTTTTGCCGCTCTTTGGTAGCCCGATGATAGCAATTTTCATATTTATATTTTACCACATTTATGCCTTAGCCTCCCCCAAAAGGAGTTTGCCCTGTGATAAAATACCAAAGGATGTTTTATATTCTTTATGGTCAGGACGATTTCTCCCTTAATCGAGCTTTAGAGAGGATTAAAGCTGACTTAGGCGACCCACAAATGCTGGCAGTTAATACTACTAAGCTGGATGGCCAGCATTTAACCTTAAGCGAGCTTCAGGACAATTGTAATGTTGCTCCTTTCTTGTCTCCATCTCGTTTGGTTATAGTCGATGGCTTACTGAAGAGGTTTGAGCCGAAGCCAGGCAAGCAGCGATTTAGTAAACGTGCCGTCACTAAATCCGAAAACGAACTGGGGGAAGGTTTGGTCTCTTATATTAAGCAAATGGCACCAACCACCGTGCTAGTGCTAGTTGATGATAGCAGAATAAGTAGGCATAACCCTTTGTTAAAGAAGCTTTCGCCATTGGCTAAAGTGAAGACTTTTCCTCTGCTGCGAGGTAGGGGGTTAGCCGATTGGATACAACAGCGAGTAAGCGAAGAGGGTGGCAGCATCACCTCAGATGCTGTGAGTTTGCTCGCTGAACTTATAGGTGGAAACTTATGGGCCATGAACAATGAGCTCCTGAAGTTGCTTCTCTATACCCAAGGACGTCCTATTGGTGAAGACGATGTTAGACAACTGGTAAGCTATGCACAGGAGACTAACATTTTTGCCTTGGTGGATGCCATAGTCGAAGGTCAAACTGAAATAGCCCAACGGATGCTACACCGGCTCTATCAGGAAGGGATCGCAGCGACCTACATTCTAGCCATGATTACCAGACAATTCCGTTTAATAGCACAAGCTAGAGAGCTGGATTTGGGGTTATCTCGGCAGCAAATTCAAGACAAATTAGGCTTAACCTCAAACTACGCTCTGGATAAAACACTCAGTCAGGCCAAACTATATGATTTTGAGCACATAAAGCGAGCTTATGATAAGCTTTTGGAGACTGACCTAGCCATCAAAACTGGCAAATACAATGACCAATTAGCCCTGGAACTTTTAGTGGCTGAGCTTGCCACCTCCAGAGTTTAAGATGGCTCAGCCTTCGTATCCGGGGAGTTCTTCGATGCTAGCTGCCCCTTTTCTATTCTGGGAGGGGTATTGCCAAAGTAGACCTTAGTATGCGGCCAAGGAATTTCAATCCCTTCCTTATCAAAAGTCCTTTTAATTCGAAGGCGTAATTCTCCCATTACATCCCACTGGCGTAATGGTTTGGTATCTCCCAGTATTTTAATGTCAATGCCTGAATCCCCCAACTTATCTACCCTGAGCACCTTTGGTGTACTCACGAAGTCTGCACTCCATTTGGGATCCTCAGCCATTTCCTTACATACTCTATTTATAACTTCAATAACATGGTCGAGGTCTTCCCCATAGGCTACTGAGATATTTAGATTCACCCTAGAATATCCCTTGGTAAAATTGCTGGCTACTTTAATTTCGCTATTAGGAATGGAATGAACTATGCCGTCTAAATCTCTAAGGATAGTGCGACGTAACCCTATTTCCTCAACTAAACCACCAAAGCCAGCAACATTAACTACATCACCCACTCTGTATTGGTCTTCTAGTAAGATAAAGATACCAGCAAGCAAGTCCTTGATTAAACTTTGGGCACCAAAACCAATAGCGATGCCCACAATGCCCAGTCCGGCTAACATTGCGGCGATATTCACTCCAAACTCAGGTAGCATGGTGAAAATGGCAAAAATGACGATAATGATTGTGCCTGTATTAACAAAAACTGAGGATAGAGTATCAGCTCTCTTTTTCATTTCTCCCTTGGGTCGCTTTTTCATTTGCCGGGAGATAGATCTCTCAATCAGTAAAGGCACAAAATGGCGAAGCAAGTAGCGTAAAACAACGGCAATAATAACGATAGCAAGGACACGGATGCCATGAGTGCCAAGCCAATCAATTACACCGTGTGCGCTAAGCCACTCAATCATGTCTACATTCCATATTTATTTTACTTACACTCGCTAGCTTTATTCTGTGTTAGCATCTATGCTAACATACCTGATATTGAGACTCAATTGATAGCTAAGCTAGTATTTTCCCGAATCAGAAAGGGTAATGACAAATGACTGGTGATGAACTTAGGCAGTTTTTCCTGAGGTTCTTCGAAGATAGGGGTCATAAGATCATCCCTGGTTCATCCTTGATTCCTCGTGGAGATCCTACACTATTATTGACTACCGCTGGCATGGCGCAATTTAAGCCTTACTTTTTGGGATTGGAGAAGCCTCCCAGTCCACGGTTGGTTTCTTGCCAAAAATGTTTCCGTAATACTGATATAGATTCTGTTGGCGATACCAAACATCTTACTTTCTTCGAGATGCTGGGGAATTTCAGTATTGGTGACTATTTCAAAAGAGAGGCCATTGCTTGGGCTTGGGAATTTGTTACTGAGCACTTAAAATTACCGAAAGAGCGGCTATGGGCAACTGTTTACCTTGACGATGACGAAGCTTTTAACTATTGGCGGGAAGTAGGAATTCCGGCCGAGAAAATATTGCGCTTTGGGGAGGAGGATAATTTCTGGGGTCCGGCTGGCGATTCAGGGCCTTGTGGGCCGTGCAGTGAAATCCATTACGATTTAGGAGTGGAGGCTGGATGTGGTAGGCCTGAATGTAAACCTAATTGTGACTGTGGTCGCTTCTCTGAAATCTGGAATTTAGTATTTACTCAATATGACCAGAGTCCTGATGGTAAGCGTACTCCTCTGCCTAAACCGAATATTGATACTGGAATGGGTTTGGAAAGGACTGCAGTGGTTATGCAAGGCAAATATTCAGTCTATGAGACAGATCTTTTCTTACCCCTCATTCAGAGGATTTGCCGATTAACAGGCAAATGTTGTGGTAAGAGTGATAGTGATGACCGAGCTATTAGAATTATCGCTGAGCATGGCCGTGGTATTCCCTTTCTTATTGCTGATGGTGTTTTGCCCTCCAATGAAGGTAGAGGCTATGTTTTACGGCGAGTGTTGCGTCGCGCCTCTCTTTTTGCTAGAAGGATGGGTTTGGATAAGCCTTTCCTTAATGAAGTTGCTGAGGTTGCCATCGACAGGATGGGTGATATATATCCCGAGCTGACAGTTAATCAAGACTTGATTGGGGAGGTAATTAAAGCGGAGGAGGAGAGATTCATCAATACCTTAGACAGCGGGCTTAATCTAGTGGAAAGGCTCATCAACGAAGCTTTGGAACAAGGAAGAGAATGGCTACAGGGGGAAGAAGTATTCAAACTTCACGACACCTTTGGTTTTCCACAGGAATTAACCGCAGAGATTGCTAAAGAAAAAGGGCTTTCCATAGATTGGGAAGGCTTCCAGGCTGAGATGGAAAAGCAGAGGGAAAGAGCCAGGGCAGCAGGAATAACTGTTACCTTGCATGTGCCAGATACCACTATAGAAATCCCCCCTGTAAGTGAATGGAATATACAAGTGACAATGCCCGTAGGAAAGTTTGTAGGATACGAAACAACCTCGTGTGAAGCTTTAATCGTCGGACTGAGAGTAAAAGGCCAATTAGTGGATACAGCCTCTCGAGATGAGGAAGTTGACATAATACTTGACAAAAGTCCTTTCTATGGCGAGATGGGTGGACAAATAGGTGATATCGGTGAGGTTAGCGGCGACAAAGGAAGGGTAGTCATCACAAATAGTGTCAGACTTCCTTCAGATGTGATAATTAATCGTGGGAAGGTTGTTGATGGCAGCATATCTGTTTGGGACTTGGTAGAAGCCAAAATTGATGTTGCCCGTCGGCTGGACATTGCCCGTAACCATACCGCTACCCACCTTCTCCAGGCTGCCTTAAGGCAAATATTGAGCCACCGCGTTTCTCAGAGGGGTTCACTAGTAGAGCCAAGTAGGCTTAGATTTGACTTCTCCTGGCGGGCAGCAATAACTGAGGAGCAACTTACACAGATTGAAAGAAGGGTTAATGAGAGGATACGCCAGAACTTATGGGTGAAGGCAAAAATCGTCCCCTATAAGCAAGCTACTGCTGAAGGTGCTATTGCTTTGTTTGAGGAGAAATATGGGGAGCAGGTCCGAGTGGTGGAAGTTGGCGAACCAGCGATAAGTAAGGAACTGTGCGGTGGCACGCATGTTAAATCAACCGGGGAGATTGGCTTTTTCCTTATAACTGGCGAAAGCAGCATCGGCATTGGTCTGCGGCGCATTGAAGCGGTGACCGGGAGTGGAGCTGAATCCTTGGTTGAGAAGCGTCTTGCTACTTTGCAAGGTGTGGCCGAGGAGACAGGGAGCTCACCCGAAGAGGTTGACAGTAAAGTAAAAGCACTTGTTAGTGAACTGGAAAAAGAACGTAAGCACTCTCTTTCATTAGAGAGGGAATTATCACGGAGGATAGCAGATTGCCTGCTGGAGCAGACACAGCAGGTTAATGGTGTAACTGTCCTGTCTGCTAAGGTGCCGTCGTTAACTATGCCTGTCCTCAGGGAGATGGGTGATATATTGCGGGACAAACTAAAGAGCGTCATAGTGGTTTTAGCTACCATTTATAATGACAAGCCAAATTTTCTGGCTATGGTTACTCCTGATTTAGTAGCTAAAGGATTCCATGCTGGTGACATTGTTAAGCAGGTGGCTAAAGTGACTGGTGGTGGTGGGGGAGGTAAAGCAAGCATGGCTCAAGCAGGCGGCAAAGATGTGGCTAAGCTTGATGAAGCTTTGAATCTGGTTAAAAGCATCGTTGCCAGCCAAGCTAAGCGAGCTCGTCAGGTCTAATATGCGCACCCTAGGATTAGATATTGGGGATAAAAGGACAGGAGTGGCCATAAGTGACTCTGAAGGTCTTCTGGCTGTCCCTCTAACTGTGATTGTTAGCCAAAGCGAAGAGGCAACTATAGGTGATATTATCAAACTTGTGGAGCAGCATAGGATAGAACGTATCGTAGTTGGTCTGCCTCGCTCCTTAAGTGGTAGTCTTGGTCCACAGGCCGATAAAGTAACCGCTTTTGTCGAGAAACTTCGAAATGGCATTGCCAGCCGAAGCCCTGAGCCCTTCAGTTCCTTCAGGGTGACAAAAGGGGATTGTCATTCTGAGGGGTTAGCCGAAGCCCTGAGCAAAGCGAAGGGGCAGCGGCCGAAGAATCTTGCCCAGGGTGAACTCCGCACAGGGGCAGCGAAGCAATCTCGTCTTACCTCAGTTGACATACAACTATGGGATGAGAGGTTCTCCACTGTAGCTGTTGAGAAATTGATGGTTAAGGCTGGCACCAAGAAGAATAAAAGGAATGAACACCGGGATGCCCTGGCTGCTGCCTTTATTCTTCAGGGATTTCTTGACAGTTGTCATTCTGAGCCTCTCTCTTGTCATTCTGAGGGAGAGAAGCGACCGAAGAATCTCACTCAGGGTAAACTCCGCGAAGAATCTAGTTAATGCCAAAGTTCATCGGCCTCATCGGCTATCCCCTTAAGCATTCCATCTCCCCATATTTCCAACAGGCGGCTTTGGATTATTACCAGCTCGATATTCGCTATGAGGCCTGGGAAACTGGCCCAAGGAAGCTTGAACCAACAATAGCTAAACTAAGGGAACCTCAAAACCTGGGAGCTAATGTGACTGTTCCTCATAAAGAAGCAGTTTTACCTTTACTGGACGAAGTTGCTAACCTGGCAAGTTTGATTGGCGCCGTCAATACTATAGTTAGAAGAGATGACAAGCTTCTGGGCTTCAATACTGACGCTGATGGCTTTCTTCAGGCGTTGCATAAGGAGGGGCACTTTGAGCCTGAGGGCAAACGGGTGGTGATTCTTGGTGCTGGTGGAGTTGCCCGAGCAGTGTGCTTTGCTTTAGTGCGGGAGAAAGCAAGTTCACTGATTATTGTTAATCGAACTCCGGCGCGAGCCAAGACATTAGCTGATAGCTTAAGAAGCCATATTAGAGATTCTTCCCTACGCTCAGAAGGGCTGAAAACCGAGGTCACTACTCTGCCTTGGCAAGCTCTAAATTTGGGTAAAACTTTTGGCCGCTGCCATTTAATAGTCAACTGCACCACTATAGGAATGAAATACAGTCCTCAAGAGGGGCAATCGCCTTTGAGCCTTGCCGTGATTCCAAGCGGTGTTTTGGTCTATGATCTGGTATATAACCCTTGTCCAACGCCTTTATTGCTGGTAGCAGAAAAGGCAGGAGCCAATACACTTGACGGACTAGCTATGCTAGTATATCAGGGAGCAGCCTCATTTGAGTTATGGACGGGAAGAGAACCACCAGTTGACATAATGCTTAAAAGGGCAAGGGAAGCAATAGGAGGAGAGAGATGAAAAAAATAACAATTATTGGCTTGGCTATGTTATTGCTAGTTGCCATATTGATTCCCACTAGCTGCATACCAGTAGGGGATAAAATTGCCGTGATTAGTCTCAGTGGGTCTATTACATCTGAAGGCGGTTCCCTCCTCTTCGGCCCAGCTATCACTCCTGGGTTGGTGAAGGAACAACTGGGTAAGGCAGAGAGGGATATTGCTGTGAAGGCGCTTGTTCTTCGCATAGAGAGCCCTGGTGGTGTAGTAGCGCCTTGCCAGGAAATTCTAAAGGAAATAGAACAGGTTAAGGAATCAAAACCAATTGTGGTCAGCATGGGGAATATGGCTGCGTCTGGCGGCTATTATATCTCGGCTGAAGCTGACAAGATTGTAGCCCTTCCAGGCACATTGACAGGGAGTATAGGGGTTATCTCACAGATACCAAATGTTAAAGGACTTTATGAGAAGCTAGGTATTAAGATGCAAACCTTCAAAGGTGGGAAGTATAAGGATATGTATGCCGGTCTGAGGGAGCTAACACCCGAAGAGAAGGAAATTATGCAACAACTGGTGGATGACTATTATGAGCAATTCGTTGCGGTAGTGGCTGAAGGTAGGGGATTGAGCAAAGATGAGGTCAGAAGTTTAGCTACGGGGCAACTTTACACTGGCGTTGAAGCTAAAGAGTTAGGGTTAGTTGACGAATTAGGCGGGTTGGATACCGCCATAGATTTGGCGGCAGAGCTAGCTGGTATTACCACTCCAAAAATAGAGTACTACGAACCCCCGAGTAAGTCCTTATTAGAGTCGCTTCTAGGAATTAATCTGGATGGCTTAATTTATGCCATCCAGATGAGATTATTGGGATTAAGTGGGCAGGATATAGTCCTGCTGCAGACCTTAAGCCGCATCTATCCTGAGCCACAATATCTATATCAGAGCTGATGGGACAATTTCGCTTTATCACTGCTGGAGAATCCCACGGGAAGGGATTGGTAGCCATAGTTGAAGGGATGGTAGCCGGCCTTTCCTTGGAAGCGGAATATATCAATAAAGAACTCAAACGTCGCCAGCAAGGCTATGGACGCGGTCCCCGCATGGAAATAGAGCAAGATAAGGCAGAAATCATCTCAGGAGTTCGCTATGGACTCACTATGGGCAGCCCCATCGCTCTATTTATCCCTAACCGAGATTGGCAAAACTGGCAGGAAGCGATGAGCATCACTCCTCTGGAGAAGGAGGCTGAGCCTGTAACCCGTCCTCGTCCGGGACATGCTGATTTGGCCGGAGTGACTAAGTATAGCCTGAAAGACATCAGACCTATAATGGAAAGAGCCAGTGCCCGGGAGACTGCTGCCAGGGTAGCTGCTGGTGCTATCTCCAAAAGGTTTCTCGAGGAGTTCGGCATTGTTATTCATAGCCATACCATAGCTATTGGGACATGCCATTGCGAGCCCTTCGCTTCGTTCAGGGTGGCAAAGGAGAGTTGTTATTCTGAGCGTAGCGAAGAATCTCATGGCGCTCAGGGTAAGCTCCGCCAAGCAATCTCTACAGATTGGCAGCAGGTAGAAGCTTCTCCGCTCCGCTGTGTTGACGCTGAATTGGAAAAGGAAATGATAGCCGCCATTGATAGAGCTAAAGCTGAAGGAGATACCTTAGGGGGAGTTTTTGAGCTAATCGCCACTGGTGTGCCTATTGGCTTAGGCAGCCATGTTAGCTGGGATCGCCGCCTTGATGGCAGAATTGCCCGGGCGATAATGAGCATCAACGCCGTGAAAGGAGTGGAGATTGGTGCTGGATTTACTCTAGCTAAAATTAAAGGCTCACAGGCTCACGATGTTATTGAACCCAATCCTCCATCTGTCATTGCGAGGGACTCTCCTTCCTCGTCATTGCGAGGAGCATCAGCGACGAAGCAATCGCTCCCCTGGCACCATGCCACTAATTATGCCGGCGGCATCGAAGGTGGTATCAGCAATGGCGAGGAGATAATAATCAGGGCAGCAGTAAAGCCTATTGCCACCTTAGCTAAGCCACTATCATCTATAGACCTTCGCAGCGGCGAGGTAGCCAAAGCTCACTATGAACGCAGCGACATTTGTGTTGTTCCTGCTGCTGGGGTAATTGGCGAAGCAATGCTGGCTATCATTCTTGCCGATGCCTGCCTGGAGAAGTTCGGCGGGGATAATCTAAAGGAAACCCTGGCGAATTATCATAACTACATAAGTCATATCTCTTTATGGAGATGAGCAGGCAAGTGGCTAACATCATTATCGCCGGTTTTTCTGCCACTGGTAAATCACTGGTGGCTAAAGAAGTAGCCCGGAGGCTAAATTGGAATTTCATTGATACTGATGCTGAAATAGTTAAGTTAGCGGGCAAATCAATCGATGAGATTTTTCAGCAAGATGGTGAGAACAGGTTCAGGGAGCTGGAGCGGGAGGTAATCAGAAAAGCCTGCCAGCAGAGACAAACAGTTATAGCTATTGGTGGTGGTGCTATCGTTGACCGGCGAAACCATGAACTGCTGGCAGAAAATGGATTGCTCTTTTGTCTCGAGGCTAAACCGGAGACAATTTATCAACGCCTATTCCAAAATGCTACCTATGGCTGTGAGACTGAAGTTCGCCCTCTCCTGGCTACCAACAATCCTCTGGAGCGCATCAAGCAGCTTAAAGCCTCTCGGCAGCCTTACTATGCCAGCGTTGACTGGACGATTCATACCGATAGATTAAGCCTCAGCCAGGTGGCTGAGGAGGTGATAAGAGGGTGGCAATTGCTCCACGGAGCCTTTCCTGAGCGAGATTCTTCGGTCGCTTCTCTCCCTCAGAATGACAAAGAGAGAAGGGCTGGCAAAGACATTGCTTGTTGGGTGGAAACGGCTACTCAAAGCTATCCTGTTTTTGTTGGCTATGGCCTGTTGGAAAAGCTTGGGGAGAAGATAAAAGAAACTGGCTTATCTGGCGCAGTCACCATAATTAGCGATGAAACCGTTTTTTCCATTTATGGTCGGAAAGTGGAAAGTATCCTACAAAATGCCGGTTTTGCCGTTAACACCTTTGCCGTGCCGCCAGGCGAAGAAACTAAGAATATCAATTCCGCCATTAAGATTTATGATTTTCTAGTGGAGCAACGAGTGGAGAGGGATGATATGCTCATTGCCTTAGGGGGTGGCATGGTGAGCGACTTGGCTGGCTTTGTCGCGGCCACTTTTTTACGAGGAATGTCCTGGATACCGCTGCCAACCAGCCTGGTGGCTATGGTTGATGCCAGCATCGGAGGCAAAGTAGGTGTCAACCACCCTCAAGGAAAAAACCTTATTGGTGCTTTTTATCAGCCTAGCTTTGTCTTAGCCGATATCCAGACGCTTAATACTTTACCTGACCGTGAGTTAACCTCAGGGTGGGCTGAGGTTATTAAATATGGCTTGACTCTGGACAGAGAATTTTTTGAATTCTTAGAGGCTAATGCTGATAAGCTAATAAAGCTGGAGCCGAATGCAGTTGCCGAAGCTATCGCCCGCAGCGCTGCTATCAAGGCTCAGATTGTCAGCGAGGATGAGAAGGAAAGGGGAAGACGCATCATCTTGAACTATGGGCATACCATTGCCCATGGCCTGGAAGCAGCCACTCAATATAAGCGTTTCCTCCATGGCGAAGCAGTGGCTATTGGCATGATGGGGGCAGCTAAGCTCAGCCAGAGCTTAGGTCTTTTATCCTCGGATATAGTCCAGCGACAGCAATCCTTATTACAAAGGTTTGGTTTACCTACCAGATGCGAGCTGCGAGCAAGAAGCGAAGCAATCTCTGAAGTAAGCAAAGCCATGGAGCTAGACAAGAAGACTAGAGCAAGGGCAATTCGTTGGGTGCTTTTGACAGATATAGGGCAAACGACAATTCGTAGTGATATACCTCGGCGAGATGTACTAGCCATTCTTCAGGAGCTATCACAGTCAGGGTGATAGAATAAGCAGGCTCCGGTCATTTAATTGAATGAAAGCCTCCCATAAGCTATAATCGCCACATAGATTAAGAGGGTGTTTAAAAGTGTAGTGCGAGGCTTTAGCCCTGTGTAGTAGCGAAGATTACTACACGGGGTAGCCTTGTGCACGACCCTAAAGGGTCGTACTACGAGAATCTTGGGGTGAATGGGTATTAAAACTAGATGAGGCAAAATTAAACAGCCTAATTAATAAACGGAGGTTATTTTTTGCTTAAGAGCCATAGTTGCGGCGAATTGGGAAAAAAACATGCCGGCCAGAAGGTAACTTTAGCTGGCTGGGTGCACCGGCGACGCGACCACGGTGGTATGGCCTTCATTGACCTGCGAGACAGCAGTGGCATAGTCCAAGTGGTGTTCAATCCACAAATATCACCAGAGGCATATCAAGTAGCTGGCTCACTTCGCCATGAATATGTAATTCAAGTTGAAGGAGAAGTTGTTTCCCGTCCTAAGGGTACAGAAAACCCTAAATTGGCTACCGGGAAAATCGAGGTTATGGCCCAAAAAGCTACTGTCCTTAATCCTTCAGAGACACCACCATTCTACATCAATGAAGATGTGGAGGTTGAGGAAAGCCTTTGTCTCAAGAACCGCTACTTATATTTGAGAAGGCCTAGAATGAGGGATAACATCATCCTGCGTCACAAGGTAGTAAAGTTCATCCGGGATTTCCTCGATGCCAAGGGCTTTATCGAGGTTGAAACGCCCATTTTGATCAAGAGCACTCCCGAGGGGGCACGAGATTACCTTGTGCCCAGCCGACTCAATCCGGGCAAGTTTTACGCTCTTCCCCAATCGCCTCAGCAGCTTAAACAGCTCCTCATGGTAGCTGGTTTGGAAAAGTATTTTCAGATAGCAAAATGCTTTCGAGACGAAGACCTGCGGGCTGATCGCCAGCCTGAATTCACCCAGCTTGACTTAGAAGTAAGCTTTGTGGAGGAAGAGGATATATTGCAACTTATGGAGGAAGTTTTTACCTCACTTGTGGAGACCGTTAAGCCTGAGATGCGACTAATAAAGCCCTTCCCGCGCTTCTCCTATAAGGAGGCAGTGGAGAGGTATGGCACGGATAAGCCTGATGTGAGGTTCAGTCTGGAGCTTAAAGACATAACTGACATTGCCGCTCAGACCGACTTCGCTGTTTTCCGCTCTGCCATTAACAACCATGGCAAGGTGAAAGGAATTTGCCTTCCGGGCTGTGCCCATTATAGCCGTCATCAACTCAATGAGTTGACCAATTTGGCCCGAGGTCATGGAGCGGAAGGTTTAATAACCCTGGCCTTCCCACCTGATAGCTATCAGCTGTCAGCTGTCAGCTCAGACAAAGTTAAGTCAGCGGCGGCCAGACATTTAACTCAAGCCCAGTTAGAAAATATAGCCGCTAAGTTTGAAGCCAAGTCTGGTGACCTTTTGCTCATTGTGGCTGATAAAGCAGGGATAGTTAATAAAGCACTTGATGCCTTACGTTGTGAAATGGCACGCCGTCTTAATCTAGCTGATGCTAACTTACTGGCCTTTACCTTCGTAGTTGACTTTCCTTTATTGGAATGGAGCGAGGCCACCAATCGCTGGGAACCTATGCATCATCCTTTTACTGCTCTTCGAGAGGAGGATACACCACTGCTTGATAGCGAACCAGCTAGAGTCCAGGCCCGCCATTATGATGTGGTGTGCAACGGCTGTGAGCTTGGCAGTGGCAGCATCAGAATTCATAACCGCCAGCTTCAGGAGAAAATATTCCAGCTTCTGGGTTATAGTAAGGAAGAAATAGAAGAACGTTTTGGGCATTTTCTCAGGGCATTGGAATATGGAGCCCCACCCCATGGAGGTATCGCTATTGGCCTGGACCGCCTGGTCATGCTGCTGGCTAAAGAGCAGACTATCAGGGAAGTCATCGCCTTTCCTAAAAATCAAAACGCGGTTGACTTGATGTTCGATACCCCTTCCTATGTTGATAAGAATCAGCTTGATGAGTTGAACCTTAAGTTGAAGCACGAGACTCTTCGCTCGGAGTGATAAGGGATGAGGACTCAGAAGGACAACCCCTTTTTGTCACCCTGACCCTGAACCCTTCGCCTCTTGTCATTCTGAGGGAGTGAAGCGACCGAAGAATCTCACTCAGGGCAGGCTCCGGCGTGGCAGTCTTCAAGAAAAATCCCCTCTCCCTTGATGGGAGAGGGCTAGGGTGAGGGTGAAATTTCCCCCTCCCTCTAACTCCCTCCCGCCAGGGGAGGGAGTAGGTGATGATTTGCGTGGGTAACTGTAGAATGACAGGGTGTGAAATATGAAAGTAACCCGTGAAAAGCTGGAGAATTGTCAGGTATCGCTTAATATAGAAGCTGAAGCCCATGAGCTAGAAAAGGCTCTCGAGGGAGCTTACCGCCATTTGGTTAGCAAAGTTTCTATACCTGGCTTCCGTAAAGGGAAGACTCCTCGAGCTATTTTGGAGCAGCATCTGGGTAAAGGCGCCTTGCTGGAAGAAGCCTTAGAGCATCTCATCCCCCAGCTTTATAAGCAGGCGATTGAATCAGAGAAAATTGAACCTATTGCCCAACCACAAATAGAAATTACTCAAAATGAGCCCTTAGTTTTCAAAACCATTGTGCCGCTCAAGCCTACGGTTAAGCTTGGCGACTACCACAGCATAAAGCTAAAAGCTGAGTCGGTAGAAATCGGTGCGGGGGAAATTGGAGCTGCTATTGAGCAGCTTCGCCAACAACAGGCAGTATTACTACCTGTAGACCGCCCTGTCCAGCTTGGGGATTTCGTCACCCTGAGCATCGAGGCCACCATTGAAGGCAAGCCATTTCTAAACCATAAAGACCTGCTATATCAGGTGGATAGCAATTCAACCTTTCCCTTACCTGATTTTGCTCCAAAATTGGAGGGTGTGAAGAAGAACGAGGAGAAGATTTTTAGCCTTAAAGTTCCGGCTGACTATAGCATTAAGGAATTTTGTGGGCAGGAATGCCTTTTCAAAACCACGGTTAGCGAGATAAAGGAGAAACAATTGCCCCAGCTTGATGATGAGTTTGCCCAAAGCTGTAATTATGCTAATTTAACTCAGCTAAGGGAAGGGGTAACGGCTGATTTGAGAGCTAAAGCGGAACAAAGGAGTCACCTGGAGCTAAGACAAAAAGCTATTGATGCCGTCATCAAAGTCAGTGAAGTGGACTATCCCTCTATTCTGGAGGACAGGGAATTTGACAGTCTTCTTGAGGATGTGGCACGACGTTTTGGTTACCGGGAGGTGGAGGATTACCTAAAAAGGGTTAGCAAGACAAAGGAGGAGCTTAGAGAGGAATTGCGCCCCGTAGCTAAGAAGCGAGTTATTAATAGTCTTACACTGGATAAAGTGGCTGAAGAGGAAAAGGTTGAAATTACTTCCCCAGAAGTAGATAATAAAGTGGAGGAGATTCTTGGGGACGCTAAGGATAAGGAGAAAATGCGGAGATTTCTTGCTTTGCCCCAGGTTAGAGAGTCAATTGGTGAATCTCTTCGCAGCCAAAAGACGATGGATCGGCTAGTGCAGATAGTCAGCGGGAGCCCTCACCTCACCTCACCTAACCTCTCCCCTGAAGGGAGAGGAATAAGGTGAGGGTGACAAAATCAACAAAGGAGGAGCCAATGGACATAGTATCTCAGGTAATAATTCCCACAGTGACTGAAACTGGTGCTCATGGCGAGCGTGCTTCTTTTGACATATATTCGCTTTTGCTGCGGGAAAGGATTGTTTTTCTGGGCACACCGATCAATGACCAGATAGCCAATCTCATTATCGCCCAGCTCCTCTATTTAGAAAGGGAAGACCCAGAAAAGGATATCAGCCTTTATATTCATTGCCCCGGCGGGATAATCAGCGCTGGCCTGGCTATCTACGATACCATGCAGCTTCTGCGCTGCCCGGTGTCCACCATTTGCGTTGGCCTAGCGGCCAGCATGGGCACCTTGCTTCTTTGTGCTGGCACCAAAGGCAAGAGGTATTCTTTGCCTAACTCCACCATACATCTTCACCAAGCGGTTGGTGGTGCTCAAGGACAGGCAGCCGATGTTGAGATAGCTGCCCGGGAAATTATGCGCATGCAGGAAAGAATCCGCAATATTCTGGCTAAACATACCGGTCAGACGGTGGAGAAGATTGCTCACGATACCGATAGAGACTTTTACCTCGACTCCCAGCAAGCGGTGGAATATGGCATTGTAGACGAGATACTCAGTAAGCCGGAGAAGAAGTGAAGCCCTTGTCATTGTGAGAGAGCCAAAGTCGTCTAGCTGTGGTGAAGTATTCTGTAGTGCGAGGCTTCAGCCTCGCGCCAGGCAGCCGGGAATGCATGACCTTAAAAGGTCGCACTACGAAAACCATGCATTCCCTGTCATTGCGAGCCGAAGGCATGGCAATCTCGCCTCAAATGTCATTCTGAGCGTGTGAGCCGAAGCCCTGAACGAAGGGAAGGTGAAGAATCTCAAGGTGAGAGAGCGAAACAATCACAGCCCTGTACGCAGCCTTTGATATAGGCTGAATTGGGAGTATAATTAGGCAAAATGCTTATCTTGCCAAGCTTGCTGAAAGCAGATTTCATAGCTTACCTGGCCAGCCCTCAGAGGTTCTGGGGCTTGGGCAAAGTAGGCTTAATCACCACTATTGTTGTTTCTGTCATCATTATTGTGACCTTCGTATGGATATTCCACGGCACTAAGAAGCGAGACTGACTCCTTCGCTTCCTGCCATTGCGAGCCGAAGGCGTGGCAATCCGGCGGGATTTATCCCTGCCTTAGTGATTGGGCACAAGCCCCAACCAAAAAGGTACCCCGCGTCCACCCTATCCCTTTATCTGGTGAGGTAAAGGCGGGGATAAACCACGCCACTATGAAGTGAGATTGCTATGCTTTTGGCTTTCACCCTCATCCTTCGATAAACTCAGGACAGGCTCTTAATCCTCTCCCTTGACGGGAGAGGAAGTTTGGCTGGCTTGGTGAGTTGACATAATATCAACCCAGTTTGGCAGCTTCCTCTCTGACTAAGCGCCGAATTCTCTTATGGATTTCCAGGGGCCGAGAAATATCCTTGGCTTCAGCCAGCCAATGGAAGTGTTCCCTGTCACCCTTTCCACCGGTTTTTTCTTTTTCCTTGACTGTCAGTTCCACTGCTCGACGTCTGCCTTTTTCCCAGGCTCCTAAAACTATCCCTAAATCATCCAAACTTGCAGATGCCAAGCCCATAGTGGAGTAGGGTAGGGCATATTCATTGGCATTGAAGGCGATGGCTAACCCGCCGACTTTATTCACCGCTTGAAGCATTTTGAAGTCGGTGATGCTATCTCCCACCGCTATCCAATGGGAGAGAGGTTTTCCTAGTCTGGCGGCGAAATGCTCCAGTGCCTCTATCTTGCGTTTCCCACCTACGGGCTTAACTTTATTTATGATTTTTCCTGAACTTGTCCTGAGCAGCTCTTGCCAATAAAAGCGATCCAGTGTTTGTTTTATCCTGGTATCGTCTACCTCTGGGGTGAGGGTGATAAATTCCCATTCGGCTCGCTCCAGCAGGGTGAAATTATCTTGGTTTAGTAGCTGGCAAATCTGGTCCAGGGGGAAGGAAGTGCAAGCTACATTTTGAGCTGGGATTCCCAGCCTTTGTGTGATGGCAAAAGCATATTGCTCATAGCTAGTGCTAATGCAAAATATTTGCCAACCTCGAGATTTAAGCCTGGAGATTAAATAAGAGGCACCGGGAGTCAATTTAGCTTCTTGCCCCATAGTGGTGATTTGTTTTTCCCTTATTCCATGGCGGGCAAGGAAAGGAGCGATGAGGGCCAGAGTATCTCCGGGCTCATAATCCTGCCTGCCTTCCAGGGTTAACAAATCATCGTACCGGCTGATGACTTCAAAAATCCTACTACCGTGGGGCAATAGCTTCATCAACTCATAGGCATTATCTTGAGGAGCTAGAGGACCTTCAAGGTCAAAGCAGATCAAACGAGGCTCTCGGGCTGTCTCTTTGGGTGGGAGAAAGGGGGCTGCGGATTCTTGGTGGAGACTGCCTGGAGAGGTGTGAGATTGTTCGCTATGCTCAGAATGAGAGTGACTGATTGCTTGGTCTATTTCTTTGCTGAGGTTGTATCCCTGGATGACATTTCCCTGAGCATCAACGACTTTATCGTCTCTGATGCTGATCTCACCCTGGCTTAGAGCTTTAAGGGTGGAGATAATGAGGGGAAACTCCTGGGCAAGCTCATGTTGGCGAATAAGCTGGAATAGCATATTTTTGTCGTCCTTTTGCCAATATTGGTCGAAGGGCTTGCCTTTGATGGAAAAAAGGCTGTAGCTGACTACAGGTCCTCTATCCAATTCGGGGGTCACCAGGTGTATCATGGCACCAGCTTCCTCAGCTTTGTCTTCTATCAACTTCCAGATTACCCCTTGCCAGCTACCCACAGGTCCACCAGGAGGTGCGGGGTGAAGGTTAACCATGTTGTATTTCTGGCATAGCTCTTCTCCTATGATGAGCATGTAGCCAGCGAGGACACAGAGGTCGGGGGCGAATTGTTCAATTCTCTTATTTACCTCCCTATCATATTCAAGACGCCATCTCTCCTGAGATGGCGTGGCTATGGCCGCAATAACATTACTGTCGTTCTGATTCCTACCCTTATTGTCATTCTGAGGGAGCGAAGCGACCGAAGAATCTCCTCTTCGCTTCGCTCGGAGCTTCGGCTGTTCAGGATAGGCTCCACGAAGCAGTCTCGACTTGAATTTCCTATGGGAGAAACAGATGAGGGGGATGCCGTAGCTGTGAACTAACTCGAACAAGGAGTCGCTTTCCCCTGATTCGCCAGGCTCTCGATTGCTAAAAACGAAGCTAATTTTCCCTGTTATATCGCTGGTGGCGATACTTTCTTGTACCGCTTGCAAAAGCTGCCGTGCTGCTTCATCCCTGCCGGTGGAGAACCAACCAATGTTTAACAAGACTTAGCTTTACTCCTTTCGCAGCACGACCTTTTAGGGTCGTGCATACGTTTTTAAACACCTCGAAAACACTTATTTACCTTCACCCAGATGCTAGCGAAGTGAACTAAAGGGTTAGACCTGTGCCCGAATATCTTCCCTCGGGATAAACTGCCCAAGAAATCGCTTGGGCTGTTGAATTCAGGCATTTCCACGTAAGCCCGGCCAATTTCGCCTAAGGTATGAGCATCACTTCCAGCGCTAGCAGGCAGCTTATATTTTAGAGCCAATCGCCAAGCTTTGCTAGAGTTGTTAGGAAAAAAGTCGCGTGAATTAAGAACTTCAATAATATCAACCTGGGATACAATTTCTGGTGATAGGAGATTGTTTCGCTTGCTCGTAGCTAACAAAGAAGGTGAACGGCCATACGGATGGGGAATGCCGACCAACCCACCTTGACTTTTTATTCGGGCTATTGTTTCCTCGGGGGATAATCCCTTGGGGACTTCTTCGATGAGAAATAAACCTATCAATTCACCCATGGAGGTCATAATTTCCTCAGCGATGATTACCTTAAAGGGAGCTATTCCCTTTAGCTTCAAAGCTCCAGAAATGGTGTTATGGTCAGTCACAGCAAGGCAGTTTATGCCTATCTTAAGACACTGGTCAACGATTCCTTCCAAAGGCGTATTGCAATCTACGGAGTAGCAGGTGTGAACATGTAAATCAGCTTTTATCAACTTGCCCTTTCTAGATATTCCCCACTGCGGGTATCAACTTTGATGATGTCCCCCATGGTGATAAAAAGAGGAACCTGAATGGTAATTCCGGTTTCTACCTTGGCTGGCTTACTTCCCCCAGTAGCCGTATCTCCTTTAAAGCCGGGCTCCGTCTCAGTAACTTGAAGCTCTACAGTAACAGGCAACTCTATGTTTACCGCTTCACCCTTACAGGTCAGAATCTCCAGATTTAGCCCTTCTTTGAGGTAGTTTATGCCTTCTCCTATTTGAACTGCGGCCAATGTTATTTGCTCATAGCTCTCATTATCCATAAAGTAGTAAAGGTCACCATCGTTATAAAGATATTGGACTGAGTGGTGCTCCAGAAAAGCTGGTGCAAATTTGTCGCTGGCCTGAAAGGAGCGTTCGCTGACATTGCCGCTGCGGATATTGCGAAGCCGTAATCGAATCTGGGCTGAGCCTCGCCCTATCTTAATATGATGATATTCAGTAATCTGATATATTTCTCCATCTAGCTG
>WJOY01000036.1 GCA_009619075.1 Dehalococcoidia bacterium
ACCAAAGCTTACTCACTACACTAAACCTGGCCCAGACCATCCCTGGCGTAGGCCTTTTAGAATCCATATCGATAGGGGGTGACAAATTCGCTGAACAATTAAGGTGACATTTTCGCTGGACAACAACAGTCCTTGTGCTGGCTGATGTTAATGTTCTACGATTTTGTCACCCTGTAACTGTTCAGGGAAAATGTCACCCATGAAGGAGAAAGGCTTTGAGGGGTTGAATAATAAAGGCTATAATGCTCAAATTAAGGACTAAATAAAATAATAAGATGAAAAGCCTTAATAATATCTTAAACCAAGTTTCCAAACCTGCTCGCTATACCGGAGGTGAGTGGAATAGCATCGCTAAGGAATGGGAAGTAACACCTATTAAAATTGCCTTGTGCTATCCCGAGGTCTATGAAATTGGCATGTCTAATCTGGCGTTACCTATCCTCTATGAGATACTGAATTATCAGCCAGATGTATTGGCAGAGAGAGTTTACGCTCCTTGGCTAGACATGGAAACTGCTTTGCAAAAACAAAATATGCCACTTTTCAGCTTAGAATCTAAGCACCCAGTAAAGGAATTTGATATTATTGGCTTTTCTTTAGGCTATGAGCTTACTTACACCAATGTGTTAAATGTCCTCAACCTAGCTCAAATTCCCTTATTTAGCTCCCAGAGGGAAGATTCATACCCTTTGGTAATAGCCGGCGGTAGTTGTGCTCTTAATCCAGAGCCAATGGCTGACTTCATCGACCTGTTTGTAATTGGTGAAGGTGAGGAAGTAATAGTGGAACTGCTGGAAGTCTTTAGAGCATATAGGGGCAACAAAAGAAAGCTACTGCAGCAAGCCGCTAAACTTAACGGCGTTTACATCCCTAGCTTCTACCAAGTCAACTACAGAAAAGATGGCACTATAAACAGTATTACGCCCAAGATACCTGAAGCTAAACCAAGGATTCACCGCAGGATAGTAACTAAACTACCACCCCCGGTCACTAAGCCAGTTATTCCCTACATCGAGGTAGTGCATGACCGCGGTAATGTAGAAATTCAGCGAGGTTGTACTCAAGGTTGCCGCTTCTGCCAAGCAGGGATGATTTACCGACCAGTGCGAGAACGCCCGCAGGAAGAAATTATAGACGCTGTAGGTAAGCTATTAAAATATTGTGGCTATAATGAGGTGTCTTTGCTTTCCCTTAGCACTGGGGATTATCCTGCTATCAAGGAACTCATTGCCGAACTATCACATCAGTATTGTGGAGAATGTCCTTCGCTGCCTCTTCGCTACGCTCAGAGCTTCGGCTCAGGACAGGGCTTGACTTTATCCTTACCCAGCCTGCGCCTAAATACATCGGCAGTAAAGGTAATGGATTTACTACCTTCACAGCGCAAAATAACTCTGACCTTTGCTCCCGAGGCAGGGAATGAAAGATTACGTCGCATCATTAACAAAAAAATCTCCGAAGAGGAAATATTAGAAATACTAACTGCCGCCTTGGATAGAGACTGGACAAATCTCAAGTTATATTTCATGGTGGGGTTGCCCAGTGAAACCATGGACGACGTGCATAGCATTATTGGACTAGTAACCAAGATACGCCACTTAGGACAAAAATTTAGACTGCAAATTAGCACTTCTACCTTTATTCCCAAGCCCCATACCCCTTGCCAATGGTTAGCCCAAGAAACAGAGGAGCAGCTACTCCCCAAATATGACATATTAAAGCAAGGGTTGCGACGCGAACGAGTGAGATTCTCATGGTCTGACCCTAAGATAAGCCAAATTGAAGCAGCTTTATCCCGAGGTGACCGCCGCTTGGGTAAGGTTATCTATCACGCCTGGCAACTGGGCTGCAAATTCGATGCTTGGAGTGAACATTTTAATTATCAAAGGTGGCTTGACTCTTTTAAGCAATATGAACTTGATCCTTCCTTCTATGCTAATCGAGAGCGAGACTTGGATGAAATATTGCCCTGGGATCACATTGATGTCGGGGTAACTCCCGAGTTTCTTAAAAGAGAGTATCATAACCTCTGGCAGGAAAAGGAGACTCCAGATTGCCATCAGGGAAAGTGCAACGCTTGTGGATTACAGAGGTGGCAACCTATCTGCCAAGACAAATATAAAATGCGTGAGGCTTTTCCGCCTTAATGTAGTGCGACCCTTTAGGGTCGTGCCATCATTATTGTATGAGGCTCAAGCCTCATACCTACATTATTATACACGTTCTCAATAAAGGTTTAGACCTATCCCAAAATTGTCAAAATACCTTGACGGATCATCTTTACCGCGATAGTAGCTAAAAGCAACATAACTACTTTAGATATAGCCGTTACTCCAGTATTACCTAAAAACCTTACAACCAGATTTGCTTGCCTAAGAAGAAGCCATTGTATTGTCAAATTGAGAATGAATGAAACTATTACGATTACAATAAAATACTGGTCAATGAGTATTAGCAAAGTGGTGAGCACTGCTGGTCCTACAATTAGCGGAGTACCTAGGGGGACGACACCTACCATCTCAGCGGCTGATAAGTCACTAGTTTCTACCATCCTCCCTGTAACTAGATCTTTGACCGCTAAAACCAGTAGAATAACGCCACCTGCTACTAGGAAGTCGGCTACTCCAATACCCAAGAGTAGGAAGATAGCTTTGCCGATAGCAACAAATCCTAAGCCCAAGCCTAAAGCAGTAAATATCGCTAAACGAGCTGTGCGACTATGCCTCGAAGCCTCTATATTTTGGGTTAGCGAAAGAAAAATTGGCAAGTTGCCAATCGAATCCATGGCGACAAAAATAGGAACAAGGGTTAAACCTAGCTCTCGGAAAATATTGCCTATGGACACCTTTATGCCTTTATCGCCAAGCCGCCTATAGTAGTGATAGAAACTATGCTATCACCTTCAGCCAATGCCATTATATGTACACCACGACCCTTCCGACTCTGAACTGAGACCTGCTCGAGGGGAATACACTCAACATTACCCACGCTTGATAACGTCACCAAATATCCTTCACCTTTGCTCACAATCCTAGCCGCCACTATCTTACCCGTTTTGTCACTCACTCTATGGGCTTGGATTCCTTTCCCTCCCCGCTGCTGGATAGGATAACGCCCCACGGAAGTTAACTTGCCAAAACCTCTCTCGGCCACTGTCAGCAGATAAGCATCGGGGAAAATAATGTCCATACCGACAAGGCAATCATCGGTCAGACGAATACCACGAACACCGCCACTGCTACGAGACGCAGTTCTTAGGTTTTTAACCTTAAATTTAATAGCTCGCCCATTTTGACTTACTAGAATAACATCATCCAAATCGGTAACTACCCTAGCTGCCACCAGCTCATCATTATTCTTGAGTCCCATAGCAATAAGCCCACTTCGCCTGATGGAAGCAAATTTAGACAGAGAGGTCTTCTTTATCCCACCAGCCTTGGTTGCCATTAATAAGAATTCATTGGAGGGAAAATCTGCCACAGCCAGTAATGCAGTTACTTTGTCTTTCAGGTCAAGGGGCAATAAATTAACCAGCGCTATACCTCTAGCAGTTCGAGACGAATCCCCAGGAATCTCATAGCACTTAAGGCAATAAACCCTGCCTCGAACAGTGAAAAGGAGTAAATTGTCATGTGTATCGGCGGCCAAAATATGGCTCACCGAACCACCCTCACGGGTCATCATTCCAATGACTCCTCTTCCTCCACGGCGCTGTAGCCGGTAGGTGCTAGCAGGAAGCCTTTTAATAAATCCTTGGCTGCTAAAGGTAACTATCACTCTCTGGTGGGGAACAAGATCTTCCTGACGAAACTCTGTAACCTCCTCCTCGCTAATTAAAGTGCACCGCTTGTCGCCATACTCGGATTTCAGCTGAGCAACATCTTGCTTGATGAGGAACAATATCTTTCTAGGATTAGCTAATAGGTCCTCTAAGTAGGAAATATCCTTCACTACTCCAGTATATTCTTGGGCTATTTTTTCCCGCTCTAGCCCAGCCAAGCGGCGCAGCGGCATATCAAGGATAGCTTGTGTCTGAGCTTGGGATAAACTAAAAACAGTCATTAAATTGGCACGAGCAGCGTCAACCGTCTCAGATTGCCGAATAAGTCTAATCACTTGCTCTATGTTATCTAGAGCGATCCTAAAGCCTTCAAGAATGTGAGCTCTATTCCTCGCCTTTTCAAGCTCAAATTGGGACCTCCTGGTAATAACCTCATGACGAAAATCAATGTAGCAAGTTAAGGCTTCCTTAAGATTAATTACTTTTGGTCGCCCTTTAACCAGAGCAACCATATTGATAAAAAAGGCAGATTGCATTATGGTATTCTTATACAGATTATTAAGTACTTGCTGGGGTTGCGCCTCCTTTCTGAGTTCAATGATAAGACGCATGCCCTCCCTGTCCGACTCATCGCGCACTTCAGCTATCCCGGCGATTTTTCTCCCTTTAACTAGCCCAGCTATTTTCTCTACCAAAGCTGCTTTGTTTACTTGATAGGGAAGTTCGGTAATGACTAATTTGCTCTTACCCTCTTTGGTGCTTACTACATCGGCTTTAGCTCGAATTACAACTTTTCCTTGCCCGGTAGCATAAGCATTCTTTATCCCCTCTTTCCCCAAAATTACGGCTGCCGTAGGGAAATCAGGACCTTGGATAAACTCCATTAGCTCATCTGTGGTGGCTTGTGGGTTGTCAATTAGGTAGGCGATAGCATCGCATACCTCCCCCAGGTTGTGCGGTGGGATGTTAGTTGCCATGCCTACAGCTATGCCTGAGGAACCATTAACTAATAAGTTAGGCAACTTAGCCGGCAAGACAGCTGGTTCTTTGAGGGAATCATCAAAATTGGAAACGAGGGCAACAGTATTTTTATCAATGTCACCCAGCATCTCTCCAGCGATTTCAGCAAGCCGAGCCTCGGTGTACCTCATCGCTGCCGGCGGATCATTATCAATGCTGCCGAAATTACCCTGGCCATCAATCAAAACATATCTCAAGGAGAAATCTTGTGCCATGCGCACCATAGCTTCATATACGGGGGCATCTCCATGGGGATGGTATTTCCCCAGAACTTCACCAACAATTCGAGCGCTCTTTTTGTGCGGACCATTATGATGTAGTCCCAATCCATCCATGGCATATAAAATACGCCGCTGCACCGGCTTTAGGCCATCACGCACATCCGGTAATGCTCGAGAGACGATAACGCTCATAGCATAGTCCAGATAGGAGCTTTTCATCTCCTGCTCAATATCAACAGGCCTTACTTTCCCAATTTCCATTGTCAGTTGTCAGCTATCAGCTTTCAGTAGCCTCCCCAAGTATGGAAAAACCTTCCGACAAACCTTTTTCCTCGCCCTCATCTTCGGAATCTCCAGCCGCTCCTTCAACTCCTTCAACACTTTCAACTTCCTTTATTTCTTCGCCTTCCCAGTAGCTAACGTCGCGCCTAAGGAGATATTCTTCAGCATAGGAACGCAAACGCTCAGTAGCTTTAACGGGAAAGGAAGGATACCCCACCTGGCTAGGATGTTGATATTCCTCCTTAATAACTACTCGCACTCCATCCTCCCCTACACTGTGGATGGCTGCAGCGTATCTATTCCCGCCTTCTATCAGCTTGATAAGTCGTAACCCATGTTTCGGCTCAACTTCCCCCAAATATTCCCCTTGGTCATTCTCTACCACTAAGCTTTGACCCTCTACTCTCAAACAGACCTGATTACCAATACCCATCCTGGCTAATACCTCCGTTGGGGCCAAATTACAAAGGTTGACCACACCAGCCTTGCTTATCTCAGTAATAAAGAGTTCAGGAGCAACCCTACGCTGCCCCCTATCTAAGGATGCTTTAGCCATCGGTAAACTAGCTAGTCGAGCTAAATTTTTTACCGCAATAACATTGTTAGGAGCAAGTTCCAAAGCCTTGCTATACGCCTCTTTAGCCCGGGCAAACTCCCCTAACTCTGCCAAAGCCCTACCAAGACGATTGTAAGCCCCAACATCACTAGGAAACCTCTCAATTATACTTCTGTTTACTGCCACAGCCTCTTCCCACCTACCTTGAATAGCCAAGGCTATGGCTTCCTCACTTAATCGCCGTCCTAGTCTAGCTCGCTCCTCTTCTTGCTGATAAGCCATCCTATTCACCACGCAAAGCTAAATAAAAGATTAAAATGCAAAATGAAAAAATACAAAGCAAAGGTAAAAAATTTTGAGGTTTGATTTGTCATTTTGACCTTTAATTTTTAAATTTTCTTCTGTTGTCAAGCAATTTCAAGCTCAAAGGCTTTATGCAAGGCCTGAACGGCGTCCTTAACTCTATCCTCTGCGATAATGCAGGTTATCCTTATCTCTGAAGTAGTGATTAGCTGGATATTAATGCCCTGTTCATAAAGGGCGCGGAACATCCTGGCAGCATAGCCCGGCGTATTTTGCATGCCAGTGCCTACAATGCTAACCTTAGCCAGGGTAGAATCAGTAACACATCGTTTTGCTCCAATGGATTTTATCACCGGCTCTACAATGGACATCGCTTTAACCAAGTCGCTTCGTGCCACTGTAAAGGTAAGATCAGTAATATTCTCAATACTGGCGTTCTGGACAATAGTATCTACACTTATATTCGCCTTAGCCAAGGGCTCAAAGATTGCTGCAGCAATGCCAGGGTGGTCAGGAACATTGATTACAGTAATTTTAGCCACATTGGTATCCTGAGCAATACCCCTAGCCTTATTTCTTACTTCCATAGATGCCTCCTTACAAATGAGAGTTCCTGGGCTATCGCTAAAGCTGGAAGCCACCAATATAGGCATATCATACAACCCGCCTAATTCCACCGCTCTAGGATGCAGTATCTTTGCTCCATAACTAGCCAGCTCCAGCATTTCCTCATAACCAATCTCCTTTAATTTAGTCGCTTCAGACACAAGACGTGGGTCAGCGGTATAGACTCCTTCAACATCAGTATAAATCTGGCATACCTCAGCATTCAAACTGGCAGCTAGAGCGACTGCCGTAGTATCAGAGCCACCTCGACCCAAAGTGGTAATATCCATATCCTGAGTAACACCCTGAAATCCAGCTACAATGACGATGTTGCCCTTCTCTAGTTCAGCGAGAATGCGCTGGGGGTCAACACGGAGAATTCGCGCTTGGCTGTAGCTAGAATCAGTCTGGATGCCCGCCTGGCCACCAGTAAGACTGACTGCCTTATAGCCCAAGCTTTCTAGAGCCATAACCAAAAGAGTGCTGGAAATTAGCTCACCGGTAGAAAGGAGCATGTCAAGTTCTCGCTCGTCTGGCTGTTCACTAACCTGTTGAGCCATTCGGATTAACTCGTCAGTGGTATCCCCCATTGCTGAGACCACCACCACTAATTGATTTCCTTCGTCCTTAGCCCTAGCTATACGGCGAGCTACACTTTTGATTTTCTCGCTATCAGCAACCGAGCTACCACCATACTTTTGTACTATCAGCGCCATATTCTCTACCTTATTAGTTTAGCTATTATATTATACCCTTGCTCAATGAAAACGCCGGTACTTTTAGCTTCAGCCTCGGTAAATCTCTTCGCCCCGTTAGCCATAAACCCCGACCCCCACAGCATAAATGGAACTGGCTCCCTAGTATGGGTCTGAACCTTAATTGGCGTTGGGTGGTCAGGCATAATTAGCACCCGAAGAGAATCTTTGTCCCAACCACGGATTCGGCTCACCATCC
>WJOY01000001.1 GCA_009619075.1 Dehalococcoidia bacterium
TCATCGTTAACAGCATCAAAGACACGGAAAACATCAATGCCGCAATCAGCGGCATGGTGAACAAAAGCGGTGACCACATCATCAGCATAATTACGATAGCCAACCAGATTCTGCCCCCGAAGTAACATTTGAAGTTTGGTATGAGGCATTGCCCTCTTCAGGATACGGATTCTCTCCCATGGGTCTTCATTCAGAAATCGAGTCATAACATCAAAGGTAGCTCCACCCCAGACTTCCATAGACCAAAAGCCAATCTTATCCATCTCCGGGGCGATAGCTTCCAAGTCCTTAGTTCGCACTCGTGTAGCTAGTAAAGATTGATGCCCGTCACGGAAGCTAAGATCGGTGATTTTTACCGGATTTTTGTTGTCAGCTAAATCCATGCTACCTCCCTTAGACAAATTATTTCATACCACTCTGAGCTTGGTCTTTAGTCCCCAATGCAGTGGGGCTTCTTAAAGAGGAATATTACCATGTTTCTTGGGCGGATTGGAGGTGTCCTTGTTCTGTAACATTTGTAATGCCTTAATTAGCTTCGGACGTGTTTCCCGAGGGGCAATGACATCGTCAATGTAGCCTCTAGCTGCCGCCACATAGGGATTAGCAAATTTGTCCCGGTATTCTTGAATTAGCCTCTGCCTTGTTTCTTCCCGATTGGCTGATTTCTTGATTTCATCACGATAGATAATATTGACTGCCCCCTCAGGACCCATCACAGCAATTTCCGCTGTAGACCAGGCATAGTTAATGTCTCCTCGCAGACTCTTGCTGCTCATAGCGATATAAGCTCCCCCGTAAGCTTTGCGAATGATTACGCTCACCTTAGGCACGGTAGCCTCAGCATAGGCAAAAAGGACTTTGGCCCCATGTCTGATAATGCCCCTGAATTCCTGGTCTGTCCCTGGCATATATCCCGGAACATCAACAAGAGTAACCAAGGGAATATTAAAACAATCACAAAAACGAACGAACCTGGCTGCTTTATCGCTAGCATCAATATCTAACACCCCAGCCAGATACATAGGCTGCTGAGCTAAAATGCCCACGCTTTGCCCACCAAGGCGCGCAAAACCAACAATAAAATTGGGGGCAAATCTTTGATGCACCTCTAAAAAGTCACCATTGTCTACTATCTTTGCTATAATCCGCTTCATATCATATGGTTGAGTAGGGTTGACAGGAACAATATGAAGCAGTTCCTCATCCGTATGGTTAGGCTCATCATCGGTATCTACGGAAAGCGGTTTTTCCTTATAACTTTGGGGGAGGAAGCCTAATAATCTACGCACCTGCTGAAAACATTCCACTTCAGTCTCATATACAAAGTGGCAATTGCCACTTTTAGTGGCATTTACCACAGCGCCACCTAGTTCCTCCAGGCTCACCTCCTCCCCCGTGACTGCTTTGACGACCTCAGTGCCAGTAATATAACTTTGCCCCAAGCCCTTAACCATGAAGACAAAGTCAGTGATAGCTGGGGAATAAACAGCGCCTCCAGCGGTAGGACCAACTATTACTGAAATTTGAGGAATGACCCCTGAATACAGGGTATTCCGCGTAAAAATCTCACCATAGCCCTTAAGGCTATCGGCTCCTTCCTGAATACGTGCCCCCCCAGAATCCAAAACAGCAACAAAAGGAGCACCATTCTTTGCCGCTAGATCTATCACCTTGCAAATTTTTTGAGAGGCTGCTTCTGATAATGAGCCACCGAAGATAGTGAAGTCTTGTGAAAAGGCGAAGGTAAGTCTACTATTTACCCTGCCATAGCCAACAACCACCGAATCACCAAGATACTTCCGCTCTGCCATACCAAAATCGGCGCAACGATGAGTCACAAAAGGGTCAATTTCTTCAAAAGTTCCTGCGTCAAATAGAAGATTGATTCGCTCTCTGGCAGTTAGTTTCCCTTTGGCACGCTGCGCCTCAACACGCTTAGGCCCACCTCCTGCCTTGGCTTCCTCTCTGAATTTGCTTAATTGAGCTAATTTCTCCTCGATTTCCATCTCTTCTCCATTGTTA
>WJOY01000013.1 GCA_009619075.1 Dehalococcoidia bacterium
TGAGCAGCGTGGGCTCATTACTAGCTAAAAAACTTGATTATGTTTTCTTTGATACTGGCCTTATGTATCGCGCCTTTACCTGGAAAGCACTTAAATCAGGCATCTCACCTGATAATGAAAACGAACTTTCTCAGCTAGCTTCACCCATGACAACGGACTCGTAGGAGTGAGAGCATGGAGGTCCGGTACTGTAGAGCATCTTTCCTTCGGTCAAATCAATGATCATTGAGGTGAGCGTCTCCCACTGTTCATAGGGGTTGAGGCGCTCATCACGATGCCGGCAGATGGAATTAGGATAACCAAAGTGGTCCTTCAATACATCTTTAATGGTATCCCACTCCAGATTTCCTCTTTTTTCTTGAAAAAGCCGAAACGCCCGATGGCTACGGATCACTGTATCCGGCAACGCGCCTTTCCCTGTATCTTTTACTCGGAGATTTGGAGATTGGAAATGGTTAGCATGAGTGAGAATACCGCTCTTTGGGTAAAGGAAGAACACATCGTCCGGTGTACATTCTACATCAATGACCTCCCCATCACGATGAGCAATCACCATATTCACAGAATTTGGCCCTTCAAAGGTCATGAGCATTTTTATACAGTCAGGTAAGCTTTCGGAATTAAGGATGCCTCGGAATTTGATCCAAGTGGGCAAACCCAGTCGAAAGGAGTCATTTTCGCATCGAATGTAGCTGGGAACAACTCCTATTCCCGCAGAGTTAAACCCTTTTTGGCTGATAATGCCCGCTTCAGTGTGCATGATGATATCGGGTTTCTTCTTTTGATTGATTCGCAAAATAAGGCATAAACTCTCTACCCCGGGCTTATAATCCCAATTCATACCCACAAATGTATGTTGGTTTCGGGTCGCTTCAGGGGCTAGAGCATAGACTGTACATCCCCCCGGAGCAGTCCAAGTTGGAATCGGGGGCATGTAAGCATAGCTCAGCTCGTATCTGGCATTCAAGGCGACGATTTCTTCGAATTGCAACCCAGACCCTTTAGCCACTCCCTTTAGTTCCTCGAGTATTTCAGGATCCAATTTCTCAATATAGGGGATAAACTTTTGGGCATCCTTTAGAATCTGATCTCGCTTCGCACCCCCGAAATATTCCCAGAAGTTCATGTAAAAAAGAACATTTTTTTGAATCGCTTCCTTAGCCTGTCTCCCATGCTGAAATCCCAAATCATAAGGGTTACCACTTACAGAGATCACAGGAATATTCATCTTTTTCCCTCCTTTGGTTTTAGCCTTCCACAGCTTTTCCACATGTGCTTACTTTTGTTTTCCTCTACCTCCAAGATATGAGAGCCTTACCTCTTCATTTTCTAATAAGCTTTTGCTTTCGCCTTTGAATTTAATTTTACCCATATCCATTACATATCCGCGATGAGAATTAGCTAGCGCCCTCACGGCATTTTGCTCCACCAGAAGAATTGTTACGCCTTCTTGATTTATTTCTCTTATCGCTTGGAAAAGGCTATCAACTAATTTAGGGGCAAGGCCGAACGAAGGTTCGTCTAAAAGCAACAGCTTTGGATTCCCCATCAGGGCCCGGCCGATCGATAACATCTGGCGCTCGCCCCCGCTTAGAGTACCACCTTTTTGCGATTTTCTTTCTTCCAAACGAGGGAAGAGATGAAAAACTTTTTCACGTATAGTTTTTATCTTGTCCTTGTCTTGCAGTGTCCAAGCGCCTAAATCGAGATGTTCTTCCACAGTCATATGTGGAAAAATTGCCTTCCCTTGGGGCACATAAGCTACACCCATCTTCGTGACGATGTGGGGTGCACACCCTGAAATATCCTTCTCTTGGAAAAATATGTTACCTTTCATAGGTTTCAGAAAACCCATTATAGTGTCCAATAAAGTGGTTTTGCCCACTCCATTGCGGCCTAGAATAGTGGTTATCTCCCCCTGTTTAGCTTCTATAGATAGCTCGTGCAAGATTTCCTTCTTTCCATATCCTGAGCTTAGCTTCTTTGTCTTGATAATATAGCCATTTTCTTTCATGTCTTTCCTCTCCAATGAACAAAATAATACATCAAGCCCCAAAATAGACTCGTATTACTTTTTCGTTGTTTTGAACTTCCTTAGGCGTTCCTTCTGCTATCTTTTCACCAAAATTCAGGCAAATAACCTTATCACAATGTCCCATTATTACATCCATATCATGCTCGACGATAAAAAACGTTTTTCCCTTCTGGTCACAAAGATTGTGAATAAGCTCTAGTGCTGCCAGTTGCTCGGTTGGATTGATACCTGCTGCTACTTCATCTAATAGCATCACGTCGGCATCAAACATTAAGATTCTAACTAACTCAAGAAATTTTTGTTGCCCGGTCGATAGTTCACCGGCATAACTATCCTTTTCAGCAACTAAGCCAGCTAACTCAAGTAGCTCCAGGGCTTTCTCACCTGCATTTCTTTCTCTTAAATTAGCTGCTGTCATTAGGTTTTCTAGCACAGTCATGTTAGGGAATATTCGGATTACCTGCCAAGTTCTTCCTATGCCTCTTCGCGCAATTTGATAAGGCTTTAGTTTAGTTATATCTTTGCCTCGAAAGAAAACCTTACCCTTATCTGCCCTAAACTGTCCTGTGATCACATTAAATAACGTGGTTTTCCCAGCTCCGTTCGGTCCGATTAATCCTGTTATTTTACCTTCTTCTATCCATATTGACACATTGTTTAGGGCTACGAGGCTTCCAAACTCTTTGGTTACATTTTGAACTTCGAGCACGTTTTTCCCATCTTTCAGCCTTCCTTCCTCATCTCTATCTACCGAGATCATCATTACACCTCCTTTTGAAAAGTTTTGTTACACCACTGCTAAATAGCTCTTGTCCTTGGGAGTATCCCCCTGCTCTTGAACCATGTTATTATTCCACCAGGCAGTAACAAAACTAGCAGTACGATAACAGCTCCGCAGGCCATAAAGTATGTCTCAGGCAAAACTGACCAAAAAAATTCTTCAACGAAAGTCATTATAACAGCACCTACTACCGGCCCCCATAGGGTCCCTATACCTCCAAGCAAAACCATTATTATAGGTAAGCTGTTATACCACGCACTAAATGCCGAAGATGGATCAATATAATTCTGAAAGGCGAAAAAGACACTAGCTGCCAGCCCAGCGAAAAAGCCACTTATAGCAAAAGCACTGATTTTTTCTTTTGTCGTATTTATCCCTATTGAACCCGCCCCTTCCTCATCTTCCCTAATTGCCAGCAGTTTAGCTCCAAAGCTTGAAGTAATTATCTTATAGGCCACAAAGACAGTTGCTGCACTGATGAAAAATGCCGAGTAGTACATCGTCAGGTCACTTACAGGTTGGACAAATTGAAATCCGTAACCGCCATGGGTTAGCGGTATAAGATATTCAGTGGTAGCTAGGACTGGTGCCGCTAGTAATAAGCACAACATACCTATGGCAAAGTATGAACCCCTCAGCCTCAGCATAAACGAACCTAAAATAAGAGCACCTATCGAGGCAAAAACACCTCCGAGCAACCACCCAACCGGCCACCATATTCCGTGATCGATGATAAGAATCGCACTGGCATAACCACCTATCCCGGCAAACACTGAAAAACCGAAATTTATATAGCCAGTGAAACCGGTCATAATATTCCAGGCTTCGGCATAGGCTATATATATAAACATTAGAAAAACTACGCTACATAAATATGGACTCACTATGCGAGGCAAGGCTATGAGTAATGCTACCACGATAACTGCTATAGCATAGAGCCACAATCTTTTATCTGTTTTGAATTTTTCTGCTAATCTTAGTTTATCACTCTTATTCAAGCAGCACTCTCCTTTCTGGAAAATTACGATAACAACTTGCTTAGTCCACCCGTTCTACCACTCCCCATAAGCCTTGGGGTCTAAAGATAAAAACTGCTATGACCGTTAGGGGCGCAATAACGCCAGCTATCGTTGCCCCCCAATACATGGTCCCCACACTTTCAGCTATGCCTAAAAATACTCCGCCTAAAAGAGCCCCCGGGAGGCTTCCTAGCCCTCCCAACGCTACCATAGCAAAACATTTCAGGATAAGGATCTGACCAATGGAAGGGTAAATAGCCCATTGAATGGCAATTAAACCTCCGGCAATGCCAGCCAAAGCCCCTCCCATAGCATAGCTAAGGAGCCTGATTCTATGTATGTTAATGCCACTTATTAAAGCAACGCGCGGATTTTGTGATGCTGCTCTCAATGCTTTTCCAATTCTTGTCCATTTCAGAGACGCAAAAAGCACACCGGCTATAATGAGAGCAACTACAAAGCATATAATCTTATTTACGGAAAGGTAACTACCCAGGAAACCTATTGAACCGGTAGGATAATTAACCGATCTAAACGTGCTGCCAAAAGCAAATTCACTAAAGTTCCATAAAAAGATTGCAAGGCCGAAGGTTAATACACGGGATAGTAACGGAAATTTACCAACTACTCTAAATATAGCTACTTTGTAAAGAAAGGCTGCAAGGGCAGCTATAACAAGCATTGCAACGAACGTTGCCCCAATTGGGTTCATCCCTAGCAAAAACCACAGCCAAAAACAGGTAAAAGCACCCAACATGAGAAATTCACCATGTACCAAGTTAATGATTCTCATTATTCCAAATATCAAGCTTAGCCCCATTGCCCCTAAACCATAAACACTTCCCAACAATATTCCTTCGACAAGAGCTATAATTAACAGTTCCATAAACGCACCTCCCCTATTAACAAATAAGATTCTGCACGCAGAATCTTATTTGTTAATAGGAACTTGACTTACTTCCTCAGCTAGCAACGACCCCATTCTATCCCATCATAAGTATATAAGATTACATCTTTAGTCCCAGCCGGGGTGTGGCCAGATTGGCTCTGCTGTGGCAAGTTCGTAAGGATATATAACTTCTTTTACCCAATCGCCTATTATAACTTGACCAGGTGGATACTCGACCCCCACTTTCTTCGGTTGCCATTGAATTAAAAGTCCCTTGGACGCAGTTTGGAATCCCGAATCCGGTGAATCAAGTGGCAGTACTTTATATGGTCCGTAGACAGTCTCAACCTCCATCTCAAACAAGGTATCTCTAATAGCTTCCTTATCAATCGCACCGACCTCCTTTACAGCTATCTCCATAAGTTGGCCCGCTAGATAACCAAAAGTGGTGTGGTACTCATGTTTTTCCGGTGGAAGACCCGCTATCCTATAAGTGGCCTCCAGATATTCCTCGTTGCCTGGTGTATCAAGTATTCCTTCCCAAAGTGACTCACAACACATAGCGTAGCAGGCATCTCCTACGGCCTCAACATAAGTAGGCGCTCCAGCTCCGACGGTCCAAACAAAAATCCCTGCATCTGCCTTGAGTGCCTGAGCAGCTTTTGTAAGCCCTATTGAGTCAGGTTCATATCCTCCGATTCCTACGACATCCGGTTTTGCCGCCATAGCTTTAGTTAGAATAGGCGTCCAGTCTGTTATTCCTTTTGGATATGCCTCACATAATACGACTTCTATTCCCTTCGCTTCCAATTGACCGCGGAAGGAATTCATTAGAGATATCGGAAAGGCTGTGTCCTCATGTATTATGGCTGCAGTTTTAGCTCCCATTTTAGCAGCTATATCAGCCACTCCCGGGAAGTATTCATCTGTTGGCTGCATCCCTTGGACCATCCATTGTAGATTATTCCCTCCCCATATTCCGGGGTCAGAGGCCCCACATGATGCAGTTGGCATTTCATATCTTTCTACCACGGTAGAAATGGCTTTAGCGATAGCACTACTATAGGGGCCAAAGCACAGATCTACTTTGTCTTCTGTAATTAATTTGTGGTATAATTTTACCCCTGTAGCAGGATCACTTTTATCATCGTAAATTATGACTTCTACCGGCCTCCCATCTATAAGTCCTGGTTCAGTATGCCCACACCATTCCAAACCCGAACTATAACCTCTTTCATTTACCTGTGTTTGCCATACGAGGAGACCTTCTTTATATCGCTCTCCCGTCCATGAATATTTCCCTGTTAGGGCAAGAGAGCAACCTATCTTGATGGGCTCCACCTCCTCCTTAGGTGGTGCACAACCAGGTAGGACAAATGCTGCTACCAACACCACAGCCAATCCCAAAACCAATACTAACTTAACCTTCTTCATTCTCTTCTCCTTTTACTTTTTATTTAACTTCTTACCTCTTATTACATCCCAAACTATCTAACCTATAGGCACCACCTCCTTTGCCACTTTTCCTTATTGCCCTAAGCTAAATTCTGTTTATAATATCTGCATCTATAATAAAACCACTATAATATCTCTACCTAGAATAATTTGTCAATACCTCGAAGGCTCTATACGGCTCCAAAACTGATAGCCTCGTCTACGCCATCAGAGCCCCAACCACAGTAATTAATCCAACCAATCCGATAAGTATGGCAAACGACGGTCCTATTGCTGAGATTACTGACGCTTTAAGTCAGGTTCTAAGTCGACTCTCGGTAATACCCATTTGCCTTCCTGTACTGAGTGCTTTAGGCAGGAATATGATTGTCCGCAAGAAAACAACAGCCACGGCCATCTCCCTCACTATCCAGAACCCAAATTTATTGGCACTTCTAAATATCCATTAGCCACTTTCTACCTCTTGACTTGGCATTAATTTGTGCCGTGTTTAATCTTTCAATATTATCTTTCGCAAATCTCTTGTCTTTCCCTCCAAGTTGCTATTTTAGGTAGTTAATTGCAAGAGCAATGTAATACTTAACAGAATCTATAACCTGCGATATTTCTACATATTCATTTGGCTTGTGGCTACGGCTGGGGTCACCTGGTCCATAAATAATCATTGGGATATATTTTTCCTTTTCGAATGAAACACCATCGGTGTAATAATACACCCCAGCTGGACCAATTTCTTTGCCAAAAACCTGTTTGTAGGTATTAAAAGCTACTTTGGTGAATTCATCACCCATACTCGTTTCAATTGGTGGGTAATTGTTCAGAGGTTCTACGTCAATGCGACAGGTCCCATCTTCCTTTCTCATTTTGTCCAAAATTTCATGGATATCAGCCATGACTTTGTCATGTGATATGCCTGGCACCGTTCTTATATCAACGGTAGCTTCACACTTCTCGGGAAGGACATTAGTATTTCTTCCAGCATGCATAGTTGTTATGCTCATAGAAGGGCTGCTCAGCAAGGGGTGCTCTTGCACTTGGAACTCATAATGTCGGAAGGTTTCAAAAAATTTGAGCATGTGAAGCAATGCATTAATCCCTTCTTTTGGAAGCCCACCATGGGCTGTCTTCCCATATGAAGTAAATTTAAGCCAAAAGGCGCCCTTTTCTGCCACGTAGATCTTTCTTTCACTGGCCTCACTAATAGCCAAAGCATCGATGTCATCTACTCCATATTTCTTTACATATGCTTTACTTCCATAGCAGTCAACCTCTTCACTGGCAGTGTTTACAAATGTCAGAGTTCCATTCAGCTTAATTCCTGCTTTCTTCAAAAGACACATTGCCATTATCATAGCAGCATCGCCGGCCTTCATATCACTTGTGCCACGCCCGTACATTAGATCCCCTTCAATCTCCGCCCCAAATGGATCATGCTCCCAGTTCTGCTTCGTTGCCGGCACTACATCTAAGTGGCCACTGTACACAAGATTTGGTCTCGGTTCAGCTCCGCTTAATTTCGCGATGAGGTTCGCCCGATTCACTCCTTCCAGATCATCAATTTGCGGACTAAATCCATACTCTTTAAATTTTTTTCCGACTATTAAGGCTACGTCCTTTTCATTTCCTGGTGGATTAGAACTGTTCACCTTAATCAGTTCGGCAAGAAAATCGATAACTTCCTGCTTATTCATTAGACCTACACACTGCCTATATGTATCTTCACTCGAATAATTTCCCATTGTACACACTCCTTTCAACTATCTAAACTCCTTATATAGGCCCGCTCAGGTTGAGAGCGAACCTATATATCAAAGAGGCCTGATATGGGCATTAATTGTACACGTTCATATGATTAGTGACACCCCACCTCCTTTCTTTAAACTGCTGTGATGTGAGGTGTCCCACTGCCTGGTGAGGTCGGATAGTATTATACACCTTCTCCCATTTCAGCAAAGCTCGATTCAGCTCCAGTATCTCGAAACTGACATCCGTTACTTCGTAAAACTCCTCGGTGTGTGTCCTTTGTGCTCTCTCCAGATGGCCATTGAGTTTGAGTGAGTGTGGTGGGCAAGACGAATAACTTAATACCTCTTCGCTGACCCTCCTTCTTAAATGCGTCTTGAAATTCTGAACTCCCATCTACCTGGATAACCCTGATAGGAAAGGACATTCACTCTAACAGGGTATCAATGAATTCAGAGGCGGTGGCGAGGCTTGCTCTACTATGAGCCTCCAGTACATCCCAGCCCAGCCCAGCCTTCTTGGATAGCTTGGGGATGCTCGACAGACGTCTATATCCCGGAATTGTACTATAGACATTCATAATACAACCATTATAGCGCCCTTTCATAAGTCATGTGTCACCTATCTATCTGAACAAGATCACTTGTGCCACAGTGGTATGTAGCTGTATTCTAAGTCTGCTCTGGGGTCTGATAGCTGTTTTTGGTGCAGCTCAATGTTAGCGCTGCAAGCTCACTGCTTGGATATGATTCCTTAAAACTTTAAAAGCCAAACCCAGGATGATAAGATAGGAAACAATTTGAAGTTGTCGCTAATTGCCATAGATGGCCCGGTAGCAGTAGGCAAGAGCAGTGTGGGCTCATTACTAGCTAAAAAACTTGATTATGTTTTCTTTGATACTGGCCTTATGTATCGCGCCTTTACCTGGAAAGCACTTAAATTTGGCATTCCTCCCACCAATGAAAAAGAGCTTTCTCAACTAGCTGGTATAACTAAATTTGATTTCGTTTCACACCAAGAAGGATATCTCTTCCCTCTTATTGATGGTGAAGATGTTTCTGCTGAGCTACTTTGCCCCGAGATAGAGGAGCAAGTTTCCTTGATATCGAAGGTAGCCGGGGTGCGCCAGATGATGGTATCAGAACAGCAGGTGGTAGCCCGGCGAGGGAAAGTGATAATGGCAGGCAGAGACATTGGCACGGTGGTTTTACCTTGGGCGGAACTAAAGATTTTCTTGGTTGCTTCTGTCAAAGAGAGAGCTAATCGCAGGTATAAGGAATTGCTGGAGCGAGGAGAGAAGGTAGATTACGATGCTACCCTTGCTGACCTCAAGAGACGAGATGGCATTGATACCCACCGCACTATTTCACCACTTAAGCCTGCTGCCAATGCTATAATCATTGATACAGAAAAACTTAGCCTAAAGCAAGTTGTGGATAAAATATATAATTTGGCGGCCAAACTTAGCTAGTTAGAGATTGCCTCGCCTTCGGCTCAGAATGAGGGTGTTTAAAATGTAGTGCGAGGCTTTAGCCTCGTGCACGACCCTAAAGGGTCGCACTACGAAAGTTTTTGCGAGATCAGGTATTAAAGCTGAGTGAGACAATTCTAGTTTCGTATCGGAGGCAAAATTAAGCAGCCTAAATAGCAACAAAGGGGCGGTTACCCAAATGACTCTATCTCAAAGGATTGTCTTAGCCATACTCAAACTACTCTCCAGGATTTTCCTTTCCTGGAAAGTCAAGGGGAGGGAGAATATGCCCTTAAATGGCCCGCTCATCGTGGTAGCCAATCATGTTCACCTTGTTGATGGCATATTGCTGCAGCTTAGCTTCCCCAGGTGGATTAATTTTATGGCTAAACAGGAGCTTTTTCGCTATCCTTTCTTAAGAATCATCTTCCGGTGGGCACAAGCCTTTTCCGTGCCTCGTCGAGGGACAATTAGGGATAAGCGAGAGGCAGTTAAGCAAGCCAAAGAGATACTAAACAAGGGGCTAGTTCTGGGTATGTTCCCCGAGGGTAAGAGAAACCGCGATGGCAAGCTTTTACCTGGTAAATCAGGTTCGGCTGTAATTGCTTCACAAACGGGTGTTGCTTTGCTTCCTATTGGCATTATTGGCACAGAGAAGCTTAAAGGGATAAGCTGGCTATGGAAGCGTCCTAGCATAGTCATCAATATTGGCCAGCCTTTTGAGCTTCCTTCAAGTGATGGCCGGTTAACCAAATCGCAAACTAAAATGTCCACTGACTTAATGATGAACAAAATCGCTGCCCTTCTGCCCCTGGAAAACCGAGGATGGTATGGAAATTGAGAAAGCTCGAGAACTTGGCTTATGCTTTGGCGTGAGACGAGCCATCAAACTGTTAAAGGAAGCGGCAAGCAAATACGGCAATATAGAGACCCTGGGACCAGTAGCGCATAATCAGCAGTTGCTGCAAGCATTGACCAAAGTAGGGATAAAACCGATAGACAACCTAGAACAGGTTCAAGGCAAAATCCTGGCGGTAACCACCCACGGGGTAAGCCCGCAAGTACTATCTCAAATCGAAGCCCGCCATATCAAATTAGTTGATACTACTTGCCCTATAGTTCTCCAGGCTCAAAATGCCACCAAGGAGTTAGCCGATAGTGGCTTTGATGTTATCATCTTCGGGGAGGCAGAGCACCCCGAGGTTAAAGGATTGCTGGGTTGGGCGGGAAATAAAGGTATCGCTGCTCTTGAGGTAAAACAATTATTAGCTGCTAACAAAACGACGCCATATCGCCTAGGCATCATCTCTCAAACCACTCAAAGCCACTCTGCCTTCATCGAGTTCATAATACAGCTTATAGCTGCCCTTCCTTCTGTCATTGCGAGCGAAGCGAAGCAATCTCTTAAGGAAATACGCATCATTAATACCTTATGTCAAGTAATTCAAAAACGCCAGGAAGAGGCTATAAGATTGGCGCAAAAAAACCAGCTTATGATAGTGATCGGGGGACATGACAGTGCCAATACTAAACGTCTGGCTGAAGCATGCTCACCCCTAGTGGAAACTCATCTGGTGGAAGGAGCAAGTGAGGTGAACCGCTCCTGGCTTGCAGGTAAACACCATATTGGCATCGTTGCTGGGACATCCACTCCAGATGAGGCTATAGAGGAAGTGGTAGCTAAACTGAAGGCCCTACCGGGGGTTTAGTTATCACCCTAAGCGATTAGGAAGGGTCTCACAGATTCTTCGGCCTACGGCCTCAGAATGACACACAGCAAAAAATTTTTAGCCTAGCTGATCACTCAGCTTCCTGCCACCAATGAGGTGGAAGTGAAGATGAGGCACCACCTGTCCCCCTTCAGGACCACAATTTATCGCCAAACGATAGCCGCTCTCCGCTATCCCCTCTTTCTCAGCTAGGTTCCTGGCTAATATTATCAGGCGTCCTATAAGCCCCTGTTGTTGCTCAGTAAGCTCTGTTAAAGATGCGATGTGAGTTTTGGGTATGATGATTACATGCTTAGGCGCCTGAGGGTTGATATCCCTGAAAGCTAGGAATTCCTTATCTTGGTAAACAATATCACCGGGTATCTCACCAGCAACAATGCGGCAAAAAAGACATCCTTCAGCCATGCTTATTTTCTATTAACTTTATCTAGGACAGGCCCATTGAAAGGCAAGTTATCGTTCTGCTAATGCCTGGGATGGGATGAATCTTCCCGGTAACCAGATTTCCGATGCCCTCAAGGTCCTGAGCCTCGACTGCGGCAATGATGTCGTAAGGTCCAGTTACAGCATCAGCCGATTTTACCCCCTCCACCTTGCCCAGAGCAGTAACGACGTTCTTGGTTTTCCCGACTCCGATCTCGATAAGTACAAAAGCTTTGACTGCCATACTCCACCTCCTTATCAAATTTTAACCCGATATGTCTTTTAGTGCAACCGAAAGATTCTTCCATGATTTCGCTTGCTTCAAATTATTATATACTTTGACTATAATTTTTGACTATAATTGTAGAAAGCTTGCGGGTTAGAGAGCGTTTATTTTGTCACCCTGAGCCGAAGCCCTGAGCGCAGAGAAGGGAATAGCGAAGGGTCTAGATTCTTCGCGGAGCCTGTCCTGAGCGGTGTGAGATTCTTTGCTATGCTCAGAATGACGAGGGGCGAAGGGCTCAGAATGACAGGAGGAGGTTGCTAAATAGCCTCTGGGCTAAATTATGTCAAAGTATTTTATCTGGACCATCGGCTGCCAGATGAATAAGGCAGAATCGCTGCGGATAGCTAGCTATCTAGATTTCCTCAGCTATCAAGTTGCACCCTCCCTCCGGGAAGCTGACTTAGTAGTGCTCAATACCTGTGTCGTGAGGCAGAGTGCCGAGGATAAAGTTTTGGGCACGTTGGGTTTGTTGAAAGGGCTAAAAAAGGAGCACCCGAATCTCTCTATACTGGTTACTGGCTGTTTTGTTGATTCCAACATCGCAGGATTGAAGAGAAGATTTCCCCAGGTTGATTTTTTCTTCAAGCCAGGAGCTTACCCCGAGCTAACTAACTGGGCTCAAAAGCAGGGCATTTCTACCGCTGAGCAAGGATTGCTTCGCTACGCTCGCAATGACACATGGAAGTCTCCTTCTCCTTGCGCCTTTGTCCCCGTCATCCAGGGTTGCAATAAATTTTGTTCTTACTGTATCGTCCCATACAGGAGAGGTAGAGAGGTAAGTCGTCCTTTAGAAGAAGTAGTTTGTGAAGTCAAAGGGCTGGTGAAGCAAGGAGTAAGGGAGGTAATTTTGCTGGGGCAGAATGTCGATTCTTATGGCCACGATTTGCCTGGCAATCCCGATTTGGCTGATTTGTTAACCAAATTAAATAACATTAACGACTTAGCTAGAATTCGCTTTTTGACTAACCATCCTAGAGATATAAGCCAAAGTCTCATTGAAGCTATGGCTTTCCTGGACAAAGTTTGCGAACATTTAGAGCTACCTATTCAGTCAGGCGATGATGATATACTGAAGGCTATGAGGCGAGGGTATACTGTGGAGCAATATCGTAAGCTTATCCACGCTATTCGATATCATATCCCTCAAATATCTTTGAGCACTGACATTATCGTTGGCTTTCCCGGGGAAACTGAGGAGCAATTTGAGCATACTTATTCTTTGCTAGAAGAAATGCGGTTTGATGTTGTTCACGTGGCCGCTTATTCTCCTCGCCCTGGCACCATCGCCGGGAGAAAATATGAAGATACTGTTCCCCCAGAAGTTAAGAGGGAAAGATTTAATAAAATTGAACAACTCCAGGCAAATATAGCTACTGAACTAAACTCCGCTTACCGAGGCAAGACAATGGAGGTATTAGTGGAAGGTGAGAGGAAAGGAAAGTGGTATGGACGCACCAGAAGTGATAAGCTAGTATTCTTTGAAAACAAGGATGATTGCACAGGGCAACTGGTGAAAATCAGGATTGAGAAAACAAGCCCTTGGGCACTGCAGGGCAAGGTTGGATATAATAGCTAATTAAAAAGGAGGAATGCAATGGAACAACTTCAAGGCATAGCCCCAATTCTCTTTCTGGTATTGATCTTCGCCGCGATGTATTTCTTTATGATTAAACCACAGCGCAAGAGACAGAAAGAACAGCAAGAACTAGTGCAGGAACTGAGAAGGGGAGATAAGGTGGTTACCACTGGCGGAATCTATGGACAAATTGAAAACCTCAGCCAGGATACTGTAGTTCTGCGGATAGAATCAGGGGCAACAATTAAGGTAGCTAGAATCAGCATAGCCGGCAAACAAGGTAAACAGATAAGATAGAGAGAGATAATTAGCTCACAGCAGACAGCAGTCAGCAATTAGCTGATAACTGAAGGCTGAAAGCTGATAGCTGAAAGGTGAATCCCAAACAAGCTAAAGAAAGGATAGCTAAGCTAAAAAGGGAGCTTAACGCTATTATCGTAGCTCATAATTACCAGCGCCCCGAAGTGCAGGATATCGCTGACTTTACCGGTGATTCTCTTGAGCTAGCGCAGAGATGTGTTGGCGCCGATGCGGAGATAATCGTCTTGTGCGGCGTTCGCTTTATGGCTGAGACAGCAGCTATTCTTAATCCAGCTTCTACAGTGCTCTTATCTCATCCTGATGCTGGCTGTCCTTTAGCAGACATGATCAATGTTGGGGAGCTAAAGCAATGGAAAGAGAGATACCCCAAAGCTACTGTGGTGGCTTATGTTAACACTACGGCGGCAATTAAGGCGGAAAGCAATATCTGTTGCACCTCGGCTAACGGGATTGAGGTGGTGACCTCCTGCCTGGCTAAGGAAATCCTCTTTATCCCTGATCAAAACCTAGGACATTATATTTCCACCAAGACCAACAAAAGAATGATTCTCTATCCCGGCTTCTGTGATACTCATGCTAAGGTTACTGCTGAGCAAGTTAGCTTAGCCAAGCAGAGGTATCCCCAGGCCAAAGTTTTGGTTCATCCTGAATGCCGTCCAGAGGTTATAAATTTGGCTGATGCTGCTTTAAGCACCTCACAAATGCTTCGCTATGCTAAGTCTTGCAATGAGAAAACTTTCCTCATCGGCACGGAGGAGGGAACATTACATCCCTTAAGGAAGCAAAATCCGGAAAAGGAATTTTATCTTATCAGCGATGGCTTTATCTGCCCTGATATGAAGAAAACAACTTTAGAAACGGTTATTGAAGCTATGCAGACAAAAAGCAACGTGGTCATCGTGCCCGAGGAAACAAGAATAAAAGCCAAGCAAGCTATTGATAGGATGCTGGCCATAACCTGAAAGGAAAGATCCCCTCTCCCTTCACGGGAGAGGGGAAGGGTGAGGGTGGAAAAAATGTTTAAAAAAATCGTAGCACCAAGGTTTTAGCCTCGATGGAAGAGATTATTGACCGTGCTTTAGCTGAAGACCTCGGCAAAGGCGATGTCACTACTGAAGCCTTAATACCAAATGACCAGCAAGGGAGTGCCTCCATTATAGCAAAGGAACAAGGCATTTTGGCTGGCATCGAAGTAGCTAAGAAGGTATTTCCCAAAGTAGATCCAGGGCTAAGAATGGACGTTTTGCTTGAAGATGGATTCAGGATTAAGGCGAGTGATGTAATCGCCAGGGTAGAAGGCAAAGTAGCTAATATTCTAAAAGCAGAGAGGGTGGCTTTAAATTTCCTGCAGAGGCTGAGCGGGATTGCCACGGAAACAAATCGCTATGTGGAAGCAGTCGAGGGATTGCCAGTGCAAATTATGGATACCAGAAAGACAACCCCTAGCTTAAGGTCGCTGGAGAAATATGCTGTCAGGGTTGGTGGCGGTGAAAATCACCGTATGAATCTGGGCGATGGCATACTTATTAAAGATAATCATCTGGCAGCTCTTCGTAGCCGTGGATTAAGCCTCAAGGAAATTATAGCCAAGGCTCGGCAAAATGCGCCTTTGTCATTGCGAGGCATCCCAAGCCGAAGCAATGTCGAAGCAAGGCAAATTCAAATCGAAGTGGAGGTCAAGACTGTGCCAGAAGCTCTGGACGCTGCTGAGGCTGGGGCAGATGTCGTTATGCTGGACAATATGAGTCTTGGAGATATGCGTCAGGCAGTTAAGATGATAGGTGGTCGTGCCTTAATTGAAGCCTCTGGAGGAATTACCCTCGATAGAGTTCGTGCTGTGGCTGAAACTGGCGTTGATTTTATCTCAATTGGCGCCCTTACCCACTCAGTCAAGGCTTTGGATATTAGCCTGGAGCTTGAGCCATCTTCTTCTCTGGGGCAAGGCCATGGGCCCTAAGCAAAGAGATATCATTTAAAATCCTCTCAGTGCTGCCATCAGTAACTATTTCTCCTTCATCCAGTACCACAGCCCGCTGGCATAGAGCCTTTACCAGCTCTAAATCGTGAGCAGCAACGATCTTAGTCATTGGCAATTGTCTCAGCAGCTCAATTAACGCCCACTTGCTCTTCGGGTCGAGGTTGCTGGTGGGTTCATCTAAAATTAAAAGCTCTGGACTTAGGGAAAGAACAGTAGCAATAGCAATCCTTTTCTTTTCACCAATGCTGAGGTGATGGGGAGAACGCTGCTCATACCCAGTCATCCCTACCCATTTCAGGGCTTGTTTCACACGCTGCTTAATTTCTAACTCAGAATAGCCCATGTTTAGTGGGCCAAAGGCAACATCATCAAAGACAGTTAAGGAGAAAAGCTGGTCCTCGGGGTCCTGAAACACCAGACCGACTTTTCTCCTTATTTCCTTCAGGTTCCTTTCCTCGACAGGTAACCCAAATATCTTTACCATACTATTGCCACGAAGGATACCATTAAGGTGAAGTAAAAGTGTTGATTTGCCAGCGCCATTAGGACCAATCACTGCCACATTCTCACCAGGATAAACCGCTAAATTAATATTTTGGAGTCCTTGGTGCCCATCGGGATAAAAGAAGGAAAGATTTTTAATCTCTATAACTTTATCCATAATCCTTTAAAAGCTACCAAAAGAGAATACCCGAGGAGAGAAGAACAAGGCCAAAGGTAACGCCAAAATAAGCATCGATTCTTTTGAAATTTAACTGGTGCAAGCTGCGAACTTCGCCATCAAAGCCCCTAGCTAACATGGCAGCATAAACCCTTTCGCCTCTCTCATAGCTCCGAATAAACAGAGTGCCAAGCATATTGCCGAGAGTCCTTAACTGACGAAGCCTGCCACCACCAAAGTTGCGACTATCCCGCGCCCGCCGCATCCGCATCACCTCATCTACCAGAACGAAAATATAACGATACATAAAAGAAAGTATCAGTATTATTACCTTGGGTATGCCTAACTGCTTCAAGCCCCTTAGCAAGTCAGCAAACTTTGTTGTCGCAGAAAGTAAAATCAAACTTAAAATACAGAGCCAAGCTTTAATCACTACATTTGCTAGAACAAGCAAACCATCGTAAGTCACTGAGACCTGCCACAGCCAGATGTTGTAGCTGCCAGCTACTTCGCCAGGCTTAAAAAATGGGATAAAGATGGCAATCAGCAAAACAAAAGGAAAAATTAGCAAAGACCTCTTCAGGACATAAAGGGGCGGTAACCTGGAGATAATGAGTAAAGTAGCAATAAGGCCGAAGTAAAAGGCAAAAGCTTGACAATTTCTAATTGGTGTTAATACCATGACGAAAGCTAGGCTAGCAATAAACTTGGTTCGTGGGTCAAGCCTATGGATTAGACTATCTAAGTCGCTATACTGGTCAATAAAACTATGCTTCACCTTTCGTCCTTAATAACTTAGCTAGTCCATAACCAATGCTGAAGAGTATAAGTGTACCGATTATGCCAGCCAGAATTGTTGCTATAGCTTCGCTCCTTATTCCTGGCATCACATAGTCAGGGATGACCTCAAAAACAGCTTCACGGGCTGTTTCCATAAATCCCTTGTCCTCAGCTACCCTCTCCAGTCCATCAGGAGAGGAAGAAGCCAAAGGAGATAATAAAGCCAAAACCAAGGCAAAAATCAAAGCACCATGCCACCACCTAAATCTCATGTGTTCCTCCTTTTAAGCCTTCTGTATTTCCAGTAGGTCAGCTCTGGTAGCCATGATAAAACTGAGCACCGCGGCAGTTATCGCGCCTTCACCAATACCAATAAGGGCATGAACACCTGCCATTGCCGGCAAAGCTACCCCTAGTGGTACTATGCCTGAAATAGCTAGCTCAAAGGCACAGGCAATAGATGCTATCACCACTGATAACCACGCAGCCAAGCCTCCACTACCTAGTATCCTCTTTCTATGCCCGCCGAAAAGCGAAGCATCACCTCGATGAACATAATAACCAATAAAGCTAGCAACAATTCCCATGTTAAAGATATTAGCCCCTAAGGCAAAAAGCCCCCCATCTTGAAAAATCAGGCATTGAACCACCAGCACACAAGTCATTATTAGCACCCCTGCCCAAGGGCCTAGAAGGATAGCGGCTAAAGCAGCCCCAATAAAATGTCCCGATGTGCCTCCTGCTATGGGGAAATTAAGCATCTGAGCAGCAAAGATGAAGGCAGCTAATACACCCATGAGTGGGATTTGCTTCTCCCCCATCTTTTTATTTGTCGCCTTGGCAGCGTGGGCTACACAACCGGCAGCTACGACACAGCCAACTGTAGCTACTGGCGCGCTAATAAAACCATCAGGTATATGCATCTAAAACCTCCCTTAAATCATATTTTGTAAGCGTTCAGCCGCTCATATGTCACCCTGAGCGAAGCGAAGGGCCTCCGAGATTCTTCGGTCGTTACGCTCCCTCAGAATGACACTGGGGGTGACCGGTTACGCCAATTTGGTGGACTTCGGACTACTTTCTTAGCGATGACTAAATATCGTTTTGGGCTTTCCTCAAGGTAGGTTATTGTCAAGCCAGTGTGCTTCATTAGCTCACTTAGCTCAAATTCATCGGGTAAAAGGTCATTGGCAACTACGCTACCAATGGATTGGTGCAGTTGATTGATAGCATCTCGGCTGGCAGTATGACAGATGACTAACTGGCCATTGCTTTTAAGCACTCTGGCTATCTCCTTTAGCGCTTTAGCTTTGTTGTTGAAATGAGGGAAAACGCTATTGCATATAGCTAAATCAATGTAGTTATGCAGCAATGGGATAGCTGCAGCATCTGCTTGAACAAAATCCACAATGGACTGGAATCCCTTGGCTTTAGCCTCATGTAACATCTTTGCCGAGAGATCTAAGGCTATAATTCTTCCTTCGCCTCCTACTGCCTCAATTAGAAAAGGCAATAGAATGCCTGTGCCACTGCCAATGTCAAGTACATGACTCCCAAGTTTGATATCTAGCTCCTCGATAATATTGCTGAGGCATTCCAGCCTCTCCGGAGTAACCTCCCTATCCCAATTCGGAACTAACTGGTCAAAGTAATCTTGAAGCTGCATAGCTAACCTGTTAATTGAGCCTGTTGCCATCTTTTCAGCTTCCTCTTAGGAGAGAATGCTGTTGCCAGACCAAAGATGATAGACGAAGTGATTACAATGGAGGCGCCCGAGGGGAGATCCAGAAAATAGGAGGTAGCCAGTCCAGTCCAGCAAGAGATAATGCCGAAAACCGAGGCGATAAGAAGCATGCGCTTTAAACTGTAAGTAAGTTGATAAGCAGCGGCGGCAGGATTAAGAATCAGACTATAGATGAGCAAGCCACCGATGCTTCGCAGTGAAGCAGTGATGGTCACCCCGGTGGAAAATAGTATGCCATAGAAAATAAGCGTTGCCGGGATGCCCACGGCTAAGGCTACCTGACGATGGCAAATCACCGCCTGAATCTCTTTGTAGAAGGCAACCGCCAATCCAGCTATTATAGCTGTCACTAGGGCAAGGAAAATTAAATTTCCTCGGCTGACAGTCAGTATACTGCCCCAGAATAAGTTTAAGGCTTCGGTTCTGGAGCCAGGTATCATGCCCATGAAAAGGAATGCCAGTCCCAGCATTAAAGAGAAAACAATGCCAATTGAAGTATCAGGGTTAAGTTCTCCGCGGTCAGCCATAGGTCCAATGATGCCCGCTGAAACTAGGCTAAAAAGCAAAGCTCCAACGAGAGGATTAAATCCCAGCCAGACACCGAGGAGGGCACCAGCAAAGGCAGCATGGGCAATGCATACCCCGATAAAAGAGAGGTGCATGGTAACTACAAAGACACCCACTATCGAGCAGGTTATGCCACCGCACAATCCAGCAAGGATGGCATTTTGCATAAATTGGTACTGTAGAATAGAAAAATCCATGTTATTCAGAAAGCAATCTCAGCTTTAGCCGGTATTGAAATAGGAGCCCCATAAAGTTGGCTTAGTATCTCTTCTTTAAGCATTGACCCCGGGCTACCTTGTTGCCATATTTTGCCTTCTTTCATCAGAATCAGCCGCTGGCAAATGGAAGGCAGCGTTCTAAGGTCGTGGGTGACAAATAGAGTAGTCATATGGTATTCCCTATGAATAAGCTGTATCAGGCTCAAGATTTCTCGTTGGGCTTGTGGGTCTATCGAAGCTGTGGGCTCATCAAGGAGAAAGATTTCGGGCTGTTGAACTAAGGCTCGGGCAATAGCCGCCCTTTGGTATTCGCCTCCTGAGAGATGTCCTATGGGGCGTTGGGCTAGCCCAGCTACGCCAACCATATCCAATACTCTATCTACATCCTCCCATTGAGCCTGTGTCGGGCGATGTAATAGACCCAGGCGGCCATAGCGGCCTACCATCACCGTCTCCCTAACATTGATGGGCAAGCGTGGGTCAATATTCTCAACTTGAGCCACATAACCTATGCGCTTTCTCAACTTGATGCCACTTCTTTCATTAACAGGCAATCCTAATACCAAGGCTTGACCTTGAACCAGTTTGCCCAAGCCATTGATAACGGTAAGCAAGGTAGTTTTGCCGGCACCATTGGGCCCAATGATGCCGATGAATTCCCCTTTTCGTACCTTCAAAGACACCCCTTGTAGAGCTACATCCTCCCGATAGGAAACCACGGCATCCTTAATACTGATGACCATGTTATCCATGTTGCTGCCTCCACTGAGCTAAAGCTTCGAGAATCAAATCAACATTCTTATCTATCGCCTTCTCCCAAGTTTCAGTTCCCTCAAAGCCACCAGGAAAGTTGGATATAGTTACCTGTATAGCTCCGATGTCCTGTACCACAGCTTCGCTTGTCGCTGTTCCGCCACTTTGCAAGTTATCAATGACTAGGGCAACACCGGCTTGTCTGGCCTGATTTATCAGTTTTTCCACTTCCACCACACTTAACTCTTCAGGACGGCCATAAGTAGCTATTACGTCAAAGCCAGCCCAGCTTATGAATTCTGCTTGATAATCGGAGCAGATCACTTTCGCTTGGCTCACCTTCCCCTCTTGTAATCTATTCTTTACCTCCTGACCCTGGGCCAAAATAGCTTGTGTTCTCTCCTCAGCTCTCCTTTGATAATATTCTGAATTTGCTAAATCTATTTCACTCAGAGCTTGAGCAATTTTATCTATAGCTTCACTTTGGACTTCAGGCACCATCGGGGCGTCTGGAACATCTATGACTTTGACAATGAGCTCAGGATTGTCAGCAGCCTCAATAAACCCGGTTATATTTGCCTTATCCTGCTGCCAGTTATGGATGATAAAGGCTTTACTATTAGCTAGTGTCTCAACATCGCTTGGTTTCACGTCATAATGTCCAGGACACATCCCTGGAGGTATAAGATTATGTATTTCCAGTTTGTCACCAGCAATATCCTGTGCAATTCCAGCTATAAGTGAGCTTCCTGCCACGATGTCAGCCGATGGACGGGAACAGGATAAGGATGCAAGCAAAGCTACGAGAAGATGTGCTGCCAGGACGATTAGTAGAAATTTTCTTTTCATAGTCCCTCCTTTCAATATTCCATGCAACTGCAATAAGATGCAACAACAGAGCAAAAAAATTAATCCTTTTCCAGTTGCACTCTAGACTTTACGAAATCTACCTGGCGTACCCTACCCTGGAGAATCCTTCTTTCCCCGAAAAGGGTCTCTACTTCTACTTGCTCACCCTCAATTATCATGTAGGCAATATCCTCCAGAATTGGCTTGTCGCCTTCCGTAGTTTCATAAACTTTAGCCAGACACATCTTAATCCTTCTCCTTGCTCTTTGTTAACGCTTGCCGTGCTTTCATTAGATCATTGCTAGCCGCAGCCATCCTTGTGGCTGCTTCGTGTAGCTGTTGTGCCACCTTAGCGGATAAAGAAGCCGCCTTTTGAGCCCAATCGCAGAACTCCTTCTCATGCTCACGGTTATGCTCAATCCAGTAATCAAGCAAAATATGCAGTTTTTCTTGAACGTCACTCATAGCTAATAAGATTGCCCACCTTTCCGGCGACACTCACTGCACTCTCCTGGAATAGCTAAATGCCTCAAATCAGCTTCAAACCCGTAATCGTGAAGCAAGGTATCTTTTAGCGGATATAATGCAGATTCGTCTAAATCCGTTATCTTGCCACACCTGTAGCAAACCAGATGATGGTGATGACCCTTCTCAGCGACATGATAGCGAACACGTCCATCGCCAAAATCGGTTTCAGTAACTAAGTTCAGCTCCTTTAGTAACTCCAAGGTGCGATAGACAGTGGAAATGTTGCTATAAGGGTAACGACTATGTAGCTGCTCATAGATCTCTTCAGCGCTAATATGGCCATCAGCTCTATGGAGGGCTTCGATGACCAGCATGCGCTGCGGAGTTAAACGAAACCCCTTTTCTTGAAGGACTTTGTGACAGCTCATTCCAAGGTAAGATTATAACAGGACAGGGAAATTATTGCAACAGGTCGCTAATGCAATTAATTGATTTTTAGCGGTTTTTTGCTCTCTAGCAACAAAGTTACCGGCCCATCATTATGGATCTCTACCAGCATATGCTCTTGGAAAATTCCTGTCTCTACTTTAAGGCCGGTGGAGCGAACTTGAGCGACAAAAAAGTCATATAATTCCTTAGCCTTATCTGGTAGAGCTGCTTCGGTAAAGCTGGGGCGCCTTCCCTTCCCCGAATCAGCCAAAAGAGTAAACTGGCTTACTATCAAAATTTCCCTCTTTGTTTCCAACGCTGACAGGGCAAATTTATTTCCTCCATCGGAGAAAATGCGCAGGTTGACTATTTTATTTGCCAAGTAGCCAGCACCCTCTTGTGAATCGCCCTTGGCAACGCCAATAAAAACCACTAGCCCTGGACCAATTCTGCCCACCACTCTACCGCTGACACTTACTGAAGCACTGGTAACCCGCTGAATTAGCGCTTTCATTTTTGCATTTTTTATTTAAGCATGTTAAATTAAATGTTAAAAGGGATATTATATCCAATCAAGTGGGCAAAACCCACTTTTTTGTTAGATTTGATTATTAGGTTAGGGAGAAATGAAGACGGAGTTTATGGCTGCTATTGCTCAACTCTCAGCTGAGAGGAACTTACCTAAAGAAGTGATCTTGGCAGCTTTGGAATCAGCGCTTGTCTCAGCTTATAAAAAAGACATTTTTACCCGCGAGCAGGATATTTCAGCCAAAATTGATCCCAATACTGGTGATATCAAGGTTTATATTAGAAAAGTTGTGGTTGAGTCATTTATCGACCCGCATCAAGAGATCTCCTTGGATGATGCTCGAAAAGTGCGGGATAGTATTCAAGTTGGCGAAATAGTGGAAGTGGAATCTACACCCAGAGATGCTGGGCGTATTGCTGCTCAAACGGCAAGGCAGGTTGTTTTGCAGCGGTTGCGCGAAGCAGAGCATCGGGTAATCTACGAGCAGTTCGCCGGTAAGGAAGGCGAGATTGTCAGTGGGACGATTCAATTCATCCAGCCTAAACAAATTTATGTTACCTTGGGCAAGGGAGAGGCTATACTGCCCTTTAGTGAGCAAGTGCCTAATGAGCGTTACCACGTAGGACAGCAATTTAAATTCTATCTTTTGGAGATAAGTCAAAGCGTTAAAGGGCTTCAAATAATAATTTCTCGCTCTCATCCGAATTTGCTACGCCGCCTTTTTGAACTAGAAATTCCCGAAATTCACAGTGGCGTTGTAGAACTGAAAGCAATAGCACGCGAAGCCGGACATCGAAGCAAAGTAGCAGTGTCAACTCACCAAGAAGGCATCGAACCTGTAGGTTGTTGCCTTGGACCTCGAGGCGTCAGGCTACAAAGTATTATTAACGAGCTAAATGGTGAAAAAATAGACATGATTCAATGGCACGCCGACCCTAAAATATTTATCTCCAATGCCCTCAGTCCAGCCAAAGTGGCAAGTACTGAGCTCAACGAGGCAGAAAAGACCGCCACTGTAGTCGTTCCTGATAGGCAACTATCCCTAGCCATCGGTAAGGAGGGACAAAATGCCAGGTTAGCAGCAAGACTCTCAGGTTGGCGAATTGACATTAAGAGCGCCTCTACCGCTGAAGCAGAAAGGATAAGCTTACCGGAGGCTGCTCCTCAAGAGTTAGAAACGATAGCTGGAGAGGGTGAATTTCCTTTCACCGTGCCAAGCGAACCTCAGGCGGCGGAGCCGGTTAGCGGAGGGGAAGTAAAAGAACTAACCACGCTCTTAGCCAGTGAAGAATTTATATTAGCCTCGAAAGCTCCTTCTAAGAGGCCTGAAGAAAAACCGCAACTCCGCTTCGCTGAGGATATTTTACCAAGCAGGGGGAAAAGCATAAAGTTGGAGAAGGACAAGGTTAAGAGCAAAGGACATAGAAAAAAGAAAGCTCACTTTAAAGAGGATGAACCGGAAGAATAAACATATACCGCAGCGTACTTGCGTTGCTTGTCGGCAGACAAGGGACAAAAAGGATTTGATTCGCCTGGTATGCACCGACGGTGGAATTGTCGAGGTCGACCCATCTGCCAAGAAGCCAAGCAGAGGTGCTTATTTATGTCCTCAAAAGGATTGCTGGGAAATAGGGCTGAAAAGAAATCGTTTGGAGTATGCTTTGCGAACAAAGCTTAGTTTCGATAATCGCCAAGCTTTAATAGAGTATAGCAATAACTTGCCCGGGAGGAGCCGGATTTGAGTAATAAAAAAATGCACTCGCTAGCTAATCAAAAGGAAACAAATCATCCAGCTTTGCCTCAAATCGAGCTTCCACCTTCCATAACTGTAAAACGATTAGCTGATACCTTAAAAGTAGAGCCGGTGAAAGTTATTAAGCAGCTTATGCGCAAAGGCATCATGGCCAATGTCAACCAGGCTATCGATTTTGATACTGCCACCACGGTAGCCCTAGATTTCGGTTATAGTGCTCGGGAAAAAATAGAGCTTCAAATCTTGCCTTCCCTCGAGGGACTAGGAGATAAATTACAAATTCGCTCCCCGGTGATTACTGTAATGGGGCATGTCGACCATGGTAAAACAACCCTTCTTGATGCCATCAGGAAAACCAATGTAACTGCTCACGAGGCAGGAGCTATTACCCAACATATTGGCGCTTATCAAACTACAGTGGATGGACGCAAAATCACCTTCCTAGATACACCCGGGCATGAAGCTTTCACTGCTATGAGAGCCCGTGGAGCACAGGCAACTGATATCGTGGTCTTGGTGGTTGCTGCTGATGATGGCGTTATGCCTCAGACTGTGGAAGCTATAGACCATGCTAAAGCTGCCAAAGTGCCTATAGTGGTTGCCATCAATAAGATTGATAAACCTGATGCCAATCCTGAGCGTGTAAAGCAGCAGCTTACTGATTTAGGCTTAATTATTGAAGAGTGGGGCGGCGATGTTGTTTGTGTTCCCATCTCAGCTAAAAAGGAGCAAGGAATCTCAGATTTACTGGAAAACTTATTCCTTGTTGCTGACATATTGGAGCTAAAAGCTGACCCTAATTGTACCGCAGAAGGCGTAGTCATTGAAGCTAAGCTTGATAAAACTAAAGGCCCCTTAGCTACTCTTCTGGTTCAGAAAGGTACTCTCGAGGTGAGCAATATTGTAGTGGCTGGCAATACTTGGGGCAAAATCAAAGCTATGTTCAATGATAAAGGAAAAAGGATTAAGAAAGCTGAGCCATCAACCCCAGTGAAGGTTCTTGGCATAAATGGCGTGCCAAGGTCAGGAGAGATCTTCACTGTAGTTACCGATGAGCATCAAGCACGCAGCACTGGAGACAAATATGCGGCTATGAGAGTTCGTGAACCTTTAAGTTTAAGCACCCTTTCCAGCCAGATAAGCGCCGGGAAGGTAAAGGAACTCAACGTAATTTTAAAGACGGATGTTCACGGCAGCATAGAACCAATAAAGAACTCCATAGAGCGACTGGGCACGGAAAAGGCGAGGGCTAAGGTTATACACGCTGCTAGTGGCAGCATTACGGAGAGTGATGTCCTTCTTGCTTCAGCTTCAAAAGGCATTGTTATTGGTTTTAACAGCGACCCAGCGCCAGGAGCACAGCAGCTAGCTGAAGCAGAAGGAGTAAGCATCCAGAGGTATGATGTAATTTACCGATTAGAGGAAGACGTGGGTAAAACATTAAAGGGGATGCTTGAGCCAACTTATGCCGAGGTGCTTGGAGGGCGTGCCGAGGTACGCGCTATATTCACCGCTAGTAAGTATGGCAAAGTAGCCGGTGTTTATGTTAAGGAAGGCAAAGTGTGGCGAGATGCCAAAGTCAAAGTATTGCGACAAAATAAGGTGGTCTGCGAATCTCGACTCTCCAGTTTAAGGCGTTTTAAAGAGGGTGTCACTGAGGTAGTTGCTGGTCTTGAATGTGGCATAGGCATGGAAGGCTTCACCGATTTCTATACCGGCGATATTATCGAATTTTATAGAAAGGAAAGGGTAAGTTAAGGTAACAAATGGCATTCTGATTGGAGCGAGGTAGAATGACAGAAGGCGAAGGGCTCAGAGCTTACAGAGGGTGAAGAATTTATAGGAGGCTCAAATGTCTAGACGTACGGAACGACTAAACAAAGTCATCAAGCAGGAAATCAGCAGATTGCTTGAGCGTGAGGTTAACGACCCAAGGCTGAGTAATTCTATCTCTGTAACAGAAGTTTCAGTTTCGCCTGACCTCAAGTATGCTAAAGTATTTGTTAGCATACTGGGGAATGAAACCGATAAAACAGAGATGCTAGCCGGCTTCAATGCTGCTTCTGGATTCTTACGCAAGAAATTGGCTTCGCATTTAAAGTTGCGATGTGTCCCACAGCTTAGCTTTCATTATGATAATTCTATTGAGCAGGGGGCAAGGCTGCTCAAATTAATCGAGCAGGCTAGCAACACTAAATAGCTTAGGTTTTTACTAGAAACAGCCCCAGGCTATTGACATTGTCACCTGTAATAAGCTATGTTAGAGATATGCTAGCCAAGCAGAAAGGAGGTAGCTTTTCATGCAAGCATATTGCTTTAAGTGTCGGGCAAAGAGAGATATAAAAAACCCAACATCCGTCACCCTTAAGAACGGAAAGCCAGCAGTCCGCGGGGTCTGTTCTGTATGCGGGACCAAAGTATTTAGAATTGGCAAGGCTTAATCTCCCAGAGTGACATGACTGAGCTAGCAAAGATAATTTTTGTCAACCTCACCGCAAGAAATAACGAATCTTAGCTCAAAATTTGCTGGCGCGGTAATTTAGCTTAATGCTGCCTATGGTAGCAATAATCAATCCTGATGTTAATAGATTTTTGCTATTATAAGCATCAAAGTTGATTAGAAGTTTAGTTTTGCTTTTAAGCACTTATAGCTATGTAGCTGTGGGCAGGAGGCATTTATGTGGGTGCTGAGCCTAAAAATCATGTCATGATAGCTACTAAGGTCGCTGCAGCAAGGTGGTTTCTTTATTTGTCGTAAGGAGGAAAAACGAGCTATGGGAATGATAAATGTAGCCATTATAGGTGTCGGCAATTGTGCTTCTTCATTGGTTCAGGGAGTCTACTATTATAAGAATGCTAAAGAAAACGAGTTTGTCCCCGGTTTAATGCACGTCAATCTGGGAGGCTATCATGTAGCTGATATTAACTTCGTAGCTGCGTTTGATATTGATAAAAATAAAGTGGGTAAAGATCTAGCTAAAGCTATTTACACGCGGCCTAACAATACTATCAAGTTTTGTGATGTGCCTAAAACCGGCGTCAGAGTCGAGCGTGGTATGACCCATGATGGACTAGGCAAATATCTCTCTCAAATTATCACCAAGGCGCCGGGCCCAACAGCCGATATTGTAGGCATTCTCAAGGAGACTAAAACCGATGTAGTGCTTAATTATTTACCTGTGGGGAGCGAGGAAGCCACTAAGTGGTATGTAGAGCAGGTGCTAGCAGCCGGCTGTGGCTTTATTAATTGCATACCGGTTTTCACTGCCCGTGAGACTTACTGGCAAAACCGATTTGCTGAGCGTGGATTGCCTGTCATTGGTGACGATATCAAATCTCAGGTTGGGGCTACTATTACACACCGAGTATTGACAAAACTCTTCCGTGACCGCGGTGTTAAGCTGGAGCGGACTTATCAATTGAATTTTGGTGGCAATACCGATTTCCTTAATATGCTAGAACGGGAGCGCCTAGAATCTAAGAAGATTTCCAAGACAAATGCTGTTACTTCGCAGTTAGACTATGATATTGGCACTGATAACATCCATGTTGGTCCCAGCGACTATGTTCCCTGGCTGGCCGACCGCAAATTTTGCCACATAAAAATGGAGGGACGCACCTTTGGCGATGTCCCCCTGAATTTAGAGCTGAAGATGGAGGTATGGGATAGCCCTAATTCAGCTGGTGTGGTTATTGATGCTCTAAGGTGCTGCAAATTGGCTTTAGACCGTGGTCTAAGTGGAGCTATAGTGGCCCCCTCAGCCTACTTTATGAAATCTCCGCCAATCCAATATTCCGACGATGAAGCCCACCTGAAGACCGAAGCATTTATTACCGGACAGGAACAGGAAGAGCCCATCTCGTTGCCTGAGCCACAGCTAGTTGAGATTAAGGCGTAAGCCGCTTTTGCGACAAAGGCACCAACCTCAAACTATGTAGCTTAAAAAGAAATCAATTATTCCGTTACCTTGCTCGATGGGGCTTAATAAGGTTGATGAAGTGGGTGACCTAAGATGATAACCTTGGTGGTAACAATAGGTTGTGGCGCAATGGATTCATATTCTCAGAAGCTTGCTGAGAAACTGGATGTCCCCAAAGTCTATACGGATATCTACCAGAGCAGTGCTGAGAAGTTCAATATCTCCTGGCTCTCACGAGGTGCATTAAAGGCTATCTCAGAGGACTGGAGCTTCGTTAAAAAAATCAGCAAATTAACTGGCATAGTTCATTTGCCAAACCAACACTTGGGGCGCTACGGAAACTTCCTCAAAATACCTTATATCATAACTGTGCATGACCTCATCAGATACTTCGACCTAAAGGGATCTGGAAAATATATTCACCGTCCCAACCCTAGGGACAAATTCTACTTGGGCCTTGATTACAAGGGTATCAAAAAGGCGGTGAGAGTAATAGCAGTATCTCAAGCAACAAAAAATGACCTGATGCATTACCTTGGAATACCTGATGAGCAAATAAGCGTTGTTTATCTAGGTGTTGACCACACAACTTTCAGACCATCGTCTCAAGCAAGTGAGTCCGAACATCCTTACATTCTTTTCGTTGGCTCAGAGCATCCCAGAAAGAACTTACCGACTTTACTTAGGGCATTTAAAGGGCTCAAGGAACAACCAAGGTTTAAGGATTTGAAGCTGGTCAAAGTAGGCAAGGCTGGTGGCAAAGAGGCGGATTTCAGGAGACAGACCATCAAGGTTATAGATTCTCTAAACTTAAATGGAAGGGTAATATTCACAGAGGTTGTCTCTGAGGAGAGCTTAAGAGCTTATTACTCTAACGCAAAGTGTCTTGTCCTTCCTTCCCTCTATGAAGGTTTTGGTTTCCCCCCGCTTGAAGCAATGGCCTGTGGCTGCCCAGTGATAACCTCTAATAGCTCCTCACTGCCCGAGGTAGTAGGTGAGGCAGCAATCAAGGTCTCCCCCCACGATATTGAGGGGCTGGCAGGGGCTTTGGAGAGGGTTCTCACTGACAAGGAGCTCAGGAAAGGCCTTATTGCCAAGGGAAAAGCACAAGCTGTCAAATTCTCCTGGGACCAAGCAGCAGAAAAGACTCTCGAGGTTTACAAAGAGGTAGAGGGAAGCTTCAGCTAAATCCTTTCACTTGGCTTTAAGTAAAAATTTAACTGATCTTTTATTATGTCTTCCAATTTGTGTGTAACTTTGAATCCCAATTGCTGAATCTTTCGAGTGTCTGAGAGCAATATCGGAACTTCAGCTGGCCTAAATTTACCTGGGTCAAATTCTATTGGTATTTTCCCCTTGTCTGTATAGACCCAAATCCCTTTGTCCTCCAAGGCAAATTCTAATTCGTCGGTTAATAATAATTCGTCAACCTTAGTTTTCTCAAACCTTAAGCCGAATATTTCGCCATCCTTCCTTTGTAGCGGATCTAGCACAGTTTTTCTGTCAGTTTCGTTCATAGTTTCGATCTTTTCCACATCCCACCCAGCATTTTGTAAAGTTAATAAAATATAGCTCAGAACAGCGTTTGTTCGTATCGAACCTTGATTATAAACCTCTCCGGCATCGCCTTTTTCGGCAAGAAGGCAGTAACCTCTCACAATATCATCTATATGGCTCCAGTCCCTTAAGGCATTCACATTCCCTATCAATATTTTATTGCTTTCCCCAAGCTTTAATCTCATAACTTGATTTGCTATCACGGAAGTCACAAACATGCTACCACGTCCAGCACCCTCAGTATTGAAACTTCTGGAAACAATGGCCTTTAAGCCATAAATATTATGGTAGCCTCGCATCAAGTAATCACCTTGCACTTTACTAATAGCATAAGGTGATTGAGGCCTGAGGGGATTTTCCTCACTTATAGGCAATTCAGGCATTCTTGCTGGTGAAGGAACTATGCATCCATATTTCTTTAATGCTCTGCTATATTGTAGTTGGGATGAGAATGCCAGGCCATATTCCTCACTGGAGCCAGCAAAAACCACTATTGGATCGAGATTTTTCAACCTTATGGATTCAAGTAAATTCGCAGTCCCCAGGCTGTTGGTCATCAGAATTGCTAAGGGGTTTTCGAAAGATGACGGGATAAAAGACTGGGCAGCAAGGTGAAAAACAATGTCAGGTTTGGCGACTTCGAGGGCAGATCCAATATTGGAAATATCGAGTATATCACCCTCAATTACATGAATTTGGTCATAAATTCTCTCATTGGCCAAATTTTTTGGCGTTGATCCATCCGCTCTCCTTCTGAGCAACCCAAAAACTTCGTTTCCATTATCAAGCAAATATTTTGCCAGCTGACTACCAACAAATCCTGAAATACCTGTAATCAGTGTCCTTTTATTGCTAAACATAAATAAATCCCCCCTCTTAATATCTATTCTCGCCTACCCATCAAATATCTTAACACAAGCAACTCTTATTTTTAAGCTTTTCCTTGAGTTAATTCCAATCCTGAGGTATGATGCTATAGGCAAATTTGCTGAAGGGCATAGTTTAAGTTGTCCCAGATTTCCCTTTCCACTATGTGGGCTAAAGGTAGATTTGGCAATATGACAGAATTTGTCATTAAAGCCAAGGAATTGGGCTTTACCCATGTTGAAGCAAGCGCCTCTGTTTCTCCACTAGCCCTTACTGAACTTATCAAGACTTCAGTCCCTATTTCAAGCATTCATTCTCCTTGTCCAGCTGTCTTATCCTCTAAAGGCATCCCAGTAGCTAACCTGTCTCTAAGTTCTATAGAAAAAAGTGAACGAGAGGAGGCGGTTGATTTCGCTAAGAAAACGATAGACCTTGCCTCAAAAGTAGGCGCTACCGCAGTCATTATCCATATAGGGGAAATGCCGATTAACCTTGGTTTAGAAGATAAGTTACGTCAGCTTTATAAACAGCATCTTGCCCAAACCAAGGAATATAGCCGGGTTAAAGAACAGCTCGTTTATCAACGTGTTTCCAAAGTCTCCCCTTTTCTTGAAGCAGCGCGGGAAAGCCTTACAGAACTTAGCAGATACAGCCAAGGAAAGGGGATAATGCTAGGGCTTGAGACAAGGTTCTATTTTCATGAGATACCAAATATAGATGAGATGGAGGAGTTACTTAAAGAGACAAAAGGAAGACGGGTTGGTTACTGGCATGATGTAGGGCATGCTGAAGTTCAGCAGCGGCTGGGATTTGCTTCACACGAAGAATGGCTTTCAAGGTTCGAAAACAGGATGATTGGCGTGCATTTACACGACGTTCTTGGCATCTCCGATCATCGTCCCCCAGGAAAGGGGGATGTGAATTGGGATATGGTGGCTAAGCATCTACCTCGCGCCCCTCGCCAAATAAAGAGTGGTGAAGAGTGGGCGATCCTCGATAGGGTGATAAGAGTTTGTGAAATTGCTGAATGGAATGGGGAGAGGCAAATTCAAGGAGTAGTTACCTTCCTGCAAGGCAAGGGGATACTATAAAAGGGAACTAGGTGGCAAATTTAGTAGAGATTCGAGCGGCTATAGCTTCCCGCATTACTAATCCCTTAGTTGGGATTTTGAGCAAAAGCAGGCTAAAACCCAATACCCTCACCTTTATTGAGTTGGCCATAAGCCTCGGTGCCGCTTACGCCATTGTCATCGGCTACTTCCTTCTTGGTGGAGCTTTGGTTTTGGTCTCCGGGCTATTTGATCTCCTCGATGGGGCACTGGCTCGCTTTACCAAGCAAAGTACAAAGTTTGGCGCTATTCTAGATTCAACGATTGACCGCCTTTCTGAAGCAGCAATATTTTGCGGTCTTTTAGTTTGGTATATGCCAAAAGTAGCCACTCTAGAAATTGTGCTCATTTTTGCCGCTCTAATTGGCTCTTTCCTTGTTAGCTATATAAGAGCCAGGGCAGAAGGACTAGGTTTGGAATGTCAAGTTGGTTTGTTTACCAGAGCTGAAAGGGTTATAGTATTAGCAGTAGGTTTGCTGGTAAACCAAGTTTTTATTGCTTTATGGGTTTTGGTAGTCTTTGTTTATATCACTATAGCTCAAAGGCTGCTTCATCTGCATGAAGCAAACAAAAGTTAGGGGGTAATTAAATGCCAGTTATAGCTGTTGTAGGAGGTCAGTGGGGTGACGAGGGGAAAGGAAAGGTAATTGATTCCCTGGCCGAGAAAGCTAAGGTAGTGGCGCGTTTCTCAGGGGGTGACAATGCCGGCCACACAGTTATTAACCCCTATGGCGAGTTCAGGATGCATCTTGTACCCTCCGGTATTTTTTACCCAGGGGTAACTTGCATTATCGGCAATGGCGTGGTTATTAACCCGGCAGTACTCCTTGATGAAATAGCCAACCTCAAGAAGCACGGTGTAGATATAAGTCATCTCATCATCAGTGACCGTGCCCATCTCATCATGCCTTATCACACCCTTCTCGATGGACTGGAAGAGGAAAGGCGTGGTAAAGGGGCTTTAGGAACTACCCGTAGAGGAGTTGGCCCTGCCTTTACTGATAAAGTTGCTCGTATGGGAATCCGCACCGGGGACTTATCAAACAAGGATTTATTTCACAGCAAGCTAAGCTCAATCCTCGAATTTAAGAATGCCATTCTTACAAAGGTATACGGGCATTCGCCTCTGTTACTAGAAGAAATCTTTGAGCAATATTGCCGTTATGGGGAGCAACTGGCTCCACTTATTCAGGAAACTAACTCCATAATTCGCCAATCTTTAGCCAGAGGAGAGCTACTTTTTTTAGAGAGTGCCCAAGGGACTTTGCTTGACCCCGACTTTGGCACTTATCCTTATGTAACTTCTTCTTCGCCATTAGCCGGCGGAGGCTCTATTGGGGCCGGCATAAGCCCAATGGCATTTGATCGCATTATCGGTGTATTTAAAGCTTACATCACTAGAGTTGGCAGTGGACCCATGCCCACTGAGCTAAAGGACGAGGTTGGCAAACTCATACGTGAGAAAGGTCATGAATATGGTGCTACGACAGGGAGGCCGCGGAGGTGCGGTTGGTTTGATGCCGTGGCTGGCCGCTTCGCTACTCAGGTAAATGGTTTTAGTGACATAGCTTTAACCCACCTTGATATTTTTGATGGTTTTTCTTCCATCAAAATATGCACGGCCTATAAATTTGATAACAAGATTCTAGACTCTTTCCCGAGCGATATAGCTATACTAGAGAAATGCCAACCTGTATATGAAGAACTCTCTGGTTGGCAAGAGTCAATAAGGGAAATCCGTAATTTTGACCAGCTACCATTGGAGGCCCGCCGCTACATCAACCGGCTTGAGGAGCTCCTCTCCTGCTCTATTAGCTTTATCGCCGTAGGATCAAGGAGAGAGCAAACGATAAGGGTGAGACCTATTCTCCCTGGGTAACCCTGGTGGGTAAAGGTAAGTCAATTTTATAGTTTTTTAATGCTGCTTTAACAATCTCGGCCGATTTTTCGTCAGGTTCAATCAAAGGCAAGCGCGGTTTGCCCACTGGAAAACCTAAGTAATTCAGAGCATATTTAACGGGCATAGGATTGGTAACAACAAATAAGGCATTTATCAGAGGCAATAAATGGCGGTGAATGCTAGCTGCCTCCTGAGTTTCACCGTTAAGAAATTTCTCCATCATGTCTTTTATTTGGATTCCTACTAAATGTGAAGCGACACTGACCACACCATAACCACCCAAAGTAAGAATAGGCAAGGTATCACTATCATTGCCACTGTAAACTAAAAAGTCATCCTTGGCTCCCTGTATAATCTCAGCTATTTGGCCAAGGTTACCACTAGCTTCCTTCACACCAATGATATTGTCTATGTGGCTTAGCTTGATTACTGTATCAGCAGCAAGATTAGTGCCTGTGCGTGATGGTACGTTGTAGAGAATACAAGGCAAAGTTGTGGCTTGGGCAATGGCATTAAAATGCTCAAATAAGCCTTGCTGGGGGGGCCGATTATAATAAGGCACTACTAATACGCAAGCATCAACTCCAACCTTCTCTGCTTCTTTAGTCAGCTCCTGACTCTCTCTAGTGTTGTAAGTGCCAGTCCCAGCCACTATTGTTCCACGGTTAGCTATCGCTGACTTGACTTCAGTAAAAAGACGGAGCTTCTCTTCGAAGTTAAGAGTAGGGGATTCTCCCGTAGTGCCAGAGAGCACCAGACCATCACTACCAGAATTAAGCAAAGCTTGAGCTAGATTCCTGGCCTGCTGATAATCAACTTTGCCCTGACTATCAAAGGGTGTAACCATAGCTGTTAATAAGCGGCCTGGCTTGTCCATTTTAGGCTATCCCTCCTTTGTCGGATAAGAAGCACGGGAGTGCCTCCCCCTCTTCTTGCGCCCTATCCAGCCCCTTCTTATCCCTTCCTCTGCAATCTGTATAGCATTCAGCGCTGCCCCTTTACGTAAATTATCAGCTACTACCCACATAACTAATCCATTGGGGTGAGAAATATCCTTTCTGATTCTACCCACAAATACGTGATTTGAACCACTAGCTGCCCAAGGTAGGGGGTAGAAGCTAACGCTAGGATCATCAAGAACCCTGACTCCAGGTGCTTGAGCCAAAATTTTCCTTGCCTCTTCCGGAGTGATAGGTGAAGTAAATTCCACATTCACCGCTTCACTATGCCCGAAGTAAACAGGGACTCGGACGCAGGTTGCCGAGATAGCCATATCCTCAGCATGCATTATCTTCCGCGTCTCTTCCACCATTTTCTGTTCTTCTTTAGTATAGCCATTATCCAAAAAGACATCGGTTTCTGGTAACAGATTAAAAGCTATTTGATGGGAATAGACATGAGGACAAACACGACGCCCCTCTAAAACCAGCTTTATTTGGCTTGTTAGTTCCTTTAAAGCATCAGCACCGCTGTCTGATACCGATTGATAAGTGCTTACGATGATTCGTTTTATAGGATTAACCTTGTGTAAGGGATAAAGAGCTACTACCATTTGGATTGTAGAACAATTTGGGTTGGCGATTATCCCCTTGTGCCATTCGATATCCTCAGGATTTACTTCAGGAACCACCAAAGGAACCAAGGGGGCCATTCTAAAAGCAGCGCTATTATCAATAACCACCGCTCCAGCCTCAGCAGCCAGAGGTGACAGGCGGCGGCTAACATCAGCGCTAGCGGAAAAAAGAGCGATATCAACATTACGAAATATCTCCGGCGTCGCTTCCTCAACCTCGATTTTCTGGCGATTAGAAAAAAAGACTTTTATGTCTGAAGAGCGTTCGGGAGCAAGTAGTCGGATCGAAGCTGCAGGGAAATTCCGCTGCTCAAGCACCTTGATAAATTCTCGCTCAACAAGCCCAGTGTCACCAACAATAGCTACGTTGAAACCTTCCATGCTCTTTCCTCGCAACAGTTCACCCCCCTCAAAAATATCATTCTGCGCGCAAGCGAAGAATCTCAAGACCCTTCGCGGAGTTTACCCTGAGCGAGATTCTTCGGTCGCTTCGCTCCCTCAGAATGACAGGAAGCGAAGGGCTCAGGGTGACAATAAAGAACCCTACAGCTTCAGTAAGGCCTCCAATCCATAAATTAACCTTTTGTGCTTTGCAACCTCTCTGATTGCCAAAATAACGCCGGGCATATAAGCTTCTCGACTTATAGCCTCATGGCGTAAGCTCAAGGTCTGGCCTATCCCGCTAAAGATAACTTCTTGTCCCGCCATAAATCCTGGCAACCTCAGGCTATGGATAGCTACACCCTCTATTTGCCCCCCCCTGACGCTGCTAACTACTTCTCTCTCGGTTTTAGGGCAGATGAAAGGTTTGCCACGGGCTTGTAGCATAGCTTTTGCTGTAGCCATAGCAGTTCCCGAAGGGGCATCAATTTTCTTATCATGGTGCATTTCTACGATCTCAGCATAATCGAAAAAATTGGCAGCAACCTTTGCCAAATGCATCAAGAGCACTGCTCCTAAGGAAAAATTAGGTGCCACCACAGCACCAACGTTATTGGCTCGACATAGCTGCTCAATCTCCTTCAGATTTTCCTCAGAAAGTCCTGTGGTACCTATAACCATGTTAACTCCTTGCTTAACAGCGATGCGAGCGGCTGCTATGGAAGCTGCAGCATTGGTAAAATCTACTAATACGGCAGGATTGCAACTCTTCAAAAGAGAGCCTAAATCAGAGGAAAATGGTATCAGCTCTGAAGTCTCCGGTAAAGGAAGATACTGCTGAGTTACTTTCTCCTCCACAGCGCCAACTATCTCTAACCCGAGCTCATTGAGCACAGCTTTAGTCACCTCCCGCCCCATCTTGCCTAAAGCTCCATTGATAACTATTCTTATGGCTTCCATGTGTCACTCCTTAACATGCCGATATAGGTTATTTATTATAATCGGAATAGCGACCGCCCTTATTAGGCGAATGAGTATGATGATAGTTTGGCTGCCTCTGCCAACGATGTTCAGAGGCTAAGGAATCCTTCACTTTAGCACCGGGTATGCGAGAAAATCCTTCAACCACTGCTTTACGTGATAAGTTTATCCTGCCTAACTCGTCAATCCCAATGACTTTGACCATTATCTCATCACCAACTCTAACCACGTCTTCAACTTTAGCTACATGATAATCAGCAAGCTCACTGATATGGACTAGGCCTTCCTTGCCCGGGAAGATTTCTACCATGGCGCCAAAGTTCAGCAGCCTCGTTACTCTTCCAGTATAAATATCCCCTGGTTTCGCTTCCTGGGTTAAATCTTCTATCATTTTGATCGCCTTTTGGACTGCCTCCTCACTGGGGGAGCCAACAATAACCGTGCCATCACTCCTTACGTCTATAGTTGTTTTGGTCTCCTCCGTAATGGATCTTATGGTTCTACCTCCAGGGCCAATAACATTGCCAATCTTGCTTGCAGCAATAGTTATCTCATGTATCCTGGGAGCGTAGGGGCTAATTCCGGGGCGGCTAGTACTGATAGTTTGTGCCATCTTGTCCAATATCTCCAAGCGAGCCTGGCGAGCTTGGGTTAGGGATTCAGCTAGAATTTTGGAGTCCACACCAGCAACTTTAATATCAAGCTGCAAGGCCGTAATTCCCCTAGATGTGCCAGCAACTTTAAAATCCATGTCACCACAGGCATCTTCTATACCCTCAATATCAGTTAGGATAACATGCTCCCCATTCTCCCCGGTGACCAGCCCCATAGCTATTCCAGCTACTGGTGCCTTGATAGGTACGCCAGCATCCATTAATGAAAGGGTTGAACCGCAGGTACTGGCCATAGATGTGCTCCCATTAGAGCTAAGCACTTCGGAAACCAAACGAACAGTGTAAGGGAAATCCTCTTCCGAAGGTAGTATTGGCCTAATAGCCCGCTCCCCTAGAGCGCCATGCCCAATTTCGCGCCTCCCTGGCGACCCTGCTCGTTTTACCTCGCCCGAGGAGAACGGAGGAAAATTATAATGGTGCATGAAGCGTTTGGTTTCTGCCAAGCCTAAACCATCCAATAACTGCTCCTGTCTTGCCGACCCCAGGGTGGTGATAGTCAAAGTTTGTGTTCCTCCCCGGGCGAATAGACCCGAGCCGTGAGCACGAGGTAGAAGGCCAACTTCACAGTGGATAGGGCGAATTTCATCAGCCCGTCGGCCATCCACATGCCGTTTTCCCTGCAAAATCCTCTTCCTTATCTCTGCTTTAAGCCGGGCTTCAAAGGCAAAATCCACCTCTTCCTCGGAGAAAGAGTCAATTAACTTCTGTTTCGCTTCATCCCTAAGCGATGCTAAAACTTGCTCTCGCCCTAATTTTCCTGGTTGCCCTAGAGCTTCGTTCAGCTTGTCACCAAGCAAAGTAGAGATATGAGCTGAGAGTTCAGGAGCAACCTCTCTAGCTTTGACTTCCACTTTGGGTTTGCCATAAGCTTGCTGCAGCTCCTCCTGGAGTTTAATAATCTCTTGGTTAGCTTCATGCCCAAATTCGATTGCTTCAAGCGCTAAGCTCTCAGAGGCCTCTTTGGCGCCTGCCTCCACCATCACTATATCTTGCCTAGTGCTAGCGACAGCTACATCGAGCAAACAGTTTTCAATTTGGGGCAAAGTGGGATTTAGAACCAAATTATCATCTATGTAGCCAATATGCACTGCTGATACCGGACCTGAAAATGGAATATCAGATATAGTTAAGGCTGCTGAGGCACCGATAAGGGCGCAAATATCAGGGTCATTTTCCTTGTCGACGGAGAGCACCGTAGCTATAACTTGTAGCTCGTGGTTAAATTCCTTGAGAAGAAGTGGTCTTAAGCATCGATCGATAAACCGGCAGGTTATAATTGCTCCCTCAGTGGGGCGTCCTTCTCGCCTGAAGAAACTACCTGGTATTTTACCCGCTGCGTACAGTTTTTCTTCATAGTCCACTGTTAGGGGCACGAAGCCCATCCTCTCTGTAGGCTCATTGGCAGCACAGGCAGTGACCAACACCACTGTATCCCCATAACGGACAACGACAGCACCATTCGCCTGCTGTGCGAGTTTCCCTATTTCGATGGTAAGTATTCGACCGGCTATTGTGCGCTCAAAAATTTGAGACATATTATTTCCTCAAACCTAATCTGGCGGTAAGTGAGTAATATCGTTCCGGGTCTGTCTTATTAAGGTACTTCAGTAGTCGTCTGCGCTGCCCTAGCAGTTTAAGAAGAGCATGGCGCGAGTGTTGGTCGTGGGAATGCGCCTTGAGGTGTTCCATTAATTGCTTTACCCTTTCAGTAAGCAATGCCACCTGAACTTCAACCGACCCAGTATCATCCTCACTAAGCCTAAATTGTGTAAAAATATCGCCTTTCTTTTCTTTTTCTAGCATATAACCCCTCAATCTAATATAATATGGCACATTATATCACAGCAGGAAAATCCCTGTATAGGATGAGGTAAGATAGTAGTATCCTCCTCACCTGCCCTTTTTTTAAGAAGTAAAGACTATCAAGTATACCAATAAATTGACCAAAAAATTATAACAGTCTATAATTTGCCACGAAGGCACCCTCAATGCATGAGAGTTGCGGCATCTTTGGAGTTTATGCTCACAGAATAGACATAGCTCGTCTCATCTTCTTTGGACTTTTTGCTCTCCAGCACCGCGGTCAAGAAAGCGCTGGCATCGCTGTCAGCAATGGTAGTGAAATAAAAATACACACTAAAATGGGGTTGGTTTCCCAGGCGTTCACAGAAAGTGACCTTGCTCAACTCAAAGGATATATCGGCATCGGGCATAACCGCTACTCTACTGCAGGCTCAAGCAAACCAGCCAATGCCCAACCTATTATAGCGAAATCAGAAGGGTTGACCCTTGCTTTAGCGCATAATGGTAATATTCTCAATGCCAAGTTACTCCGTGACGAGCTCCACGTGGATGGCTATAGCTTCCATACCTCCTCTGATTCCGAAGTCATCGCCAACCTAATTTTGGCCTCTCCTGGCAAAAGCTGGGAGGAAAGAATTAGACACGCTATGTACCGCCTCCAAGGAGCTTATTCGCTGGTAATCATGACCCAGAATAAGCTCATTGGGGTTCGTGACCCTATGGGTGTTCGCCCACTCTGTTTGGGAACTGTTGATAACGGCTGGGTAATCGCCTCGGAAAGCTGTGCCCTAGACCACATAGGCGCCCAGTTCACCAAGGAAATCAAACCTGGGGAAATTGTGGTTATCAATGCCGATGGAGTAAAGAGTTTTAAGGGCAAGAATGATAAAAAGGCTTTATGCATTTTCGAATATATCTATTTCGCCCGCCCTGACAGCATCATCCAAGGTAAACTGCTTTACCCAGCAAGACAAGCCATGGGTGAAATATTAGCTCAAGAATACCCTGTTGAGGCTGATCTGGTCATGGGTATTCCCGACTCAGCTACTGCTGCTGGCATTGGCTATTCTCATGTTTCAGGCATCCCCTATTGTGAAGGCTTACTTAAGAACCGCTATGTGGGACGCACCTTTATTGAGCCTGATCAAAGGCTGAGAGAGCTTGGCGTTCAGTTAAAATTCAATCCCCTCTCCCGGATAATCTCTGGAAAACGATTGGTGGTCGTTGATGACAGTATCGTTCGCGGTACCACCACCCCTCGGGTAGTCAATTTACTAAGGAAAGCCGGTGCTAAAGAGGTGCATCTTCGTATTTGTGCTCCACCTATTCGCCATCCCTGCTTCTTGGGTGTGGATATGGCCACCGAATGGGAACTCATCGCTGCCAGAAAGACTACCCCGGAAATCAGGGATTACCTCTGTGCTGACTCGCTTGGTTACCTTAGCCTCGACGGCTTGATTCGAGCTGTTGATCTGCCCAGAGAGATTTTTTGCCTGGCTTGCTTCACTGGAGACTATCCCATTCCAGTGCAGATGGGAATGGATAAGCTAGCCCTGGAAACGATGCCCGAAGAGGAACCCATTGGAAGCCAGAAGTAAGCAAACCTATGCTCTCGCTGGCGTCAATATTGAGGCAGCCGATAAGATAAAAAAAATAATCGCCAGGCAAGCTCAATCCACCTTTCGCCCTCAAGTCCTCAATTTTGGCTCCTTCGGCAGTATGTTTCAAATTAAAGGATATGATGAGCCTGTTTTAGTCTCCAGTGTAGATGGAGTAGGCACTAAGCTCAAGATCGCTTCGCTCTTAGATAAGAATGATACTGTGGGCATTGATATCGTTAACCATTGTGTTAACGACATTCTCTGCTGTGGTGCCGAGCCACTTTTCTTCCTCGACTATATTGCTATGGGTAAACTCGTGCCCCAGCAAATAGAGGCTATTATTACAGGCATAGCTCAAGCTTGTCAGGAAATTGGCTGCTCCTTAATCGGCGGTGAAACTGCTGAGATGCCCGGCATTTATTCCCAAGGGAGCTATGATTTGGTTGGCTTTATTGTTGGAGTGGTAGAAAAGGCAAGTATTATTGATGGCAGTCCCATAAATGCAGGCGATGTAATTCTTGGCTTGCCATCCTCTGGCTTACATACCAACGGCTACTCGTTAGTGCGAAGAGTTTTTAGAATAGATGATAACCCCTCCTGCCTAAATAACTTCTATCCCGAGCTGGGAAAAACATTAGGCGAGGAATTGCTCCAAGTCCACCGCTGCTATTATCCTGAGCTTAAACCGATCTTATCCTTAATTAAAGGTTTAGCTCATGTTACCGGTGGGGGGGTTATGGGAAATGTGCCCCGCATTCTACCTGAAGGCCTTGTTGCTCATCTTCATAAAGGCTCCTGGAATATACCCCCTATCTTCAAACTTATTCAGAAGCAGGGAGATATTGAGGAGGCAGAAATGTATCGCGTGTTCAACATGGGAATAGGCATGACCATTGTGTGCTCACCACAACAAGTAACTAAATTGACTGCTGTTTTACCTCAAGCTAAGGTTATTGGTGAGGTTGTTAAAACGCAGGAGAGACAAAGAGTAATTATACGTTAAGAGGCTGAGTAATTCTTTCGAGAGGAGTGTGGGACTATGAATAAGTTAAGAAAACGGGACAAAATGGTAGTAATTCTGCTTTTGATTGCAAGCCTTGTATGCCTTGTGGTAGGTTTCCAATCTTTCCATTCAGCAAGAACATACTCCTGCAAAGCGTACGAGGCGATCGGGGAAGAATTAGACCACGAATGGGAGCTGCAAAATGAGGTTTCCGAACAGATCGCGTATCAAAAATCACACCCCGAAGATACCGCCCTCTCCCGTGTCAACTTTTTATCCATCATCCTGGCAGAAGAAGCATGCCGCCTATCCCAAATGAAGATTTTAGTGAATCAATCGGCATCAACAACAAATTTTGCTAAGGCAGCCTTTCTACTAGCTATAGTAGGCTGGCTCGGGGCGGTCACAGGATGGTTGTACGCTTTCAGAAAGACGAATGTTAAAAAATTGACATCTGCAAACAAAAGCAAAGGGTAATAATAAATTGAAGGGGGGATTATGCGTGCCATTATAAGCGTTTCAAATAAGTCAGGCGTAGCTGATTTCGCTCGAGGTTTGCAGGAGCTAGGCGTCGAGATTTTCAGCACCGGCGGCACTAAGAAGTCACTGGAAGGGGCTGGGATAAAAGTCCACAGTATTTCGGAGCTTACCGGATTCCCCGAAATCCTTGATGGCAGGGTGAAGACGCTTCACCCTGCGGTTCATGGTGGCATTCTGGCAAGGCGCGACTTACCTCAACACTTAGCTGAGCTGGCTAAAAACCACATCGAAACTA
>WJOY01000047.1 GCA_009619075.1 Dehalococcoidia bacterium
CCTTTGTACATCATGCCCATTGGCAACCCGCTGTAGGGAGTAAAATCGCTCGTTCTCCATTCAGTTTTGCCTCATAGCCTGGCTGGCTTTACCACTGCTGCTATTTAATGCTTTGCCGGTGACCTATGCATCGTATTCGCAATGCCTTTGCCAAGCTAGCAGCTAAATAGGCTTAGGTTGTAAGGTGGGAGCGTTCTCATGCTCCTTAGATTTCCAATAAACAGAGTTTATGTAACATTTCGGGCTTTGCGAAGTGCCGAAGCATTTGGGCGAACGAAGTGAGCCGCAAAGCCCGTGTTAGGCGAAGTTTTTGGACCACCTTGTCGAAGATAATGTTCCCTTTTTTCTTTACTACCATGCAATTTGTTCATTTCACGGAAGAACTAAAATAAGGTTCCACATTCACCGCATAATCTCTCTCTGTAATGTCAAAGAATACTTGATCACCAATTTTCAATTTTCTAAACAATCCTTTTGTAGACTTACTGGAACGAAAACGATAAGTTGCACTTTGGCTTTTTATAATCCCATTCTCATTTTCATAATCAATATCTGTGATGTGACCGATACAGTCTTTATTTCTCAAATATAAGGGCTTTTTGATCGGTGGATTATTGAAAAAAGTCCAATATTTCTCTTCCTTGTATGGATTTAACCGGATCGCTTTCTCCAGAAAATCTTTTGCGTCTGGTCTCCTGGCAAGTTTAAAACAGACAGCTACTTCACTCAATAGCCTGCCTGAACGATTGAATTTCTCAGATGCTTTCTCAAAAAACGTTACCGCACTGGTTAGATCATAACTTCTGAGGAGACGGCCATATTCTTCGGCAAGTTGCGGAGAAAACAGACGGCAGCCAAGTTCATCAACAAACTCAACTCCTTCCTGATACCGCCCCATTTGAAAGCAGGCATTCAGATAGGTAAGAATTAAATACTCATCAACCTTGTCAAACTGACATTGATTAGTTCGCACATAGGTTAAAATTATCTCCTTAGCATGCCGGAACAAGCCAATCGCGATGTAAACCCTTGCCAACTCATTCCGAGCCTGAAGACTGTTGGGATCCAATTTCAACAGGTCATTCAACACCTTCTCTGCTTCAGGATATTTCTCCTGGGCTTGATACACCCTTGCCAGTTCAGTACGAGCGTGTAGGTCTTCGGGCTCCAATTTCAACAACTCATTCAGCACCTTCTCTGCTTCAGGATATTTTCCAAGCAGAAACTCCATTTTACCTGTCTCTAGAATGGCAGGTAGAAAGGTCGGATGACTATCCATGACTGATTTGAAGATATTTTTAGCAACTGCGAAATCACCTTTCAGATATTCTATCCACCCTACCATCATCATGACATTCCTTTTGGTCGCAGAGTGCCTTGCAGCTTTCTGTTGGATGTATTCCAGTTCATTTTTGTTCAGGCTGGTAAAATATTTTTTCACGATGGATTTGCGTCTCAGCAGGCTATTAAAAATAGAACTTTCATATGTGTCGTCTACATCGATTGCATTCAATAGAGTGACCAGACGTTGGTGGATTGTGGGCTTTAACTTTTCTTCAATGTACCATTCTGCAAGTAGCTCATGCCGTGTCCTCACAATATTCCCTTCCAAAATAAGCGGCAGGTTTTCATACTCAGCGCTATTGAAAAAATCCTGAAAATTATAATATTCGCTCTCGTCAAAGTTCGTCATGACTTTCTTTAAAAGCGACACTGGCATTACCAAGCCAAGCTGATAGATGATGGATACCCATTTGTACATATCGGATAAACTTCGTAGCTGTAGGGTGTGGATGACATTATCAAAATCCACCCAGTCCATGATAAAGCCCCTATATCGGCTGCTGCTGGTTTTTTTACAAAAATTTATGACCGCTTCGGCAAGAGAAATATCAGGTTTTTCAAAATAAGCTTCTCTTGCCAAATCACGATCAATGCCAGTCAATTCTAGAGCTTGAATGAAAGAGCGGCATACTCTTTCTTTGAAAATCATGTCCCGGTTATCGATATATATTTTCAGCGAGCCCCTTTCGGCAAGGTCAAGCAAGTAGTCTTCCTCTTCTGCCTCACGGCGTCTTATCTCACGTTCAAACAGGAGGAAGACACATCTGAAATTCTGGTAATAATCATCAAAGTGTCTTAGAAGATTGCCAATATGTTCCAATTTTGCTGTTGGATTGTCTATAAAAATCAGCAAAGTTTTGTAATCACTACTATCCAATCCAGCATTGTGAAGATGATAGATCTTTTTAAAATAATCCTCGTAATCTACTATCCTCGAATTTTCATCTAGGTTCAAGGTATTGATAAGGATAACTGGGAACCCCTTAAGGGCAAAGTCCATAGCAGTTCTGTTCATTTGAGTTGTTTTGCCACAGCCAGGAGCGCCGAGAATCCAGATGGAAGCTATTCCACTATCTACTTCATTAAAAGTGCTGTTGATTTGACTATCCAGGCGCTCGTTTCTTACATCGATATCGTTACATACCACCTTCCAGATATATCTATCAGATGAATTCAGCTTGAAATAGTTTTCCCGGATTTTGGCTAGCTTATTGTTATCTGTTTCCCTAGAATTCTGAATTGAATGAGGAGTAATTCTCCTGACCCCAGGCAGAATTCCTTTATGAACAACCCGTTCCTGAAACTCGTCATACGCATGTCTGATAGAATTTCTTAAATGAACTAGAATATCTTCCAGTAAATATTCAGCAGGAATACCGCGGATATTGTCGGGAACATCTGCTTTAAATAGATTGTAGATTTCAGGAAAGTGTTTGAATAAATCGAGGTATAGTCCAGCTTTATCCTCAAATTTGCCTTCTCTAGCCCAGTTTACAAAAGCAAAAGGATACTGCCCACAGTATTGATTTAAAAGTTCCTGAAGATCATTTCCGAGATAGCGAAGTGGCGAGAACAATATCCAATAATCTGGGTTGAAGAGTGATTTATTTAGCTGTTCTGGTTTGCCCTCAAACTCATGGGGATTAAGCACGTTAACTGATCTTGCGCTCTTACATTCAACAAAAAAGTTAACGTTAATATCTGTAGTACTGGCAGGCCGAGCTTTAAAGAAGATATCAAACCCACTCTGTGATCCACTGCACCTAATAGTTTCCTCGATGAGGTCAAAACCCATAAGAGGGAATAATCTTTTAAATAACTCCAGGGTTGCGTTTTCGAATCTGGAGCCGATTGTCTGGGAATTAGTCATGCTTCTCTCCGGAAGTCACGTCCAAAAATTTCGCCTAACTTGTGCATAACCGAACTGCAAATACTACTCCAATTTGGGGTAATTAGCCTTAATCAGTTTTTTGCCTTTCCGGCGTGCTTTATCAGCCAGTATTCTATGCTATCCGCCAAAGCTAGCCAGCTAGCTTCAATGATATTAGTTGAACTGCCTACTGTTCTCCAGTATTCCTGGCCATCACTGGATTCAAGCAGCACTCGTACCTGTGAGGCAGTGCCAGCGGTTTCCTCAAGTATGCGCACTTTGTAATCGGTGAGTTCCACAGCAGTCAAGTCAGGATAGAATTGAATCAAAGCTTTGCGTAAAGCCTGGTCAAGTGCATTAACCGGTCCATTACCTTCGGCAGCAGTATGTACTATCCTGTCATCTACTTTCACCTTGATGGTAGCTTCTGATAATGGCTCTTCTCGCCTTCCACTACTAGGAGGGCGGCGGCGTTTCTCCACCACTACCATAAAATCAACTAGCTCAAAAGGTGGGCGATAATTTGGTTGGGCACGGTAGAGTAAAAGGTCAAATGATGCTTCAGCGCTATCATATTGAAAGCCTTGTCTTTCTAACGACTTAATTTGCTTTAGCACCTTTTCGATTTCCTCGCCTTTGGGAATGGGTAGTTTACGCTCCTTAGCTTTGTAGATAATATTCCCTTTCCCCGCTAGCTCAGAGATAACAACACGAGGGCGATTACCTACTAATTCAGGATTTATATGCTGGTAACTATCTGCCCATTTTGTTAAAGCGGAAACGTGGACTCCACCTTTATGAGTAAAAGCATTGGCACCTACATAAGGAAGTCGAGTATGATGAGGCAAATTAGCTAGCTCAGATATATAGCGGGAGATATCGCTTAATTTGTTTAGCTGCTCCTGGGTAACACAATCAATGCCCATCTTAAGCTTCAGAGTGGGAATGATAGAACAAAGATTGGCGTTGCCACAGCGTTCACCATAGCCATTAATAGTTCCCTGAATCTGAATGACTCCCGCTTCAATAGCAGCTAAGGAGTTAGCTACAGCAAGTTCAGCATCATTGTGGGCATGAATGCCTAGGGGAACAGGAGTCACCTTTCGCACCGCTTTAATAGTCTCTGCTATTTGCTGAGGTAAAGTACCGCCATTGGTATCGCAAAGAGCTATGCATTCAGCATCAACTTTAGCAGCAGCAGTTATTACGGCAAGGCTATATTCGGGGTTTGTTCTGTAACCATCGAAAAAGTGCTCAGCGTCAAAGAAAATCCTAAGCCCTTTTGAATTAAGGTAACTTATGGAGTCTACTATCATGTCAAGGTTTTCTTCCAATGTAGTTTCTAGAACTTGGATTACTTGCTTATCCCAGGCTTTTCCTACAATGGTGACCGCCTTGGTTTTAGCCTCTAATAGAGCCTGGAGGTTGACATCTTCATCTGCCTTACAATGGGAACGCCTGGTGCTGCCAAAGGCAACCAGGGTTGAATGACTCAAGCTAAAATCCTGTGCCTTGGCAAAGAATTCAGTATCTTTGGGGTTAGAGCCAGGCCAACCACCTTCGATGAAATCGATGCCAAGCTCGTCTAATTTCTGGGCAATCTTCAGCTTATCCTCAACAGAGAAGGAAATCCCTTCCTGCTGAGCACCGTCTCTTAAAGTTGTGTCATAAAGCTGCACTGGTGTCACTTTATCCTCTGGGCAATTAAATCTCCCATTTCCTTTGTTCCCACCTTGGTTTTGCCCTCTGACATTATATCGTAAGTTCGGTAGCCCTGCTCTAAGGTAGCCAAAACAGCATTTTCTATTGCTTGAGCTTCGGTTTCCAACTCAAAGGAATAGCGAAGCATCATAGCTACACTTGAAATGGTAGCAATAGGGTTAGCTAGATTTTGTCCTGCCCGACTTGGAACGCTGCCATGGATCGGCTCATACATACCAAAGGTCTTCCCTTTAGGAATTCCAGCCAAGCTAGCCGAAGGCAACATGCCCATGGAGCCAGCCAGCATTGAAGCCTCGTCAGTGAGAATATCTCCGAATGTGTTTTCGGTAACCAAAACATCTAAATCAGCAGGACGTTGGATAAGTCGCATGGCACAGGCATCTACTAACATATGTTGAAGCTCGATATCAGGATAGTCAACAGAAATTTCTATGGCAATTTGCCGCCATAACCTGGATGACTGAAGGATATTGGCTTTATCAACTGAGATTAGCTTTTTAGATCGGGTGCGGGCTAATTCAAAGCCAACTCTCAATATGCGCTTAATCTCTGCTTCGGAATAAGCCATGGTATCAACAGCCTGTCTTCCCTCCGAAGTTCGCCATTGTTTTTTGGGTTGGCCAAAGTAAAGCCCGCCGGTGAGCTCTCTAACAAAAAGTAAATCAACTCCTTCAACTATCTCTGGCCTGAGAGATGTAGAATTAACCAGCATAGGTAGAACTTTTACCGGACGCAAATTGGCAAATAGCCCTAACTCCTTTCTTAGAGCTAAAAGTCCATCTTCGGGGTGGACTTTAGTTTGAGGATCATCCCACTTCGGTCCGCCAACTGCCCCCAATAGTACAGCATCACATTGTTTGCACATATCTAACGTTTCTTGGCTAAGAGCTATACCTGAGACATCTATGGCACAGCCACCTACCAAGCCTTGGTGTAAAAGAAATTTATGCCTGAATCTTTCAGCTACAGCCTGTAAGACTTTTGTTGCCTCAGCTACGACCTCGGGACCGATGCCGTCGCCAGGTAAAACCGCGACATCAAATTCCATGTTATTTGCCCCCTAAAATTCCTCTCCCTTGAAGGGAGAGGATTAAGGTGAGGGTGAATTCCCTCTCCTCTTTTTAGTATATTCAATCAATCCACCAGCATTAATGATCCCCATCATAAATTCGGGGTAAGGATTAGCCATAAATGTCTTATGCTTGGAAATGTTCTTAATTTCCCAACTCGACAAATCTACTTCTAGTATATCGCCATCTTCTATTTCATTTGCTGCTTCAGCACATTCCAGAAGAGGCAAGCCAATATTGATGGCATTACGGAAGAAAATGCGAGCGAAGCTTTGGGCGATAACACAAGAAATGCCGCATGCTTTAATAGCCAAAGGAGCATGCTCCCGAGATGAACCATAGCCAAAATTAGCGGTGGCCACTATAATATCTCCGGGCGTTACTTTGGTGATAAATTCGGGGGCAATATCCTCCATACATTGCTTTGCTAGCTTCTCAGGCTCGGAAATATTGAGGTAGCGCGCTGGAATGATAGCATCGGTATCAACGTTAGCGCCGAATTTGTGAACTTTACCTTTCAGTTTCAAACTGTCATCCTTTTCACTACGCTCATATATCCTCTCTGCCTTCTTTGACTATGACCTCAAACTGGCGTAACGAAACCTCTCACTAAATTTCAAATAGCGCTTCCTGGCGACCTGACCTCGCATCATAGTTTCTTGAGTCTTCCCTTACATCTCCAAACTCATCAACAGCTATGACGCCTTTAGCTATTAATTCGTTATTGGCACATTTTTCATCAGGTGCTGCTTTCCTAACGAAGATCCTTCTCCCTTTTCTAAGTCCATCAATAACGCCACTCCATGTACCACCTTTATGGTCTGATTCGGCTACATAAATTTCCTCAGCTAGTCCATAAATATAGGTATTCCTTCTCATTGCTAGACTTACCGACCACTCTGCTTTTGGATGACAAGTGCTGACTACCAGGACTTGACCATCAATAATGTATTCATATAGCTTTTTTAACCCACTTTTAAAAGTCATTATGCCTTGGGGTAGAACAACAATGCCCCTCCCATTGTTTTCTATTACCGTTTCCAACGCAATTTTATCTACTCCTTTGGCATACCCACTTACGATAACCTTATGTTCTGAGGTGCATTTTCGTGCTATCCGTTTGGTAAATTCGACCCCCTTATCACCCACGTTTCTTGAACCTACAATCGCTACTTTATCCTCAAAAAATAATTGGGTATCCCCTTTAACATAGAGCAACGGCGGAGAGTATTTTTTCTTCAAGTTATTTTTTAATGTTGTAGGGTATTTGGTAGAATCAAAAGTGATCAACTCGAAGCCTTGCGAAGGAAGTTTTTCTGCCAAAGATAAATTATCGGGCAGATTATCTTTCGCTTGTAAAATATCCCTAGCTTCCTTTAAAGAAAAGCCAAAGTCCTTTTGCAAAGCGGGAATATCGTAAGAAAAGAATTCAGCAAAAGAAATCTTACGCTTGTGGATAATGTCAGCAATAAGGTTGTTTATTCTCTCTGTTCTCCAATTTGGGAGATGAGCCAGGGTTATCCAATACGAATAATCATTTACTTCCATAATTTCATTTCCCCAATTTGTTTATAATTCCAATAATTTCTTCGCCAAATTTCTTGATCGTCTTTTTGCCTAATCCCTTTATGTCCAAGAGAGCAAGAAGAGAAGTGGGTTTTGCTTTGGCAATATTGTCTAAGGTTGCATTGGACAAAATGTAATAAGGCGGCAAGTTGCTTTCTTCAGCTTTTTTAAGACGCCATTTCTTTAATGCTTGGTAAATTTGTTCTTCATCCTTGGCTGGAGCATCTTTTAGGAATTCTTGCTGCATGCCCACTGTTCCATTTTCACCTACAAGCCTTATCAATCTTGAGCGAATAGCTCCCTCTTTCCGTTGAAAATAAGTTGCCAATTCACTAATACTTTCTCCTTGGTAAAACTTACTTACTAATGACTCCTCATCTCCTCTTGTCCATTTTTCATAGGCTTTGGGATACCTTTGGCGGATTTTGGCAAAAGATTCGTCTTTTTCATCCGTCACATCACCCGCTGCTCCTTTCGAATATAATTGAGAGCTGCCCCTTTTAGCCGAGTCAGGGCTGTCATCGACTATACCTCCACCGATTGTTTTTGCTATTACTAGCGGTGCAATTTTATTTACACCTAATTTGCTCATTAAACTTCCAATTTCTCGGATAGTTGCTTTGCTATCACAAATATCATCAATCATCAAGACATTTTTACTTGCTACCTCGACAGGATTATTGTAATTGAATGCACCCCTCAAATTATCTCTTTTCAATAGGGAATTTTGAAACACTTTTTGAGGCTGGGTATCCCGCAGCTTTATCAACCCGTGGGAGATAGGTATTTTTAAAGCTCCAGATACCTTTTTAGCAAAATTCTTAACCAAATCACCCGATTCCGTTGGCGGCGCATAGATGATTAAGTCAAACTTTTCTCCTTTAAAGTAACTGTGATAAGCTCTTAAAACCCCGTTTAAAAGAAGATCAGGGAAGTCTCCACCATTTTCGTACTTGCAGCGGTGAATAGTAGAACCTACATTGGAAAAGCCATAATGCGAAAATGCCACTCCGTTAACCAACTTATTGCTGCGCTTTGAAAGAGGCTTTTCTTGTTGAGACTCAGGGACCAATTCAACCTCTGGAAAATAACTACTCTTAAAGTCATCTACCCTTTGTTGCCAATAACCGTGGACTTTATAGGTTAATTTTTGGGATTGGCAATTATCACATTTATGGCAATAATTGCTTAGCTTCTTATCTTCTAGATAATCACAAAGGTAAAACATTCTGCACTTATCCGTCTCAGCATACTCGATGATTTTTTCTAATTCCTTTAATTTAAATTCTCTAAGCCTTTCAAAAGCCGTAGTATCAAGTTGAGGAGCATTGGATTGATATTCATATCTTTTAGATCGACCATAGCCAACTTCTTTTACAATCTCTTGATCAATTAAATCTGCCATTATCACTTCTACTTTGGTTCGATTAAGGTTTGTCTTTCTCATCAACCTTCGTTTACTCAAGGACTCATTTTTCAATCGCTCGATAACCCTTTGATAATGCTTGAAAGGAGGATGACTGTTCTCAATAAAATGCTCAGGCAAATCTCTATCTACAGGATTATACAAAAGGATAATTGGTGTTTCTTTCCCATCTCTGCCAGCCCTTCCAATCTCCTGGTAATAATGAATTGGGGATTCAGGAAGCTGGGTATGGATGATAAATCGAAGATCTGGCTTATCAATGCCCATCCCTAAGGCATTTGTTGAGACGACGCATTTCCAGTGGTTATTTTTCAATCCCTCTTCAATTTCTTTCCTAGCATCGGGATCAAAACCTGCATTATAATTTGCAGCGCTGATACCTTGGGAATTCAGAAATTTGCAATAAATCTCCGTGTTTACTCTTGTCCCTGTATATATAATGCCTGTTCCTTCGAATTTGGGTAATAGCATCTGGGCTAAACAAGCTAACTTAGCATCTTCAGAAGCAAGCCTAACAACCTTTAAGTGAAAATTATCCCGCATTAAATTGCCGCGAATGTATTTTACCTCGCCTCCCATTTGCTGAATGACATCTTGAGCTACTCTCTCTGTTGCCGTCGCTGTGGTGGCTAAAACAGGGAGATACTGCGGTAATAATCTTACTAGATCGATGATTCTTCTGAAGGCAGGTCGGAAGTCATGTCCCCAGACAGATATACAGTGTGCTTCATCAATCACCACCATTGAGAGTTTCATCTCTCTTACCACTTGCTGCCATCGCGGATCTTCTTGCCTTTCAGGAGCAATATATAAAATCTTTATCTTATTTTGTTTTGTTTGCTCCAGAATGGCACCGTTTTCCTTTTCTGATTGTTCGCTATTAACACACTCAGCTGAAATCCCCAAGGATTTTAGCTGTTGAATTTGGTCGCGCATCAAGGCGATAAGGGGCGAAAATACTACTGTTATTCCATCGAATAGAATCGCCGGAAATTGATAACAGAGTGACTTTCCGAAACCAGTCCTCTGTATTAGCAGAATTCTGTGACCATTAAGGAGGCTCTCAATCGTTTCCCATTGTTCATCATAAAAATGATCTAACCTGAAGTTTTTCTGTAATAAGTCCTCGGCTCGATTCCGTGTTAGACCCATTATATGCTCTCCTCAGGGTTGGCGATTCGGCCTAGAATAGCGCTAGCGGCAGCTACTGCAGGACTTGCCAAATAGACCTCGGACTGAGGGCTTCCCATTCTGCCCACAAAATTGCGATTGGTGGTAGCTAAGCAGCGTTCACCAGCAGCTAAAACTCCCATGTGTCCACCAAGACAGGGTCCACAAGTAGGAGTGCTTACTACAGCCCCGGCTTCTATAAAAGTTTCTATTAGCCCCTCTCTCAAAGCATCAAGATAAACCTTCTGTGAGCCAGGAATAATGATGCATCTCAATTTGGGGTGCACTTTCCTCCCTTTGAATAACTTAGCTGCCACTCTCAAATCATCAAGGCGACCATTGGTACAACTGCCAATTACTACCTGGTCTAGTTTTATGTCACCCACTTGACTTATGGGTTTAGTATTAGAGGGAAGATGTGGAAAAGCCACTTGAGGCTCAATCCTTGATACATCGTATTCTATTATTTTGGCGTATTCAGCAGCCTCACTTGACTGAGATTCTTCGCGGAGTTTATCCTGAGTGAGATTCTTCGGTCGCTCTGCTCCCTCAGAATGACAGAAAGCGAAGGGCTCAGAATGATGACATTGATGAAAGTGTTCTTTTACATATTCTTTAGTCTTATCATCCACATTAAAAATGCCAGCTTTAGCTCCAGCTTCAATGGCCATATTTGCCATAGTAAAGCGCCCATCCATTGGCAACTCATCAACTGCCTCACCGCTAAACTCCATAACCAAGTAAAGCGCTCCATCCACACCGATATCGCCGATGGTATAAAGAATAAGATCCTTGCCGCTAACCCATTTGGACAACTTCCCATGGTAAATAAACTTAATCGTTTGTGGCACCTTCATCCATACTTCACCGGTAGCCATAGCTACAGCAATGTCAGTTGAACCCATGCCTGTGGCAAAAGCTCCCAGTGCACCATAAGTACAAGTATGGGAATCAGCGCCAACAATGACTTGCCCAGGCAAGACCAGGCCCTGCTCAGGCAAGAGCACATGCTCAATCCCCATTTGCCCTACTTCGAAGTAAATCAGTCCTTGTTCCTTAGCAAACTCCCGCATAAGCTTTGCTTGTTCCGCAGATGATATATCTTTATTGGGGCAAAAATGATCGGGAACCATGACTATCTTTGTGGGGTCAAATACCTTCGGCACTTCAAGCCGTTGGAACTCCTTTATGGCTAAGGGTGCAGTTATATCATTGGCTAAGACTAAATCAAGCCTAACATTTATAAACTCGCCAGGGCTGACTTTCTCCTTACCACTATGGGCTGCCAAGATTTTTTCAGCTAAAGTCATTACTCGCTATCCTCAAATTCCTAGCCACGAATCTTAGGAATCATTAAAATTCCTACGGTGATAGGGAATAGGCTCAACTAAGGTTTTCCTTTCTCAGTCTCTTTCTTGGCTAAAAGTCGGTTCAGAGCATTCATATACGCCTTAGCACTGGCCACGATGATATCGGTAGAGGCACCCCGGCCGGTATAGGTGATGCCCTCGCTCTCAATTCTTATTAATACCTCTCCAATTGCATCAATGCCTTCGGTAATCGATTTAATAGTGAACTCAGTAAGTTTATTTGGGATGCCAACTATACGGTTAATAGCTTTGTAGATAGCATCCACTGGTCCTGTGCCTAAGGCAGCATCAGCTAGGCTTTGTCCGCCAGGTCCAATGAGCCTCACTGTAGCCGTAGGAAGGCTATGGTCACCACAAGAAACCTCGACATGGTCGAGGTGGTATACTTCGGTGGCAGCGCGAAGTTCTTCAGCTACCAAGGACTCGATATCACGATCAGTAATCTCTTTTTTCTTATCAGCTAGCCCTTTGAAGCTCTGAAATGCGCGGCTCAGCGCCTCTTCACTTAGAGTGTAGCCAAGTTCTATTAACCTCTCCTTGAAAGCATGCTTGCCACTTAATTTACTTAATACCAGGCTGCTTGCCGGTATACCAACCGACTTTGGATTCATAATTTCATAAGTTATGGCTTTCTTTATTAAACCATCTTGATGAATACCTGATTGATGACGAAAGGCATTCGCCCCGACAATGGCTTTATTGGCTTGAATAGCGAAGCCAGTAAGCTCACTCACAAGACGACTCGTCTTGTATATCTGGGTAGTGTCAACATTGGTAGTGAGATTAAAGGAATCTTGGCGAGTCTTTAGCGCCATTACGATCTCTTCCAGAGAGGCGTTACCAGCTCGCTCTCCAATGCCATTGATAGTGCATTCAACCTGTCTGGCACCATTGCGTATTGCCTCAAGGCTGTTGGCTACCGCTAATCCTAAATCATTATGGCAATGAATGCTTATTACGGCTTTATGGATATTGGGCACGTTAACTAAAATGCCTTGGATCAAATTGCCAAATTCCTGTGGTGTAGCATAGCCTACAGTATCAGGTATGTTTACTGTGGTTGCCCCAGCATCAATCGTAGCTTCTAAGATATGATAGAGGTAAACAGGCTCAGTGCGACTGGCATCCATAGGTGAGAACTCAACATCGTCAACATAACTTTTAGCTCGAGCCGCCATTTTCTGAGCCATCTCCAGAATTTCCTCGCGGCTTTTATTAAGCTGGTAGAGAAGATGGATATCCGAGGCAGAGAGGAAAACATGGATTCGGGGATGAGCTGCCTCCTTAATTGCCTGCCAAGCTCTATCCACAGCCACAGCATTGGCATGGGATAAAGCGCAGATTATGGGACGCCGAACTTCTCTGCTGATAAGTTGAACAGCTTCAAAATCGCCAGGCGAGCTAATAGGAAAACCGGCTTCAATAACATCAACGCCAAGCCTATCCAGTTGCTTAGCTATTTCTAGCTTTTCCTGAGCATTTAGACTTGCCCCTGCCGCTTGTTCACCATCCCTTAAGGTAGTGTCAAAAATGATTACTCTGTTCATACTTACTCTCTCCCATCGATAAGCGCGAAGAGCTTACCTACTGTGCGCCTAACTTCTTCAGCGCATGCAACTACGTCCTCCATCAGTAAGCCTGTTTCATAAAAGTTGCTGTGTAAGGATTGAGCATGTAAGAAAGTATGCCTGATGCTCTCGTCTGGGAGATTTCTTGCCAACTCCATTGCATAGTTTCTAAGGTCTTTATGGCTTTTAAGCCATATCTCTTTGCTCGCTGCCACTGCTTTTAATGCCTCAGCCATACTTCCCCACAGGAATTCACTGGCTTTCTCGGCATCACTAACTTCGATGAAACTAAAGGCATTTTCCAAGTAGTGGATACTTTGAGCTTTATATTTCTCAATCCTTTCTTTTACTTCCAAATCTAACCTTCTCATGCAGGAATTGTATACTCCAAGATGTCTCCCGTTTTAGCGTCTATCTTTACCTTTGCTATTTTGGCAGCTAAAGGTCCTACGTCGATATCCACGAGCCATGCATCATCTTCTCTGATAGCCTTAACAGGTCTTGCAAAACTGCGATACTTTTTAATAAAAGAATGGGCTATTACTGTAGCTTTTTCCGCTGTTTTTATCTCATCAGACATCTGCCTTCTCTCCCTTCTTTCACTCTTTAAGCTTAAGCCAAGGCATCATCGCTCTCAATTCCTTGCCCACGATTTCGACAGGATGCTCAGCTTCTTTCCGCTTCATGGCATTGAAGCTGGGACGACCAGCCTGGTTTTCCAAAATCCATTCTCTGGCAAAGCTGCCATCTTGAATTTCTGCTAGAATTTGCTCCATTTCCTCTTTGACTAAATCGTTGATAACCCGCGGTCCTCGAGTATAATCGCCATATTCAGCCGTGTCACTTACAGAATACCTCATGTAATTCAAACCGCCCTGATACATAAGGTCAACAATGAGCTTCAGCTCATGGAAACACTCAAAGTAAGCGATCTCAGGCTGGTAGCCAGCTTCCACCAAAGTCTCGAAACCAGCTTTGACCAAGGAGGATACTCCTCCACAGAGCACTGTTTGTTCACCGAAAAGGTCAGTTTCGGTTTCCTCAGCAAAAGTTGTTTCCAGAACCCCAGCCCTAGCACAGCCAATGCCCTTAGCATAAGCCAGAGCAACATCCTTTGCCTTACCCGAAGCATCTTGATGAATAGCAACTAAAGCCGGGATCCCTGAGCCCTCAATGTAAAGTCGTCGTAGTATATGCCCCGGGCCTTTAGGGGCTATCATGCTAACATCGACATCAGGAGGCGATACAATTTGTGAATAGTGGATATTAAAGCCGTGAGCGAACATCAAAGTTTTGCCTTTAGATAGTTCCTTCTCGATTGACTCATGGTAGATTAGCGGATGTAAATTATCTGGAGCAAGCATAACAATAATATCGGCATGCTTTGTTACTTCAGCGGCGTTGGTTACCTTGAAACCAGCCTTTTGCGCTACCTTCCAGCCTTCGCTGCCTGGTGCTTCAGCGACAATAACCTGGCAGCCACTATCCCTCAGATTCTGGGCATGGGCATGTCCTTGGCTACCATAGCCGATAATGCCAATCGTTTTCCCTTTGATTAAGTCTAAGTTAGAATCCCTGTCATAGTAAATTTTAGCCATAACACTCCCTCCTTCAGAGAAATCCTAATTTCTAATATCTAAATCCTAAACAAATCCAATTCCTTAATGTTTAGGATTTAGGATTTGGTGCTTCGGATTTTCACTGGGTGCCTCCACGAGTTAGAGCAACCCTTCCTGTTTTGGTGACCTCTTTAATGCCAAAGTTGCGGAGAAGTTCGAGTAGAGACTCTACTTTGTCCTCGTCGCCGGTGACTTCTACTGTTACTGAATCCGAGCTAACATCAACTATATTGGCTCGGAAAATATCCACAATCTGCATAATTTCGCTTCTTGTTGAAGCAGTAGCGTTGACTTTGATTAAGGCTAACTCCCTGGCTACTATATCTTCTTCGGTTATATCGGACACTCTAATCACATTGATTAGTTTGTCTAATTGCTTCCTGACTTGTTCCACCACTGCAGAATCACCACTGACAACGACAGTCATGCGAGATAAGCCAGGCTGTTCACTATGCCCCACAGCAAGACTTTGTATATTAAAGGCTCGGCGGCGAAAAAGGCTAGCTACTCTATTCAACACACCAGGCTTATCTTCTACTAAAGCTACTAGGGTATGTTTTGTATCAGCCAATTTACTCCTTTTGTGAGATATTGCCGCGGCTGCTTACCATTTCTACCTTTGGCAGTTCTAAAGTTTCGGATAAACTTCCCCCAAGCGGTACCATAGGATAGACATTTTCCTCCGGCTCAACAACGAAGTCGATAAGAAAAGCCCCAGGGTAATCCATTGCTTTCCGTATAGCCGGAATTACCTCCTCCCTGCGTTTTACTCTTATTCCAGGGATATCATAGGCTTCGGCAATCTTAACAAAATCCGGGTTCCAGAGTTTTGTATCAACATAGCGATGCTCATAAAATAACTCCTGCCACTGTCTTACCATCCCCAGATAGCCATTATTAATAATAGCTATTTTTACAGCAATATTCTCCTGCGTTATGGTAGCCAATTCTTGAATGGTCATTTGAAAGCCACCATCGCCAGCGATGCACCATACCATTTCCCCAGGGCAACCGACCTTAGCTCCTATAGCAGCGGGAAGCTCAAATCCCATAGTGCCCAAGCCTCCTGAGGAGATGAAGCTGTTTGGTTTAGTATAAACGAAATGTTGTGCGGCCCACATTTGATTCTGCCCTACTCCAGTAACTACTATGGCATTGCCTCGGGTAGCTTCATAAATCTGCTGGATAACATATTGAGGTAAAAGCTCGTCATTCTGCCTAATATCCAGTGATGGATGCTCATACCTCCACTGATCTAACTGAGAGAGCCAATCCAAATGTTCTCTGAAGTCAATTTCCTTATTCATAGCCTTTAATACATTCTTGACATCACCTACTATGGGCATATCTACCCGCACATTCTTTCCTATCTCTGCCGGGTCAATATCAATATGAACAATATGGGCATTAGGAGCAAAACCGCCGGTATTTGCCGTAGCTCGATCATCAAATCTCATACCAATGGCGATGATAAGGTCAGCACTTTGCACTGCCATGTTGGCATAAGCCATGCCATGCATTCCCATCATGCCAAGACTAAGAACATGGTTTTGGGGAAAAGAACCAAGGCCAAGGAGTGTATTAACCACTGGTATTTGTGCCTTCTCAGCTAATTCCTTGAGCTCATCATGAGCCTGGGAAATAATTACTCCTCTACCGGCAATGATAAGGGGTCTTTGAGCTTGGTTAATAAGCTTGGCTGCCCTTTTGACCTGAACTGAATGACCTCGGGAGATGAACTTGTAGCCTGGCAAATTAACCTTGTCAGGATAAACAAATTCTACTTCCTCTTGCTGCACATCCCTTGGTATATCAATAAGCACAGGACCCGGCCTCCCCGTCTGAGCGATATAAAAAGCCTCCTTAACTGTCCTTGCTAGCTCAGTGGCATCAGAAACAGAATAATTGTGCTTGGTGATAGGAAGCGTAATGCCTGTAATGTCTGCCTCTTGGAAGGCATCTTTACCAATAAAAGGCCTGGCTACCTGGCCAGTTATAGCTACCATAGGAGAGGAGTCCATAAAAGCATTGGCAATCCCGGTTACTAAGTTAGTAGCTCCCGGGCCTGAAGTAGCTATACATACTCCTGCTTTATGTGTTGCTCTGGCATAGCCATCGGCAGCATGGGCTGCCCCTTGCTCATGACGAACCAATATATGCCGAAGTTGGGGATATTGAGGGAGGGTATCATATAGCGGTAGCACAGCACCACCAAGAATACCAAAAATAACTTCTACTCCCTCTTTAATTAAGCTTTCACACAAAATCTGAGCGCCAGTCTTCTTCATAATAGCTCCTCTTAGTCAGCAAACACTGCTCCAGTGCTGGCTGAGGTCACCTTATCAGCATAGCGTTTAAGATAGCCAGCTTTGGCCTTTGGTTCAAAGGGAGGCAATAAGTTTAATCGCTGCTCTATCTCCTTTTGAGCTAATTCTACCTCTAATTTATGGTTAGGTATATCTATTTTAACAATATCGCCGTCTTTCACAGCAGCTATAGGACCCCTCTCTGCTGCCTCAGGTGAGACATGGCCGATAGCAGCGCCCCTTGTTGCTCCAGAGAAGCGACCATCGGTAATCAGAGCCACCTTATCATCCATATCCATGCCACTGACAAGAGAAGTCGGCGTTAGCATTTCACGCATCCCGGGTCCCCCTTTTGGTCCCTCATAGCGGATGATGATTACCTCTCCAGATTTGAATTCCCCTTTCATTATTGCCGTAGTAGCTGCTTCTTCACTATCGAAGACCCGTGCTGGGCCCTGATGGATTAGCATCCCGGGAGCTACAGCAGCGCTTTTCACCACTGCACCTTCAGGCGCTAGATTGCCAAATAATATACTAATACCACCGGTAATGCTATAGGGATTAGATAGGCTGTGAATTACCTCCCTATTCCTAACTTTAGCTTCCTTTATCGTCTCGCCCACTGATTTCCCTAATACTGTTTGTGCCTCAAGATTTAGCAATTGGCATATCTCCTGCATCACTGCTGGAATGCCACCAGCTAAGTCTAAATCTTCAATGTGATAATCGCTTGCCGGGCTTAATTTACATATATGGGGAATACGCTGGCTAATTTCACTTACCAAAGACAAAGGGAAGGCAATACCTGCCTCATGAGCTATGGCCATAAGGTGCAATGTAGAATTGGTGCTGCCACCCAAAGCCATATCTACTGCGAAGGCATTATAGATGGAATCTCTGGTAATGATGTCTTTGGGCCGAATATCCTTAGCCAATACATCCATAACTTGCTGGCCGGCTTTATGGGCTAATTGGATTCGCCGTGCTTGTACCGCCGGTATTGTCCCATTACCAGGCAAAGCCATACCCAAAGCTTCAGTAAGGCAATTCATAGTATTAGCCGTAAACATGCCAGCACAACTACCACAGCCAGGGCAAGCAACTCTCTCTAATTCCGCCAGCTCAGTTTCAGACATGTTTCCACTGATAGTCGCGCCCACCGCTTGGAAAACTGAGCTAAGGTCGGCTGACTTCGCTTGATTTCCCTGATAAAACTTTCCCGCCATCATAGGGCCACCACTTACAAATACGCAAGGCAAGTTAAGTCTTACCGCAGCCATCAGCATTCCTGGTATTACCTTGTCACAATTGGGGATAAAAACTAAACCATCAAAAGCATGAGCCTCAGCCAAAATCTCAACAGAGTCAGCAATAAGTTCTCGGCTGGGCAGACTATACTTCATTCCTGGGTGATTCATGGCAATACCATCACAAACAACTATAGTATTAACTTCAAAAGGCACTCCTCCTCGACTGCGAATTCCTTCTTTCACTGCCCGGGCAATAGACTGCAAATGAATATGCCCAGGGACAACTTCACTGAAACTGTTAATTACCCCGATAAAAGGTTTATCCCAATCGTCTGGGGAGCAACCTACAGCATAAAGTAATGACCTGTGAGGTGCCCGTTCGATACCTTTCTTTACCACATCGCTTCTCATCAACTTCTCCTTTAATTTAAAAAGTGGAAACTAGCATAAATAACTAGCAGGGTCGGTCTGTTTCCAAAGACTTTATTTTATTTAATCTTGGGATATGCCTGCCACCTTCAAAATTGGTGGATAGGTAGGTTCTAACAATTTCCAAAGCTAAATCAACATCTATATTCTCACTCCCAAGGCACAGGATATTGGCATCATTGTGTTCACGAGCTCGTTGTGCCATAAAGGTATCATGGCATAAAGCTGCTCTTATGCCCTTTATTTTGTTAGCTGCCATGCTCATGCCTATGCCAGTGCTGCATATTAAAATGCCTTGGGCAAAGTCACCCGAAGTCACTGCTTCAGCTACTTTTTGAGCAATATCGGGATAGTCTACCGACTCAATGTTATAGCAGCCAAAATCATGATAGTCATGATTTAGTTTCGGCAGAAATTCCATAAGCGCCTGTTTTATTCTGAAGCCGCGATGGTCACAACCTAGAGCGACACGCATGACCCTTTGCCTCACAATATTCTTTATAGGCTTTATCAATTTCATGTGTGGATATAATACCTTGACGCAAAATCGTAGGCACTTCGCCTGTGACATCTAGTATAGTTGATTCACTGCCACCAGGGCACTTGCCACCATCAATGATAAGGTCAACTTTATCTCCCAACTGTTGCTTAACCTCGTCAGCAATCAAAATGCTCGGCTTGCCACTGATATTGGCGCTAGTCCCAATTATCGGGTTTCCCAAGCTTTGGATAAGAGTTAGAGGGATGGCATGGTTAGGGACACGCACTGCTATAGTAGATTGGGTAGTGAGGTAAGTAGGCAATGAAGCTGCTTTAGGCAGAAGCAAAGTTAAGCCTCCAGGCCAAAAGTACCTTGCTAGGAACCAAGCAAGCCCAGGTAGCTGCTCAGCTACAGTGCTTACTTGAGATATATCAGCAAGGAGCAAGGGAAAGGGCAAATGCCTGGGGCGTTTTTTTACTGCATAAATTCTCTCTACAGCCTTATGGTTGAAGGCATCAGCTCCTAACCCGTAAACTGTATCAGTAGGGAAAGCAATTATCCCACCTTTTTTAAGTATTTGAACTGCTTTCCTCACTTGTTCTTGCAAAGCATTCATGAGAGCATTTACCAATCTTGCTTGTGGGCTCTGAGTCCTTCACTCCCTGTCATTCTAAGTCCTTTGTCTCTTGCCATTCTGAGGGAGGGAAGCGACCGAAGAATCTCATAACGCTCAGGATAGGCTCGGCAAAAAATCTAGAGCCCCTTCACTTCATTCAGGGTGACAACAAATACCTGCATTCATCGCCTTGACGCTAGTATAGCACAGTGATAATCTAGCATAACATTATCAGCGTAACTCTGAAATGGAAAACGAGCTACAAAGCCACCGAGTCTCTGCTAGCGATGACATTGAAGTCTCTACTTACCTAGAGATCGCTAAAGAACTGCGCGGTGAGCAACCAACATTTGAGCCTAAGCCACTGCCGCCAGGTGAAAAAGAAACCATAGTGGTGATTGATTTTGGCTCTCAGTATAATATGCTCATTGTCAGGCGCGTGCGTGAATGCCACGTTTACTGCGAGCTTGTGCCCTATGATACCCCCTGGGAGAAGATAGCTACTCTTAACCCCAAAGGGTTTATCCTTTCCGGGGGCCCCGCTAGTGTCTATGCTCCTGGGGTTCCTTTGGCTCCAACATATATTTATGAGAAACACCTGCCGGTAATAGGCATTTGCTATGGCATGCAGGTTATTGCCTATCAACTAGGTGGTCAAGTATCTCCGGGTGAAAAGCATGAATATGGTCATGCTATCCTACACATAAGTACTGAAGACTGCCCTCTTTTCGCTGGACTACCTACGTCTCTCCCTGTGTGGATGAGCCATGGTGACCAAATAATAGAGATGCCTCCCGGCTTCAAGGCCTTAGCTTACACCGAAAATTCGCCCATCGCCGTTATGGGCAATGATAAGGGCATTTTTGGACTTCAGTTTCATCCTGAAGTGGCTCATACGCCACAAGGGAAAAGCATATTCCAGAACTTTGTCTATCGAATATGTGGCTGTCAAGGCAATTGGACCCCTACTAGATTCATAGCTGAGAGCATAGATAAGATTAAGAAACAAGTAGGCACTGGCAGAGCTATCTGTGCCCTTTCTGGTGGCGTTGATTCAGCAGTTACAGCAACTCTTGTTCAGCGCGCTATTGGTGATAATCTGACTTGTTTATTTATCAATAATGGGCTGCTACGTCGTGAGGAGCCAGAGAGAGTGCTTAATACTTTCCAGCGCAATCTCAAAATGGATATAGTTCATGTAGATGCTAGCGAAAGATTTTTGAAGCGACTTCGCGGGGTAATTGACCCCGAGATGAAGCGACACCTGATAGGAGAGGAATTTATCCGAGTTTTTGAGGAGGAAGCAGCTAAACTGGGCCGGTTTGATTTTTTGGCTCAAGGAACTCTCTACCCCGACGTGATCGAAAGCAGCACTGCTATTGAAACTAAGGCCTCGACCAAAATAAAAAGCCATCACAACGTTGGTGGCTTGCCGGCTAAAATGAAGTTTAACCTTATTGAGCCATTGAGGTATCTGTTTAAAGATGAGGTTCGAGAGGTAGGGCTAGCCTTGAGCCTACCTGAAGACATGGTTTGGCGGCAACCATTCCCGGGACCGGGACTAGCTATCCGCATCATTGGCGAAGTGACCAAAGAACGGTTGGAGATACTTCGTGCTGCTGATTGGATTGTGATGAACGAGATCAAAAAGGCTAAGCTTTATCGTCAGCTATGGCAGAGTTTTGCTGTGCTTACTGGTGTCAAAAGCGTTGGCGTGATGGGCGATCATAGAACCTACGGCTATCTAATAGCAGTTAGGGCAATAAATAGTGAGGATGCCATGACTGCTGATTGGGCGAGGTTGCCTTATGACCTTCTGGCTAGAATATCAGACCGCATAGTTAATGAAGTGCCCAATGTCAATAGAGTAGTTTACGATGTCACCAGCAAGCCACCGGCAACTATAGAATGGGAATAAATATTAAAGGAGGAGAAAAAGATGAATTGCCCCTTTGAAGAGAGAGAAGAAGAGCAACTGACTTTAGAAGAGGATTTGGAGATGCTCCGCGAGGATTTGATAGGCGAACTGCAAGCTATAAATCAATATCAGGAGCACATAGAGAGCTTGGAAAACGAAGAGGCTGTGACTACATTGGAACATATTATTGAAGATGAGAAAGAACATGTTGCCGAGTTGATTAAACTAATTCAAAATCTTGACCCTGTTCAGGCTGAGAAATTTAAGAAAGAGATTTTGTAGAATGCTATGGCCAATAGACCTAAACTAAAGGGAGTGAAAAAGAACAGGGGTAAACATAAGAAAAGAAAGCGATAGCTATGACATTACCTCCAACCCCCTCAACCATAGAACCGGAATAAATCATTTAAGTTGCAGAAGCCATGGGCACATATATTTATTGGCGAGGGCAAAGATTTACAGCAGGAAAATCTGGCAAGTGTCCCATTTGTGAGCATAGGACTGTATGTTGGGAGCACCATTACATGGTCTCAGGATATGCTGATTTCATTATGCGTATTCGCAAAGAGCAAAACTTAGACCCTATAACAGGGAAGAGCCAATTGTGAAGATACTAGTTATTGGCGGTGGGGGCAGGGAACACACATTAGCATGGAAAATAGCCCAAAGCCCCAGGGTGGAAAAACTTTTTGTCGCTCCAGGGAACGCTGGCACGGCACTTATAGGTGAAAATTTAAGCATTCAGCCTACGGATGCGGAATCCCTGGGCAAGGTAGCCAAAGATAAAGGCATTGATCTTGTTATCGTTGGTCCTGAAGTCCCATTAGCTTTAGGTATAGTGGATTATTTTGATAACTTAAATATCCCCGTTTTTGGCCCCACCAAAGCAGCAGCTCAAATAGAATCAAGCAAAGTTTTCGCTAGAAATTTGATGGAGAAATACGGCATTCCCTGCCCCAAAGGAAAGGTTTTCTCTTCCTATTCTGAGGCTCGCGAATATCTTAAGCGACAACAATCGCCCATTGTCATCAAGGCAGATGGTTTGGCTGCTGGTAAAGGCACAATTATAGCTAACTCCTTGCCTGAAGCTAACAAGGCTCTTAGCGACATTATGGAGGCGAAAATCTTTGGCTCTGCGGGAGATAAAGTGATAATTGACGAATATGTTACCGGCAAAGAAGTAAGTCTGATAGCTTTCACTGATGGCAAAACAATCTCGCCTATGGTTCCAGCCTGTGACTACAAGAAAATCTGGGACAATGATCAAGGACCCAATACTGGGGGTATGGGAAGCTATAGCCCGCCGGGATTTTTTCCTGCTGAACTAGTAGAGAAGGCTAGCAATACTATTTTATTGCCAGCAGTAAAAGCGATGGCTAGCGAGGGAGCAACCTACAAAGGGGTAATCTACGCCGGGTTAATGGTCACCAACAAGGAGGAATTATCTGTGTTAGAATTTAATGCTCGCTTTGGCGACCCAGAAACTCAAGCCGTTTTGCCTCTTCTCCAAAGTGATCTGGTGGATATACTCTTGGCTGTGATTCAAGGTAATCTTAACCAGGTAAAAATAGAGTGGAGTGGTGATGTCTGTGTGGGAGTAGTTATGGCTTCCGCGGGCTATCCTGGAAAGTATAAAACTGGCTTCCCGATAAAAGGTTTGGACAAGGTGGATAAAGATTTGTTGATTTTTCATGCTGGAACTAAATTGGGCGATGATGTGACAATATATACTAACGGCGGGCGGGTGCTTACTGCGGTAGGCATTGGTGAAAACATGGATGAAGCTCGGAAGAAAGTTTATCGCAACTTAGCTAATATTTATTTTGAGGGCTGTCATTATCGCAAAGATATTGCTCTCAGGGAGATAATTTAAATGGCAAAAGTAGGCATCGTCATGGGCAGCAAGACGGACAGTGATATAGTCAAGCCAGCAATGGACATGCTAGAGCAGCTAGGCATTGACTATGAGCTTTCTGTTATCTCAGGTCACAGAAACCCAGAGAAACTAAGGGAATACGGTCTGAAAGCAGAGGAGCGAGGTGTTGAGGTTATCATTGCTGCTGCTGGCGGGGCTGCTCACCTCCCGGGCATTCTAGCCAGTTGGACAACGTTGCCCATAATCGGTGTTCCCTTACCTACTACTGAACTGAGGGGGGTAGATGCTTTGCTCTCTATAGCTCAGATGCCTGCTGGAGTCCCAGTAGCTTGTGTTGGCATTGGCGCAAGCGGAAGTAGGAATGCTGCTTTACTCGCCGCTCAGATTCTGGGAATAAAGCACAAAGAAGTAAAGAAGGCCTATCGTAAGTATAAAGTGGAGCTAGCGGAGAAATAATATGATTGAACGTTATTCCAGACCACAAATGAAGAAAATATGGTCAGATGAAAGTAAATTTGACCAATGGCTTAAGGTGGAAATAGCTGTTTGTGAAGCTTGGGCAGAACTGGGCAAAATCCCCGGAGAAGCCATACCTAAGATAAAGAAAGCTAACTATAACCTGGATCGTATCGCTGAATCACTCAAAGTGACTCATCATGATATGACCGCCTTTCTTAATTCAGTGGCTGAAAGCCTTGGTGAAGAATCGCGCTTCATCCATCTTGGGCTTACCTCCTCAGACATCATGGATACTGCTCTAAGTCTCCAGTTAAAAGAAGCAACTGATATCTTGGGACAAGACATCACCGAGCTTATCGCTGTATTAGAAAACAAAGCTATAGAGCACAAATATACTATTATGATGGGGCGAACCCACGGCGTTCATGCTGAGCCAATCACCTTTGGTTTAAAGCTAGCCCTGTGGGCTGAAGAGATGAAGCGTAATGCTTGGAGATTAACAGAAGCTAAGAAAGCTATCTCTGTAGGAAAGATATCTGGAGCAGTAGGCACCTACGCCACTGTACCTCCCCAAGTCGAAGAAAGAGCTTGTGCCAAATTAGGGCTTGCTCCAGTCCCTATATCAAGCCAGATAATCCAGCGTGACCGCCATGCCCAATTTATAACTACTCTAGCCATAATTGCTAGCTCCCTGGAAAAATTTGCCACCGAGGTCAGGAGTCTTCAGAGAACTGAAATTCTCGAGGTTGAGGAACCCTTCCAAGCCGGACAGACAGGCTCCTCGGCGATGCCTCATAAAAGAAATCCCGAGCTTTGCGAGCGCATCTGTGGACTTGCTAGATTGATAAGAGGGCATGCTTTGACTTCTCTGGAAAACATTGCCTTATGGCATGAGCGAGATATCAGCCACTCCTCCACAGAACGTATTATCCTGCCCGATTCTTGCTTAGTGATGGACTATATATTGTCTCTGTTTACCTCAATAATGAAAGGGCTTGAGGTTTATCCCAAGAACATGCGGCGTAACCTTGAGCTTACTCAAGGTTTAATCTTCTCTCAAAGAGTGCTTTTGGCATTAATAGATAAAGGGGTAAGTCGAGAAAAGGCCTATAAACTAGTGCAAGACAATGCTATGAAAGCCTGGCAAGAAAAGAGGAGCTTTTTATCCTTGCTTGAAGCAGATACAGCGATAACAGCTTACTTATCTAAATCTGAGCTAGAATCCTTATTCGACTACGATTATTACCTGAAGTATGTAGATAATATCTTTGAGCGCTTGGGGCTAACCGAGCTAAAAGAGGTCAGACAAACCGAAGTGGAAAGGTTAGCCCCAGAGGCGCTTTAGCACAGTTGGAAATGTCTGTTTTATTACAAACTGATTTACCTCTTCCCTTATTCCGCCGCGGCAAGGTAAGAGATGTCTATGACTTGGATGACAAACTTCTTATAGTGGCTACTGACCGCATCTCAGCCTTTGATTTTGTCCTGCCTTGTGGTATCCCTGACAAGGGAAAGGTTCTTAATCAACTTTCTGCCTTCTGGTTTGAGAAAACTGCTCATATTGTGCCCAATCATCTCGTCAGAGTAATTGATAGTTTGAATGCGTTTCAGAATGTCATTGCGAGCACCCCTACTGTCATTGCGAGGGCTGAAAGCCCGAAGCAATCTCAAAAGAAGAAAGATTCCTCGCTTACGCTCGGAACAAGCCTTGTTGGCCGCTCCATGCTTGTGGCTAAAGCTGAGCGTATTCCTGTAGAATGCGTTGTTCGAGGTTACCTATCTGGCTTGGCTTGGGCAGAGTATAAGAAAAGTGGCATTGCTGGCGGTATTCGCTTACCAGCCGGGATGAAGGAAAGTCAGGAATTGCCTCAACCTATCTTTACTCCTACTACCAAAAGCGAGACAGAGCATGACCGTCCTTTAACCGATCAAGATATAAAGAACCTTGAAGAAATATTTGCTACGAGACTGGGGCGAAGCAATCTCAACTTGATTAAGGAACTGGAGGAGAAAAGCTTGCTTATTTACCGCTACGCACGAGATTATGCTAAAAACAAGGGCATCATAATTGCCGACACCAAGTTTGAGTTCGGCTTTATCAATGGTGAACTAACGCTTATTGATGAGCTATTAACGCCGGACTCAAGTCGCTTTTGGGATGCTAGTCAGTATGAAATTGGGCATTCGCAGCCTAGCTTTGACAAACAACCAGTTCGTGATTGGCTTTCAACCTCAGGATGGAACAAAGAGCCACCAGCACCTATGTTGCCATTGGAGGTAATTGAGGCTACCACACAACGGTATAACAGAATCTATCAGTTGTTTACTGGAAAATGTGTCTAGCTAAAATTCGCATTACTCTAAAGCCTACTGCTATTGAAAATTACACCTTTGCGTTAGAAGGACCTTAGCCCCGGCATTGTGCAAAATCTCTCAATAGAGGAAGCAATGCCTCTCAGCTATAAAGAGTATACAGATGGAATGGAGCAACATAATTAGTGTCATAATTGCCATTCTGGTGATGATTGGTTTGCCTTTGGCTCTCCGTAAACGAAGGAAGGTTGGTCCCCAGAGGAAAGAGGAGCTTTGCCAGCACCTTCAAAAAATAGGAGTAAGGGCATACCTGGCGCAAATCGCAGATAACCGTGAGAAGGTAGGTCAGAGACGCTCTTCGGGAGAGAAGTCTATGGGAATTATTGAGCTAAAGGATAGAAATATAGATTTCATAAATATTACCGGTGTAGCTAGCCAGTATGGAACTCACTATTTCATTAATTATTTGGTGAGAAACCCGAATATGACGGAAAAACGAAAGTTGAAAAAGACGAGGTTGGTTAGAAGGAAAAGCGCACTCCTTTGGGGCAAAGTAGTAGGTATCGAATGGAAAGGAGATGAATCCTTAGCAAAGAGCCTCAATTTTGACTATGGGCTAGAAAATAAATTATTGCACTCTGAGCTTAAAGATCCGGGGGAAGGCATCTGGATTTTCCCTGAACCCAAGCACGAATATGTCCGGATAAGGACTGCTTATTCTCTTCCCTCCCCAGAGGCATTTGAGACAATAGGCATCATAGCTAGGTATGTTAAGTCATGGTGATGAGGGAATAAAAACATCAAAGTTCGATAACAATATCGCTGTGGTGTTTACGGCAACTTATTCAATAAGCTCGATACCAGTTTTCATTTACTTCACTGGCTTTAAGCTTTGTATACCAGGGAGTCCCATAGGTATTGGCTAATTCAGTTAAGCTTTGCAGCCTCCCAATTACAGTATTTTCTAAAAATGCCATTCTTTTCTTTCGGGAGCTAATTCGAGTGGCTTCTTGCCATAAGGCACGTCCAGCTAGAAAGCCTGAAGCTCCCGCTTGGCAAGCTATCTCAACCTCCTGGTAAAAAAGCTCGAAATTCACGCCGGCACTCAGAATAACCCAAGGAACTTGGCTTGCCTCATTAAGTTGATGACAAAAATCTAACAACCGGCCTTTATCCTTTTCATATTCAAGGTCAGATGGAAATTCGGACTTAAGCACATCAATGGGGAGGGCTGTGATTTGCTTGGCTGTTTCAATAACTAACCGCGGCTTTACCCTAGCGAAGTTTTGAGGATTGGCCTCTGCTTTCCCTACTTTATAGCTCACGGGCTCAACTACGAAGGGCATGTCTTCTACCAGACAATCGCCAGCTAGCTTCTGCACAGTATCCAGTTGTCTTCTAGCAACATCAATGTCGGGGCGATAATAGAGTAAAAGCTTTGCCCCTGTGGCTCCCATCTTCTTTATCTTTTTAACGTTCCAATCAGGCAATAAATCTGTGACTCTCGCCTCCGCTTCGCCTGAATAACCAGTCCCTTCTAAACTTACCAGCAATCCAGTGTCTCTGGGGAGAATGCTAGCAGCAATTGCCTGACCAGCCCCATAAACGGGATCAAGTAAAATAGCACTAGCGTGAGGGGCCAAGACTCGGCATAGGTCTAACTTAAAATCCACCATTGTCTGATAACCAATGCTCTCAGGATGTTTTTTATTGAGCATCCTCATCAGTGAACCCCTATGGTCAAAGGCACACATCGCCATGATGCCCTTCTCATTAGCTAACTGCTGCAAACCCCTTATCTTGCCTATAGATAGTTTTTTCATATTCTTAAGTGGCTAATACCTTCACTAATTGTAGCAAGTTATTATCTAATTCCTTTCTCTTCTCCCATGTTTCTCTCAATGGCGTAAAAGTTATCTTTCCTTTTAATTCTCCAACCATATAGCCCGTCTTGCCATTAGCCAGAGCGTCAATAGCAGCCGCTCCTAATTTGCTAGCCAAAATCCTGTCCCTAGCCGTTGGTGAGCCACCTCTCTGTATATGCCCCAGAACACAAACGCGGTAATCTAATCTCAACCTTTCCCACACCTGCTGAGCAACTGGAAATACTCCTCCAGCCTCATCTCCTTCAGCAACTACTATGATGCTGCATTTTTTGCCCCTCTCAAAGCTACGCTTTATATCAAGGCAAAGCTCCTCTATCTTCGTTTCCGTTTCTGGAATCAAGATATCCTCAGCTCCACCAGCAATTCCTACATCTAAGGCGATGAAACCTCTATCTCTTCCCATAACCTCAATGAAAAAGGGGCGCTGTAGGGATCCTGCGGTGTCTCTAATCTTATCTATGGCGCTTAGAGCTGTATTTATCGCCGTATCGAAACCAATAGCATAGTCAATGCCATAGACATCGTTATCTATGGTACCCGGAATGCCGATTATTTTTATTCCTCCCACCCCGGCTAAGGCTAATGCACCACGAAAGGTACCGCCACCACCTATGGTTATTAAGCCCTCAATGCCTTCCTGCTGTAAAATTGCAACTGCCTTCTTTAAGCCTTCCGCTGTTTTCATCTCTTCACAGCGAGCAGTCTCAAGGATAGTGCCACCACGCTGGATGATATTAGCCACTGCCCTTGCATCCAATCTCACCAAGTCGCCTTCCAACAGGCCGGCATAGCCTCGCCGAATCCCTATTACCTCTAGTTTATGTTTAACCCCGCAACGGACAACCGCTCTGATACAAGCATTCATCCCAGGAGCATCACCACCACTGGTTAAGACACCAATCTTCTTCAATTTCATTTGGTTATCCTTTATTGTTACTCAGCGCCCTACCGCTCACCTAGCAATTATAACATATCTAATAGCTGGTTTGGCTGAATAGCTCAACTATAGTAAAATATGATTAGAGTCAATGAAGCTGATATGGAGCAAGGAAAGTTTATGCAATCTTATAGAGGAGAAATTCTCTGATCATCACCTTATAATCGTCTCTAATCGTGAGCCATATATTCATAATTACGCCGGTGGTAAGATTAAATGTGAAACTGCAGTTGGAGGTGTAACCACAGCATTAGATTCCGTAATGTGTGCTACAGGCAGCCTCTGGATTGCGTGTGGGAGTACCAAGGCTGATAGGAAGACAGTAGACTTAAATAATAAGGTAATGGTCCCCCCCGGAGAGCCACTTTATACTCTGAAGCGAGTGTGGCTGACTAAGAAGGAGATAAATGGCTACTATTATGGCTTCTCAAATCAAGCACTTTGGCCTCTGTGCCATTCCACTTACGTTCAGCCCATGTTTGATGAATCGCAATGGAACACTTATAAGAGGGTAAATAGTATCTTTGCCCAAAGTGTACTGGAGGAGATAGGAAACAGAAAGGCCTTGGTTTTCATCCAGGATTATCATTTTGCTCTACTACCGCGTTTGATAAAAGAAGCTAGGCCGGAGACTGCAGTAGCACAGTTTTGGCATATCCCCTGGCCTAGACAACAAGTTTTTAGTACCTGCCCCTGGCAGGGAGAAATATTGGATGGCCTTTTAGGGAATGACCTTTTGGGCTTTCACACAGTGCGCCACTGCCGTAACTTTCTTACCACAGTAAACAGAGTCAGCAAAGCCAGGGTTAACTATGACAAGGCAGAGGTGATCTTGGATGAAAAGCAAACGTTGGTACGCCACTTCCCTATAAGTGTAGATTTTGAACAACTCTCCCAAGATACCCAGAAGGGCGAAGTTAAACGAGAAGTAAAAAGGTTGAAGCATAGCCTAGCATTGGAAGGGAAATCTATAGCCATTAGTATAGACAGGCTGGATTATACTAAAGGAATTCCTCAAAGGCTGATGGCTATAGAGCGTTTTCTAGACAACTGGCCAGAGTATAAAGGAAAAACGGTCTTTATAGAAGCGCAGGTGCCCAGCCGTACCCAAATCTCAAGCTACAGAAAACTACGAGAGGATGTAGATGCACTGGTGACCAAGATAAACCAGAAACATGCTTTAGGGGATTGGAAGCCCATAATCACTCTACCTGGACCTTCGCCCCCTAATACATTGGCAGCTCTAAGATGCCTGGCAGATTTATGCATAGTGAGTTCGCTACATGATGGGATGAACTTGGTGGCCAAGGAGTTCGTTGCCAGCCAGAGTGATAACGATGGCATTTTAATATTAAGCTCATCCACTGGGGCTGCCAGAGAGCTTGACGATGCTTTATTAATAAATCCTCTTGCCATCGACCAATTTGCTGCATCAATTAAGGAAGCTCTGGATATGCCTAAATCAGAAAAGCGTAGACGGATGAGAAGAAAAAGAAGCATAGTTAGGAAAAGCAATATCTATAAATGGGCTGCCGATATTTTCTCGGAATTAGCAAAATTATCGTAGCTACAAGCATAGCATGAAACATCTCCTCTCTTACTGGAACGTTGTTGCTGTCAGAATCAGGGAAGCAAAGCACATATTACTGCTAGTTGATTATGATGGTACATTAACCCCCATCGTAGAAAGGCCTGAATTAGCCCACTTATCACCAGAGGTAAAAGAGTGCTTACAAAGGCTGGCTAAAAATCCCCATCTAACCTTAGGGATAATAAGTGGCAGGACCATGGGTGATCTACAAGAAAGAGTGGGTATCGGGGGCATTATCTATGCTGCGAACCATGGTTTGGAGATAGAAGGACCCGGCCTTAGTTTTGTCCACCCAGCTGCTAGGAAGATTGCGCCCTTGCTACGTTCTTTATGTCAAGATATTAGTAAAGCTATAACAGGCATTAAAGGAGCTAGAATAGATAATAAAGGGCTAACATTAAGCCTGCACTATCGATTGGTAGATGAATCACAGCTAGATGAATTGAACAAGATTTTCACTGAAATCGTTAAAACTTCTCTTGCTTCAGGTCAGATAAGAATCACTCCAAGCAAAAAGGCATACGATATAAGGCCGGCAGCAGATTGGGATAAAGGTAAAGCAGTAGAGTTCATCGCCCAAAAACTTACTGGTGAGGATAAACCATTGATGCTATTCCTTGGCGATGATGTAACCGATTACGATGGTTTTCGCACGGTAGATATGAATGACGGGATTTCCATTTTCGTAGGCGAAGAGACTACTAAGCCTCCAGCTCAATATTTCCTATATTCACCAAGAGAGGTGTACCTGTTCCTCGGCATGCTGAGAGAGACTCTTAGTTCTCAATAATCTCTTTGGTGCTAGGAATCCTGGCGATAATTCGCTCATCAATGCGGGTAGCCGAATCCAGGGCTCGGGCTAAGGCTTTAAACAAGACTTCAACTTTGTGATGGTCATTGATGCCGGTGAGCACTTTGGCATGAAGGTTAATTCTAGCCTCGGAGGCAAAGGAAACAAGGAAATGGCGGATTAAATCAGCTTCCAAATCACCTATGCTAGCTTCACTGAAGGATGCTTCTATCACACTGTAGGCTCTTCCCCCTATATCCACTGCTACTGCTGCCAGAGCTTCATCCATGGGCACGATAGCATGTGCCATTCGGGTAATGCCTCGCTTTTCTCCCAGGGCTTGATTAAAGGCTTTACCCAGAGAGATAGCTACATCCTCGACTACATGGTGCTGGTCGGCACCTGTGGCTGAGAGTTTTATGTCAAATACTCCATGCTGAGCTAGCTGAGCCAGAAGATGGTCAAACATCCTTATACCTGTAGTAATCTTGAATTGCCCACTGCCATCAACATTCAGCTCCACCCTGACGTTCGTTTCTGCAGTTTCACGAGTCACTACCGCTTTCCTTTCAGCCATGCTTCAATTCCTCCTTTAGAGATTGCTTCGTCGCTTTGCTCCTCGCAATGACAAAGAGGGTAATCGCACAATGACAAGAAGACATATTGCTACCTTAACACATTCCTTTTAATGCCTCAATTAAGACATCGGTGTCCTCAGGTTTACCCACGCTTATCCGCAGATAATTTCTTAATCGTGGGCTATCAAAATAGCGGACAAAGATGCCTCTCTTTTGCAACTGACGCCAAATCTCTTTAGCCAGAGATTCTTCGCTGCGCTCAGAATGACAAAAAGGAAGCTCAGAATGACAATGTAAGGAGCAGAGGATAAAATTAGCACTGGAAGGATAGGGTTTTAGCCATTCTAGCTCTTTTAGTTTATTAAAAAGCCGTTCCCGTTCAGCAACTATTTTTGCTACATTGCCACGAAGATACTCTATATCTGACAGAGAAGCTAAGGCGGCTGCCTGTGCTGCGACATTAACATTATATGGTTGCTTAATCTTCATAAGGTAGCTGGCTATTTCAGTAGGGAAGATGCCATAGCCTATTCTTAAACCGGCTAGCCCAGCCCATTTGCTGAATGTACGCAGCACTATCAAGTTGGAATAGTTGGGCACTAAATTAGCCATAGTGACATTACTAAACTCAAAGTAAGCTTCATCCACCATCACAATTTTCCCAGTGTTGACAAGTTCCATTATCTCCTGCTCAGTAACAGTGTTGCCCGTAGGATTATTAGGTGAAGCGACAGAGATAACCTTAGTCTTTTCATCCAATATTCTCTTAATGCCAGCTAAATCGATAGCAAAATCTCCACCTCTAGGTACATCAACCACTTTACCACCACACACCTCAGTACTAAAGGGATACATACCAAATGTTGGTGGACAATTGATAACCTTATCTTCAGGTTTAAGGAAAAGCCTCAGAACAAGATCAATTAGTTCATCACTGCCGCTGCCACAAACAATGTGCTCACGATTTGAGCCGGTATATTTCTCTAAGGCTTGTCTAAGCCTTCTTTGTTCCGGGTCGGGGTAGATATAATAGTAAGGGTAGTTAGCTAAAGCTTGATAGACTTTGGGGGAGCAACCGTAAGGGTTCTCATTGCCATCGAGTTTAATTATCCTTTCTACAGATAATTCAGCCCGCTGGCTCAAAATATCCATTGGCTCAATAGGAGTGTAGCTTTTCATAGTTACCAATTCAGGTCTGATTAGTTCTTTCATATCCATTTCAACTAAAACCAAATGGTAAAAATAAAAAATCAAAATGACAACTTAAAATGTAAAACTTTTTATTTTTGCTCTGTATTTTTGCCTTTTGCATTTTAATCTTTTAGTTAGCTCTCATCCTTTTCTGTAGAGAGGCATCTCCCATTAAGGGAGAGCAAAATATTACTTAAGATTTCCTTGCATTCTTATCCTTCTTTCCATCGCTTGAGCGTGGGCATCCAACCCCTCAGCTTTAGCTATTATCACCGCTGCTTGGCTTAGTTCTCGCATAGTCGCCTTGTCTAGAGCGACAATATTGGTAATTTTTAGGAAATCCTCAACACCTAAAGAGGAGCTAAAGCGAGCACTGCCTTGGGTAGGCAATACATGTGATGGACCAGCAATATAATCCCCTAAAACCACCGGTGAATCTTCTCCAATAAAAATACAGCCCGCATTATGAATCTTGGGCATTATGGAGGAGGCATCAGATACCATGAGAGAAAGATGCTCTGGAGCATAAAGGTTGACCAGTTCGATAGCCTCATCAAAGTTATTGACCAATATAATCATTCCTCTATCAATAGCCTGGGTAGCGATAGAGCGGCGTTTCAACTTCCCCAATTGCTGAACCACTTCTCTCTCAACTTGATTAGCCAAACCAGACGAAGTAGTAATCAAAATCGCCTGCGCTAAAGGGTCATGCTCAGCTTGAGCTAGAAGGTCAGCGGCGCAAAGTGAAGGGTTAGCTGTCTCATCAGCCACAATCACTATCTCGCTTGGTCCTTGAAGTCCATCAATAGCCACTGTGCCATAGACCATTTTCTTAGCCAAGGTCACAAAGATATTGCCGGGGCCACAGATTTTGTCCACTTTGGGTATTGACTCAGTCCCGAAAGCTAAAGCAGCGATAGCTTGAGCCCCGCCAACTTTGAAAATACGCTCGACTTTTGCAATATCAGCCGCTACCAATGTAGGTGCCGGGATGCTGCCATTTTTACCAGGTGGCGAAGCCACGATAATCTCCCTGACCCCAGCTATCTTAGCTGGTATGGCTGTCATTAGCACCGTAGATGGATAGGTAGCAGTACCACCTGGAATATATAAACCCACTCTATCTAGTGGCTGGACTTGCCTGGCTAAATATTGGTTAACAAATATAGTGCCACTCTTACCGGCACAAACAAGATGGAAATCTCGTATTCTCTTAGCTGCTAATTCGAGCGCTGAGACAAGTCCCTTGCCTACCATATCGTAAGCTGCTGAAATTTCTTGCTTGCCTACCTCTAAGGAATCAAGTTCGACAGCATCTAACTTTTTAGCATAATAGAAAAGAGCTTCATCACCTTTATCACGAACGTCACCAATGATACGTTCCACTACTTCTTTGGGGGAAAGTTCTTCTCCAAAGACGTGCTTTATTTGTGTTGCCACTTGCGGCGAGACAATGAAAGATTCCAGAAAAGTTTTTCTGGTCAGCAATTGTCTTGCCTTATTAAATCCTTTGACTCTTATCATAATAATCTTTTCACCCTCACCTTAATTCTCTCCCTTGACGGGAGAGGAGAATTGGCTCGCAATGACAAAAGGGAGAGTTAATCATGAGAGCCCTCTGCGTAATGTTTGCATAAGAAATTCAATCCTCTCCTTTTTACCAGGGAAGTCAAGGCTGTCTTTGTTTCCGATTAGACAAGCAGTGGATTCGAAAAGCACAGCGATAACTTTTAAGTCATGTTGCGCCAGTGTTTCCCCAGTTTGGGTATTGTCAATGAGCAAATCGGCATCCTCGGGCAGGAAAACTTCACTCGCCCCCCAAGTTGGGATTACCTTGTAGGGGTTGATATAGTTATCTCGAAGATACTTATCCGCGATGTTTACGTACTCTGAAGCTACTCTTAATAGGGTAAGTTTACCACTTTGAATAAGCGATCTTAAGTCAGCAACGTCGGTTATAGGCATATCTTGACTCACTGCAGCCACAATTTTAACCATACCAAAGCCCAGATCAAGTAACTCCTTCACTGGGCTTGAGGGGAAACGATAGAGGTGCTCCAGCAACCAATCCTTACCGGTTATGGCTAAATCAAAATTGCCATTAGCCACTTGAAGAGGCATATCCTGAGGTCTGATTACCTTAATGCCAAGCCAATCTAAATCGGAAGAGGGGCGACGGTTCAATACTTCCTCTGTATACCCCTGAATATTAAGCCCAACCCGCTTCAAAAACTGCGCCGTAGGTAGTTGCTGATGTCCATCAGGCAAAGCTAGCTTGATTTCCTTCGCTTGCCAATGAGATTGCTTCGTCGCTTCGCTCCTCGCAATGACCTTACTAGGGCTTGTAACAACATTATTTCGGCTTGCAATAGCATTGCTAAAACAACTCAATATCTGGCTCAGATCTTTATTCTCTAAGCTTTCTCGGTTAGCGATTAGAAAGGCTGTGACCGGGAGTAACTTCATTAAGGGAACCAAACTTTGCTCCTTTATCTCATTTTCATTCCTTGCCCACAGTATTGCCAGATCAGCGCTATCTGGAGGATAAACTTCAGCAGCTCCCCATACCGGGAAAATCTTAAAGGCCTTCATCCTGAGATTTAAGGCAAAAACTTGAGCTAAATTAGGATACTCGCTTACTATGCGCCAGTTATACCGCTTGGCTAACAATCCGTCAAGATTGGATATCCCGGCTTGGTAGCTGGCCACCGCATATACACCACCTTCACCGTAATTTAGACTTGATATTTTTACTAAGGCGCTCGCTGGATACCTCGCCAAAAGTTCCTCAACCCAATCCAAGCCACATATTCCCAGGTCATAATTGCCTATGGCTACTTGTATAGGAATATCTTTCTCCTGAAATACCTTGGCCGAAAGGCAAGAGAACCTTCTCGATTGAAGGCGATATCGCCTCGTTTTATTGCTGTAGCCTTTAATGCCCATCCCTACCCCTTTAAGCAAATTAGCCGTAGACAGTAAGAACCTACCTTTAGGCAAGGCGAGTTTGATATGGCACGGTTGGTATTCCACAGATTATTTTACCTGCCCAGTATATTAAGAATCTCCGCCGCGGAGGCTACATCTCTCCGCTGCTTCTGCTGACGATCTATGAGCACAAATGGAGATGGCTTCTTAGTAACCGCGATAACCCAGCGATAGTTAGATGGCTCTCGTTCAGTGAAGGCGATTTCCACTGTGCGCTTCGCCTCACGAAGCGATTGAGCTAGAGTGAAGCATGTTCTCACTATCTCCAGAGTTGACTCCTCACCCTTAATTAAAATTCTGGATTCGGTGCCCTCTTTACTTCCTACTAATGGAAGCAATTTCATTATCGGGTCAATATAAAGGGCAAAGCCGCAAGCAGGAATGTTTTTCCCGCTCATAAAGGGAATAAGGTCATCATACCTTCCTCCCCCACCTATTTTCTCCTTATCAGCTAATAACTGGAAGCAAATTCCGGTGTAGTACTCGAACCCTCGTATTGCCGTGATATCAATTTCATAATTACAGCTCAGGCTGTCTAGCAATGTGGTGATGTTTATGAAATCCTCCATACTAGACTTGAAATCCGATGAAACTTGCTGGCACAAAGCTTTTGTATTCTGCAGGAAACCGCTTGACTTTCCCTTTAGGCTTAGAAGCAGAGATAGAAGTCTATCCAGTTCAGGTCTAGTTGATTTTGCCTCCATTAATGCTTGCCAATCTCCATCTAAAACACGGCTTGTTACTTTAGCCTCTTTGCCCGGGCCAAGCTTAAGTTCCTTAATCAATGCCTTCACCAAGCCAGCATGAGATAATTGTAATCTAATGTTAGCTAAGGCAAGCTTATGTACAACCTCTTTAGCCAATGAAATTATCTCGGCATCCGCGGCCAATTTAGTACCGCCTAAAAACTCAGCGCCACACTGCCACCTCTCCCTGTTCTCCCGGCCTGTTTCTTCAAAGGCAAAGATATTAGTCACATAGAAAAGTTTAGCTATCTCGTGTTCACTTAGATTGTTAATATAAAGCCTGGCTACGGGAATAGTGCCGTCTGGTCGCAAGACCACCCTCTCACCACTCCAGCCATTCCAATCAAGAAAGGAATATACCTTGCCTAACATACTTGGAGTAAGCGTTCCCGCAGCCGTGAATAGATGGAGGTATTCTAAGGTCGGTGTTCTTACCTCTTGATACCCATACTTACCACAGCAATTTCGAAAGGCATCTTCGATATGCCGAAAGCGCACCATATCCTCAGGAAGCAAGTCCCGCATTCCTTTACATTTTTTGCTTTCCATTTTTTTGACTTATTGAGTCGCTCTATTCTACACTAAGCTACTTCTGCCTTCAATGATAAATTTGTTGTTATTTAACCATACCCACCTGTCATTCTGAGCGTAGCGAATAATCTCATACCGCTCAGGGTGACAAAATAAATACCCTAAAATTTGTTGCTTTTTGTTGCTTAGTTTATAATTAATCTGAGGTTAAGCATAGATGGGTAGAACTTTACTTAGGATTTTCTTTCTTGCCTTGTTTATAATCACAATAGTTGGGGCTTTGGGAGGCAGCATAATTAGCGCTTCCAGTCCAACGATTGAAATTCTTCATGTGGAAGGCACCATTGTGCCAGTGGTGGCTGATTACATTGATCGAGGTATTAGCCAGGCTGAAGATGAGAATGCTACTGTTTGCATTATTGAATTAAATACGCCAGGAGGGCTTCTCACCGCGACGGAGAAAATAGTCCAGAGCATTATGAATGCTGACGTGCCTATCGTAGTTTACGTTTCCCCTAAAGGTGCCTGGGCTGCTTCAGCAGGAACTTTCATTACTTTATCCGCCCATATAGCCGCTATGACGTCGGGCACCACTATTGGCGCTGCCCATCCCGTAGCTGCTGGAGGAGAGGAAATACCAGAAGAGCAAATGAAAAAGATAGTCGAGTTCTCAGCCAAGTGGATGAAGACCATTGCCGAGGAGCGGGGTCGCAATATGGAAGAAGCTGAGCTAGCCGTGACAGAAAGTAAATCCTTTACCGATGTTGATGCCCTGGAATATAACCTTATTGATATGAGAGCTGATAACTTAGAAAGCCTTATTTCCCAAATCAATGGCTGGAAAGTTACTTTAGCCAATGGCGAGGAAGTTACTATTAACACTACGGGCTACGAGACAATTAGAAATGAAATGAATGCCATTGAGCAGTTCTTGCAAGCCATCAGCGACCCAAATATTGCCTACATCCTGCTTACCCTGGCTACCATAGGGCTAATCACTGAGATTTCCAACCCAGGGTTAATTTTCCCCGGGGTAGCCGGTGGCCTTAGCTTGCTCTTGGCTTTTTACTCCTTGGGAGTGCTTAATGCTTACTGGGGAGGTGTAGCACTTATCTTGCTTGCTATGGGGCTTTTTATCGCCGAGTATTTCACCACTAGTTTTGGGTTACTGACTGCCGGAGGTATAATCTCGCTGGTTATGGGGTCGCTGATCTTATTCAGCCATAGTCCAGGAATAGAGGTGAATCGTGGACTAATTGTCGGTGTCACAATTGCCATCGCCGCCTTCGCCATCTTCGTCATCGGTGCTATTATTAGAGGTCAGAAGAGACGCAAGGCTACTGGCGCTGAGGGCATGATAGGGAAAATAGCTATAGCTAAAACACCCCTTGACCCCACAGGCACTGTTCTAGCTGAAGGCGAACTGTGGGCAGCCATAGCTGAAGAGGGTAAAATAGCACCACGTGAGGAAGTGATTATAACCAAAGTAGAAGAATTGAAATTGCGGGTGACAAAAAAATCTAAAGAATAGGAGGGTAGTTTGCTATTCATGGAATCGCCTTTTGTCGAATCATTACCTGAAGAGTTAGAAGCACTATTTAAGGCGTTGTCTAAAGCGTTATTTAAAGTATCAGAAGCACTAGCTGTGGGAATAACAGGGCCTGTTATTGTAGTCATAATTTTTGCTGTTGCTTTTATTGCCTTTGTCATTTTTGCTATCATTAAAGATCGAAGACGAAAACTCGCTACCGGCACAGAGGATATGGTAGGTAAGGTAGCTGTAACGCAAACAGAGCTCAATCCTACCGGCACAGTTTTGGCTGAAGGCGAACTTTGGACAGCCATAGCCGCAGGGAGTAAAATAAAAACTGATGAGGAGGTGGTCATAACTAAAGTAGCAGGCTTGAAATTGTGGGTAACAAAAAAATCTAAGGAAAAGGAGGACAAATAACATGGTAACGGGTTGGATTTTTTACATTATTATCGCCCTAGCAGTAATACTACTTCTGTCAAATGCTCTCAAGGTCGTTCAAGAATATGAAAGAGGAGCTGTTTTCCGACTGGGCAGATTCGTTGGTCTCAGGGGACCCGGCCTTATTATCCTCATACCTTTCATTGAGCGTATAAGGAGGGTTGACCTTCGTGTAATCACTATGGATGTTCCGGAGCAGGAATGCATGACTGTGGACAATGTTACCGTCAGAGTTGATGCCGTAGTTTACTTTCGCGTGCTTGATGCAGCAAAAGCCATTCTTAAAGTAAATAACTATATCAAGGCAACCCACTTACTGGCCCAGACTACCTTACGGAATGTCGTCGGGCAATCTGAATTAGACGAGTTACTAGCTCATCGAGATCGGCTTAATGAAAAGATGCAAACGATTGTTGATGAAGGCACAGACCCTTGGGGGATAAAAGTAAGCATGGTAGAAACCAAGGAGGTACAATTGCCCGAAAATATGAAACGGGCTATGGCGGCACAGGCTGAAGCCGAGCGAGACAGGCGAGCCAAGGTTGTTCACGCTGAAGGTGAATACCAGGCAGCTGAAAAGCTAGCTCAAGCTGCTGAAGTCATGTCCAAGCAACCCGCAGCCCTACAGCTTCGCTATATGCAAACGCTAACAGCTATTGCTACGGAAAGAAGCAATACCATTCTTTTCCCCTTACCTATGGACTTGCTAACCGCCTTTACGAGTAAAGGTAACCCAGAAAAGAAATAGGCAGATGCTCCGGCCTGGCTAACCGGTTGGGCCGGAGTAAATCTTCCGGTAATTAAACCTGAGCAACACCAATCAGTTCAGCTAAATTGTGGATTCCTTTATCGCTCATAAAATGCTTTATCCCTTCCAATATATTAAGGTTGGCACGAGGGTTGGTTAAATTGGCGCTACCAACTTGTACTGCGCTAGCCCCACCCATAATGAATTCTAAGGCATCTGCAGCACAACCAATCCCACCGCAACCTATCAATGGGATATGCACGACCTTAGCTACTTCATACACCATATAAAGTGCTATGGGTTTGATAGCCGGACCAGAAAGTCCACCAGTAATATTCCCTAAGCACGGTTTTCTTTTGCTTATGTCAATCGCTATCCCTTTCACCGTGTTAATCAAGGATATGGCATCAGCTCCAGCACTTTCCACTGCTAAGGCAATTTCCTTAATATCAGTTACATTAGGGCTTAGTTTTACCATGACGGGCAAGCTGGTCACAGCTTTAACTGCTGAAGTTACTTCAGCAGCAAGTTTTGGGTTTACTCCAAACTCAATTCCACCCGCTGAAATATTAGGGCAGCTAATGTTTAATTCAATGCCGCTTACCCCGGGTATGCCTTCCAACCTGGTCACCACCTGAGTATATTCTTCTATTGTTTCCCCAGCCACGTTGACTATAACAGGAACTCGCCAGCTTGCCCATATGGGGGCTTTATCCTTGATCACAGCATCAACGCCAATATTCTCCAAACCTACAGAATTAAGCAAGCCACCCACTGTTTCCACCAGTCGTGGCTGAGGATTGCCCCTCCTTGGCATAAGAGTAGTGCCTTTACAAACAATTGCCCCTAGCTTCTGTATGTCAATAATCTTGCTATATTCCGTGCCATAACCAAAAGTGCCCGAAGCTGTCATCACTGGATTATCCAGCATTAACCCTTTAGGATGACGCGGAGCTAGCTGAACGCGAAGATTTAACGAATTAGTTCTCACAGCTATAATTTTATTATAGCAGGGTAGCCTCTGAAGCGATATGCCTTGTATCACCAGCTATGTTAAAATTTAACCAATGCCAGAAGTAGCTTACCTTATTCGCCCTATGGAGGATGCGGATATCCCCCAAGTAACTGAGATTGACCGCGAGGCTTTCCCTGGCGAGTCGCTGTTTCGCCCTTACACTTCATACAAGCAGGAGATTCACAATTCATTAGCCCACTACATAGTAGCTTGTATTGAGAAGGGGACTGGATCAAAACCAAGCCGGGAAGATAGGCAAAAGAAGTCCTGGCTCAAGCGCCTCTTGGGCCATCACCATTTAGCTATTAGCACGAGTGCGGTGCAAAACAACCTCTATGGTAAAGAATACATAATTGGCTTTGCTGGCTTCTGGACTATGCTAAATGAGGCACACATCATCGCTATTGCGGTAAGAAATAATTATCGCCGCAAGGGAATAGGCGAAGGACTGCTCATTTCAGTTATTGAGGTGGCTACTCAATTACATGCCAATGTAATCACCTTAGAAGTGCGTGCTTCTAATGTGGTAGCACAGGCACTTTATAAGAAATATGGATTTCGAGTAGCGGGCAATCGCCCAAGGTATTATTCAGATAACGGCGAAGACGCTGTGTTTATGAGCACAGGTA
>WJOY01000009.1 GCA_009619075.1 Dehalococcoidia bacterium
CTTGTTTCCAGCTCAATCTTTTTCATAGAGATTGCTTCGTCGCTTCCCCTTCGCTTTGCTCAGGGCTTCGGCTTACCCTCGCAATGACCCCTTGGTAGGAAGTATCATTAAATGCTACCAAACGCGGCCCATAATCCTCAAACTCAAGGATGCTTACCCCTCCAAGGTCTACCTTGAATTTGGCGAGATAGTCCAGCGGTAAATCCAAAGCTTTAAAGATGATAGCCAAGATGACAAAGTAATGGCTGACAGCTACCACCATGCCATCTTTATGCTCTGCTAACAAACGTTCGATGCTCGCCCAGGATCTTTCCTGTAGCTCAACAAGGCTTTCCCCACCAGGCAACCTTTCCGACCCTCCCCCCTGCCACCACCGCATCAAGAACTGGCTAAAGGTAGTGCTCAAACTAGACACAGACAAACCCTCCAATTCACCAAAACTAATCCCCTTAAGTCCGGCATCAATTTCTACAGGCAATTGATGCTGGCTAGCTATAGCCTCGGCTGTACTTACAGCTCGCTTTAGGGAACTGGAAATTATGGCATCAATATTCTTATCCTTTAGCCATGAGGCTAACTTATTAGCTTGTTTTAACCCAGCCTCGCTTAACTCAGTATCGCTGCCGCTTCCCTGAACACGCCGCTCTTTATTCCAATAAGTTTCACCATGCCTAACTAAGATAAGTTTCAAGAAATTGCCTCCTTTATCAGCTATCAGCTATCAGTTTTCAGCTAGGGACTGACTGCTGAATGCTTTTATGAACTAACTTCACTCTCTCCCCATAAGAGGGATGGTCATAAAATAAAATCTTTGCCCACTTACCAGGCTCAGCTTCAATCAAGTTCTGGTCAGTTAACTTAGTCATCAAGCCAATGAAAGCTTGAGGATTATTGCTTAGCTTCAGTGCAGCCTCGTCTGCTGCCAGTTCAATGCGACGATTATACCAATTAAGAAGTGGCTGTAATATCAACATAAACACAGCTAAAACCAGAACTAGCCAAGGAAAGCCAGCCACATCACTTATCCCTTGGAAGGAAAATAACACCACTCCAGCCGTAAGAGCTAGACTGGTTAAATAAAATGCCAGCAAAAAGGCGACTGGCCGAATCAGCATGAGCTTAGGAATATCGCGATGAATGTGGTGACCTAGCTCGTGAGCTAAAGTTACCTCTATCTCATCAAATGAATAACTCTGGAGCAAGGTATCACTGATAATAACACGTCTGGATTTGCCCCAGCCACTCAACATGGCATTGGCTGTAGTGGCTTTACTACTTAGATTCATGCTAAGCACATCCTTAACATCAACCTTAGCTCGCCTGGACAGATTCGCCAACCTCTCTTTAAGCTCTCCTTCCTTCAGAGGTTCCAATTTGAAGAACAGGGATATAAGAAGCGTAGGGGCTAGACAGGTGAGAAACAGAGTCAGCAAAAACATAATTAATCCCACAGCTAACCACCACAATGAAGGGAGACGTCCCATAAGCCAGTAAATAACTGTGACCAGACACAAGCCCAATAACAATCCCAGAGGTAAAGATTTAGCTTTGTCTTTCAGCCAGCCGACCACATTTTGGGTTGACAAGCCGTAGCGATGAGGCAACACAAAGTCCTGATAATAGCCCAGCGGTGCCACGATTATACCATAGCCTAATACTAGAATCATCAAATATCAGCTAACCACCACAATGAAGGGAGCCATTCCATAAGCCAGTAAATAACTGTGACCAGACACAAGCCCAATACCAATCCCAGGAGTAAAGATTTAGCTTTGTCTTTCAGCCAGCCGATCACATTTTGGGTTGACAAGCCATAGCGATGAGGCAACACAAAGTCTTGATAATAGCCCAGCGGCGCCATGATTATTCCATAGCCTAATACTAGAATCAGCAAATATAAGGCTGCTGACCATGGAGAAGCAAAGGGCAAAAAACTAACTAGCCTAGCGGAAACTCCTGTAAAGAGAAGAGCTAGTAGCAAAATAGCCCCTATCCCTAGCTCAAGAGATAGCAGACGCCGTGAGAGCTTACTATATTCCCGAGCTTTTTGCTGGCGAGCTGGGTCAGGGGCATTCTGAGCTAGAGTCATCATGTCTAGTCGCCTGAGGCTATTCCCCAGGCTCAGGGAGACATTCCTTTCAAAATGAGCTTGGTACGGTGAATAGCTTCAGGATATTGGGGGAAACCCAAGGCAACAACTACCTGTTCTGGCCTACCGCTACCTTTAGCATCACAGCGCAATCTCATTCCCAAAATACATATAGACCCTTCACGGAGCCTGCCCTGAGCAAGATTCTTCGGTCGCTTCTCTCCCTCAGAATGACAAGCAGCGAAGGGTTCAGGATGGTGGCCGATAACCCATAAATCATCTATTAAGTCTCGCAAATCATATAGCTTCATTTTGTCACCTCGGGAGTGATGCCAGGGTAACTCCCTGGCCTGAAGCAAGGAGTGAAGTGAGGCCTCTACATCTTGCTTGCTTTTCCCTGACTTTACCTCAACACGGTACTCGGCGAAAGCAAGGCAAGATTGGAGCGAGGGGATATTTAGCCCTACCTGCCAGGCATCGAATATCTCAAACCCGCAAGGCAATTGACTCTTCACCCACATCATAAGAGATTGAGGAGGCATCCAGCAACTTAGCCATACATCCATGAGTTCAGCCTCACTGGTTACCCCTACAGCTAAAGGCGCTGCGAGTGAAATTCGTGGATGGGGGGTAAAACCTTGAGAATAAGCCAAAGGTATTTTTGCCCGCCTGAATGCCCTTTCCCAAAACCTCACCACATCAAGATGAGAAATAAACTTAACCTCATCCCCACGACCAAACCTAAGACGCAGGCGTTGCATCTTTTTCCCTGGTCACCATAACTTTCTCTATCTTCACCCCTCGCATTTCAGTGATAACGAATTTCAGGTTCCGATACTTCAATTGCTCACCTTGCCTGGGTATCCGCCCAAGACAGCTCAGAATAAAGCCCGCCACAGTCTCATAATCACCAAGAGGCAGTTCTAGTCCTAGTTCATCGTTAGCCTCCTCCACCCGGAATCCACCATCCAACTGAAAGACATTATCACCGGTTACCACGAAGTCCCTATCTTCCTTAATCAATTCATGCCGAATATCGCCCACAATCTCCTCAGTGAGCTGCCCCAAGGTAACCATTCCAGCTATACCCCCAAATTCATCGACAACAATTACTACGTGATAACCGCCGTCTCTTATCTCGGTGAGAAGCTCTCCCAGATGCTTGCTCTCTGGCACAAAGTGAGCCGGTCGTATCAAACCATCAATAACAATTTCTTCGCTTGCACAGTTATCAGTTAACTTCATAAGCACATCTTTAGCAAACAAGATACCCACCACATTATCAGTATTATCTTTATAGACGGGAAAGCGGCTATAAGGCGTTTGAGCATAGATAGCTAGAAAAACGCTTAGCTTCGTTCCTTGCTCTACCCAGGCGATTTCCGTCCTGGGAATCATTACCTTACTTACCGGGCGATCAGTAAACTCAAACACTTTGTGCAGCATCTCTGCCTCATCCTCTTCTACCACTCCTTCATCCTCACCGGCGCTTATAACGGAGCGTATCTCACCCTCGCTCACTAGCTTCCTATCCTCCTCAGTCTCAGCCACCATTTTAATAAACCCTAAACCAATACGATCCAATGCCAAGACAAAGGGATAAAGGCACCACTCTATTATCCTCACTGGATTAATATAAAGCAGCGATAGTCGCTGAGCACGGTGGACAGCTAAAGTCTTGGGGATAACCTCTCCAAAAACTAAAATCAAGGCTGTCACTCCAACAGTGGCTATGATTGGCCCCCATGGCAAGCCAAAGACAGCCACTGCCATAATAGTGCCCAGCGTAGCTGCCGCCACATTTACCAAATTATTACCTAATAAAACAGTGGCTAAAAACCTCTCTGGTCTATCAGCAGCTTTAGCTAGCTGCCTTGCTCCCTTAACACCGCTTTCTACCAGATATCTTATGCGAAGCTTGGGCAGAGAGATAAAAGCTGCCTCAGCACTGGAAAAGAAAGCTGACAGAGCTAAGCAGAGTAGAAAGGCTAACAAAAGCCAACTATCGGCGTCGTCCACCTATCACCACCCCCCAAATCCTCCGCTAAATAAACTGACCATACTTTTACAATTAAACCCTTGGGTTAAAATCTTCCCTTATATAAGTTATAATAACATTAGCTAGCAAGCCTGTCAAAACAAAAACTTTTGACAGGCTCCCAATCCTATGATATTGTAGGCTTTGTTGATTATTTTGGTCAACAAAGCAGGGATTCAATGAAGCTCTCCGCTAAAGGACGGTATGGAACCAGAGCGCTTTTAGATTTAGCCCTTCACTGGGGTGAGGGACTAGTTCCATTGAAAGATGTTGCTCGAAGACAAGAGATTCCACTGCCCTACCTGGAGCATTTAATCGCGCCTCTTATAGCAGCGGGAATAATAAAGAGCACTCGCGGGCCTCGGGGTGGAGTTTCACTGCTCAAGCACCCAGAGGAGATTAAGCTCAGCGAGGTGATTCAACTTCTCGAGGGCTCGATTGCTCCGGTAGAGTGTGTCGATAATCCAAAGTCATATCCTTGTTCAGACCTTTGTGTCACTCGCGACATCTGGGGTGAGGTAAAAAAAGCCATAGACGGAGTTTTAGAATCTACGACTTTACAGGATCTGGTCGAGCGGCAAACTAGGAAAGAGGCAACTGCCAGGTGTAAAGTCAGAGAGGTAGTATGCCAGCTAAGATTGACAAAGTAGACTTGTTTCTTGCCCGGAGATAAAATAGCCTTAATAAAAGAAGTCCTATTGAAATGCAAAATGACAGAGCAAAAGTTAAAAAGTTTGCATTTTGAATTGTCATTTTGACTCTTGCCCTTTGATTTTTAATTTTCTATAGGGAATCTATGTTTCGAGCAATGTCGGAGTTTATAGTAGAGGCTGAAGCTAGAAGGAAGGAGGTTAATTATGCGAGAGAAGATAGAAGCAGCACTAGAGCAAATAAGACCTGCTTTGCTAGCAGATGGCGGTGATGTCCAGCTGGTAGATGTCAGCAACGGTGTGGTCAAGGTGAAGCTCACCGGTGCCTGCGGAGGCTGTCCAATGGCGACCATAACCTTGCGACAGGGAATTGAGCGTGTGCTTAAAGAGCAAGTGCCTGAAGTTAAGGAAGTGATTGCCATCTGATTAAAGGACTATGCTATAAGAAAGAGACAAAAGGGGAACTAGCTAGGGACTGAAATGCCAAAGGCTTTTATTTGTCATTCTTGTGATGAGAGAGTGGAATTCTCCCCTGAGAAGCGACCTTGCGAGGCGCTCAGCGGCTGGCTTACGGTTTCGCACTGGAAAGGCTTGGGAGCAGTTGAGCAGTACAATTTCTGTTCCTTTACTTGCCTTAAAAGATGGGCAGATGCTCAGGTTCCCAAAATCCCCGAGGTGTTCCTAAAGGCTTTTGAGAGAAAAAGGGATAAAAAAAGAAAGGCTATGCGAGGAAAATACAACCTTGAAGGAGGAATCGCTCCATGAGAGGATCGGGGCTTCCCAATAACCCCAGAAACAAAATGCCCTTCCAGCGGTTCATAATTTTTATGTTTGAAGAGGAGATCGAGCGGTAAAAATGCCTATCTATGAATATTTTTGTCCACATTGTAATCTTAAGTTTGAATTACTTCGCCCCTTATCCCAGTCAGACGAAATTGCCTCTTGTCCTTATTGTCATAACGGCGCTAAGCGAATGTTCTCTTCCTTCGCTTGCCCTTCTAACCACACGGAAGAGGAATCCGCCTCGATCGGTGGAAGTTCCCCTTGCAGCACATGCTCTGCCGTAAGCTGTGCTGCTTGCAAAAGATAGTGCCATCGGCGATTGAAACCAAAGGAGAATGAGCAAGTGTTAGAAGTAAAAGGGCTTAAACTAACGCTAAATGGCAAGCCTATAATCAACGGTTTAAATCTAGAAGTGAAGAAGGGCAAGATACATGGCTTATTGGGGGTAAACGGGACTGGAAAGACAACGCTGGCTAACTTACTAATGGGGATAGGTTACCCAGATGAGGGAAGCATAATATTTGAAGGTCGAGATATCACCAAGTGCACAATTTCAGAGAGGGCAAGGATGGGGATAACTCTGGCCTGGCAAGAGCCGGCAAAGTTTGAAGGGCTTAGCATAAAGGAATATTTGAAGTTAAGCAGGAATTTGGACTCAAACGAGAGCGAAAGTTATCTCTGGATGGTCGGGCTTTCCCCAGCAGAATATCTAAATCGAGCCGTTGATGTGAGCCTAAGCGGAGGAGAGAGAAAAAGGGTGGAGCTTGCCTCCGTCCTGGCTATGAAACCGAAATTGGCTATTTTAGACGAGCCTGATTCTGGCATAGATGTAATCTCACTGCCCCATATCATGAATGGGATAGTTGAAATGAGTAAACAAGGCTCTGCGGTGCTTTTAATCACGCATAGTGAAACAGGCATAGAAATAGCAAATGGGGTCTCTGTGATGTGTGCCGGAAAGATAATTAATACCGGAGCACCAGAGGAGATGTGTCAGTGGTTTAAGAATAATTGCCGGACATGTGACCATATCGGTGAGCCAGCTTATGAGGGGGCTTAAGAAATGATTGTTGTCAACGAATACGAAGCGATACTCGAAGCCTACGGTAAGGCAGGTGGGAGTCTTGATGCCCTAAGAAGCAAGGAAGTAGGCAATCTTGTTATCCATAAAAATAGAGTCCTCAGTGCTAACGAGGTCAAAGGGATAAAAGTAGAGACAGAAGAGACAGAAACTGGTGTTAATATCTACTTTTTAGTGGAGGAAGGGGCGAAAATCAAATACCCAGTCCACTTATGCTTTGGTGTTTTGCCTAAGGAGGGGCTGCAGGAAATTATATTGAGAGTAGAGGCACAAGCCAACAGCGAGGTAACCGTGATTGCCCATTGTATTTTCCCCAATGCCATCAATGTAATACATAAAATGGACGCCGATATAAAAATTGGGAATAACGCCAAGTTTTGCTACCAAGAAACTCATTATCATGGGGAGTCCGGCGGAGTTAAGGTTATCCCAAAGGCAAAAATCGAGGTAGGCAAGCAAGGTGTCTGGCAAAGCACCTTCACCTTGATCGAAGGCTGCGTGGGCATGTTGGACTACGACTTTGAGATTTTTGGCGAGGAGAAAAGCATAAATGAGCTTTTAGTAAAGATCTTTGGTAAAAAGGAAGACGATATAAAAATCGTAGAGAAAATCCACCTTGATGGAAGAGGAGCCAGGGGTTTGGCAAAAAGTCGTCTGGTATTAAACGATAACGCCAAAGCAGTGGTTATGGGCGAAACGTACGGCAATGCCCCTTTTGCCAGAGGTCATGTTGACTGCCTCGAAATCGTGAATGGAAAAGGAGTGATAGCAAGAGCAATACCAATAGTATATGTGAAGAATGAGCAGGCAAAGGTTACTCATGAAGCCGCTATAGGTAGTATAGATAAGAAGCAGATGCAAACATTGATGGCAAGGGGATTAAATGAGGAAGAGGCAGTTGACGTCATCGTAAAAGGTATATTGCAGTGATCGAAGTAAGAAAGGACTATCTTTTCGAAATATTGCCCTAGGGTTTTTCTTAAGCGGGTGGGGCCAACGAGGGTTCTAAATTTTCAAACGAAAGGAGGCTAAAAACATGAAAATCGTAAGCCTATGCAGCAAAGGCTCCTGCTGCCCAGTAGTCAAGATAACTGATGAGCAAGTGGAAATAGGAGAGAAAGACAACACCTGCATTCTCACTAAAGACCAGTGGAAGACCCTCAAAGAGAAGATACTCAAAAAAGAACTCTAAGACAAAAACCACAAAGTCAAACTCCGTAAGCCCCACTCGCTCCACAGAGAATTATTTGCTAAGGTAACCTAGGATGGGTTTGTTAAGGCTAGAGAGAGGATAAAAGTTCATGCCGAAAATCAATCTTCTCGATTCTAAAACCTGCACCTTGGTAGGGCTTGTCACCAATATAGCTCTAGCAATCTTCAAGTTGCTTGCCGGTATATTTGGCTTCAGCTACGCCATGATAGCCGACGCTATTCACTCCATGTCCGATTGCCTCGCCACCGGGACTGTTTATGTAGGCCTACGAATTGGAGAAAGACCGCCAGACGAGAGCCATCCTTATGGTCATGCCAATGCAGAAAGTATTGCCGCCTTCCTGGTTGCCCTCATAATCCTCGCTACCGGCGTCTTTGTCGGCGTTTCCGCTGTCGATCTTATTGCCCAGAGGCACCTGGAAACTCCAGCCACGATTGCTCTAGCAGCGGCTGCCATTTCCATAGTTATAAAGGAGGGGATGTTTCATTATACGCTCAAAGTAGGAAAGAGGAACAATAGCCCAGCCGTTATCACCAATGCCTGGCATCACCGCTCAGATGCTTATTCCTCAGTGGCTGCTTTGGCTGGCATACTTGGAGCAAGGCTGGCTTTTCAATATTCAGACCCCATAGCTGGACTTGTGGTCTCAGCCCTTATTGTTAAGATGTCCTTCCCCCTTCTCCGCTCAAACATCGGAATCCTGATGGATGAAAGACCAGAGCCAGCAGTTTTAGATAGCGTCAAAGCCACAGTCTTAAAGGTTGGAGGAGTTAAAGCAATCGATAGTATCAAAGTACATCGCCGTGGTTCTACCTTCACCATTGATGTAGAAGTAGCTGTGGACAGCAACCTCACCGTGGAGCAAGGTCATCGGGTCGCCTCCGAACTAAAAAACAACCTCCAGAACAAGATTGAGCATGTGCAGGATGTCATGGTCCATGTTAACCCTTATCAACCAAGGCAGATTTCAGAAAAGAAGTGAGTTATGTTGAAAACCAATAGAGATTTGCCTTTAGTGGAAAAGATTTTGAAGCTGAAAAGGGATAGGAATGCCGTAATACTCGCCCATAATTATGTTCGCCCAGAGGTTCAGAGAATGGCGGGCTTCGTTGGTGATTCCTTGGAACTCGCCAGGAAGGTAAAAGAAGTAGATGCAGAATATATTGTATTTGCAGGTGTGGACTTTATGGCAGAAATGGCGGCCATATTAAATCCCGATAAAAAGGTTATACATCCAGACCCGTGTTCTAAATGTGCCATGGCAGCAAGGATAAAGGCTAAGGATATCTTAAAGGCAAAGGAAAAATATCCAGATGCCGAGGTTGTCACTTATATAAACTCTTCGTCAGAAGTGAAAGCGGTTTCAGACGTTATCTACACCTCCGCAAATGCGGTAAAGTTAGTTAAGAGCATGAAATCAAACAGAATAATCTTTGCCCCAGACAAGAATCTTGCCCATTATGTAGCCACACAGACGGATAAAGAGCTAATTCCAGTCCCGGAAAACGGATGCTGTCCCGTCCATCATGCATTAACACCAGAGGATATCGCCAGAAATCTTGAGAGGTATCCAGAGGCGGAGGTAATTGTCCACCCAGAATGCACGCCAGAGATTATAAAGCTTGCAGATTTTGTTGGCTCGACATCCGCCTTAATCCACCATGTTAAAGAAACCAGTGCAAAGACAATCATTGTAGGCACAGAAATGGGCATAATCTCAAGGATGAAAAGGGACTCACCAGAGAAAAACATCATACCAGCCTCTAAATATCTGGTATGTCCTGATATGAAGATGCTTACGGCTGAAAAGGTGATAAAAGCGATGGAGCAAAAAGAACCAATTGTTCATGTAGATGAGGATGTTTGCCAGGGTGCCAGAAAAGCACTGGAAAGGATGTTTGAGCTTTCCACTCCGGAAAGGTAGTCCCTTGGATAAGTGTATGCTTAAAGAGCACCACAAACTAAAGAAGTAGATCTAGCCTTGGAATTTTGAGATAACCACAAATAATGTCTAGCTTTGTTTTCTTGTCATGTCATACAGTCCAATAGATATCTCACGCATTATTCCGGGTTAACGATTTTTGACTCCACTTCATATATGAATTACAATTCATATAAACAAGGGTTCATATGACGGCAGAGGAGAATCAAGCAAGATTTTTAAGGTGTATTGGGGAGCCTACGCGACTCCAAATACTTAAGCTGCTGACTAAGGGTGAGAGATGTGTTGGTGAACTCGCCAGGGTTCTGAATAAAGAACAATCCCTCATTTCCCACCACCTCAAAGCCCTTAAGGAGTGCAACATCGTGAAGGATAGACAAGAGACTCAGAAGGTTTACTATGAGATCACGAACGATAGGTTAGCCAAGTTAATTATTGATAGCGAAGTCCTGATGAAAGAGCTATCGCTGTGTAAGTGTCAGGAGATGAATTATGGAAGAGAAGAAAATCAAGGAAGTGGTGAAGAGGAGATACGCTCAGATAGCTAAGCAAGACCAACAGATCTGTTGCCCAAGTTGTGCTTGCGGAGCCAGCCCCCTGTCCCAAGCTGAGGCTATCGGATACTTGAGAGAGGATTTGGAACATATTCCAGAAGAGGCAGTTATAGGTTTGGGTTGTAGTAATCCCACCACTATAGCAGCCCTGAAACCGGGCGAGGTAGTCCTGGATTTAGGGTCGGGGGCAGGGGTAGATGTATTCTTGGCAGCTAATAAGGTTGTCCCCACCGGCAGGGTTATCGGAGTTGATATGACGCAGGAAATGGTAGACAAGTCAAAAGACATCGCCAGGAGTTATGGCTACTATAATGTAGAGTTCCGCCTCGGGGAAATTGAGAAACTTCCCATCGAGGATGAATCTGTGGATGTCGTTATCAGTAACTGCGTTATCAATCTATCACCAGATAAATCTAAAGTCTTCAGGGAGGCTTACCGGGCTCTGAAGCCCGGGGGAAGACTCATAGTCTCTGATATAGTTTCTGGGAGAGAACTCCCCGATGAGATAAAGAATGACCCTGATGCCTGGACAGGATGTATCGCCGGGGCTTTAGAGCAGCAGGAATACTTGGGCGAGGTAAAAAAAGCCGGCTTCGAGGATGTGATGGTGGTGTCCAGCAGAGAATTCTATATAGAGAGCAAGGGAAACGGAGCTATAGAAAAGCTTCTGAGCATTACTGTGAAGGCATGTAAGTTGAGAAAATGAGGCGCAATATGGCCCAAGAAAGGGAGAGAAGGCTTGGAGTTTGGGAGAAATACTTGAGCCTGTGGGTAGCACTTTGTATTGGTGCCGGGATAGGGATAGGAAAGGTTTTCCCTCAAATCTCCGATATATTAGGTGGGCTAACTGTTGCCAACGTCTCTATCCCGGTTGCTGTCTGCCTGTTCCTGATGATCTATCCCATAATGGTACAGATAGATTTCAGCCAGGTGGCAAAGGCAGTCAGAACCCCAAAGCCAATAATCACCACTCTTGTTGCCAATTGGGCCATAAAACCCTTTACCATGGCTTTCTTCGCCTGGCTGTTCATGGGCATAGTCTTCAAGGATTTCTTATCTCCTGAAGTGGCCCAAGAATACCGAGCCGGGATGATTCTTCTTGGAGTTGCCCCCTGCACTGCTATGGTTTTGATGTGGAGCTATCTGGCAAAAGGGGATATGGGGCATACGCTGGTAATGACTGCCATAAACTCGCTCTCAATGGTGCTCCTCTATGCCCCGCTGGCCCAGTTTCTCCTGGGAATTTCGGGAATTGTCATACCCTGGAAAACGATAGCCTTTTCCGTGGCAGTCTATATTTGTCTCCCCCTCTTATGTGGCTACTTCACCAGAACTCAGACGATTAAAAGAAGAGGTATAGTATGGTTTGAAACAAAACTCGTTCCTCCCCTGCGGACCGTGTCGATAACCGCCCTCCTCATCACCCTGGTGATCCTATTCAGTCTGCAGGGAAACATAATCACGGAACTTCCGGCAGCCGTGGGTATGATTGCCGTCGGGATATTCTTAAATATCCTTTTTGTCTTTGCCCTCACCTACCTCATCTCTAAACCTATTCGCCTCTCCTACGAGGATGCGGCACCAACAGCAATAATCGCTGGAAGCAATCACTTTGAGGTAGCCGTTGCCGTAGCAACGACCGTATTTGGCCTCTCTTCAGGAGCAGCGCTGGCTACAGTTGTTGGCGTTCTCACGGAAGTCCCCTTTATGCTCTTTTTGGTATGGCTCTGTAGGAAAACAAGGGGGTTCTTTTACCAACCACAGCTTCAATACGCCGATGGTGACAGCGAGGGAGCAAGTAATTGATAGCCCAGTTTTTCATTGTATTTAAGGATTACCTTATCGAGGTATTGCCCTTCCTGGCCATAGGGTTTTTCCTCAGTGGCTTGATCCACGAATTTGTTCCCACGGGGTTGGTAGAAAGACACCTCGGCGGGCAGGGAATAAAGCCTCTTCTCTATTCCACCCTCGCCGGGACAGTCCTTCCCATTTGCTGCTTTGGCTCTCTTCCGGTGGCGGTGAGCCTACATCAGAAGGGGGCGAGGTTAGGCCCAGTTTTAGCCTTCCTGGTGGCAACACCGGCTACCTCTGTAAGCGCTCTCTTGGTTTGCTATGCCTTGCTGGGGATAAAGTTCACCGTGTTTATATTCTTTGCCGTGATTTTGATGGGGTTAGTTATGGGTGCTATTGGCAACCTTATCAAGTTTGAGTCCAAGGGTTTGGCAAACCCCCTTCAGAAAGCAGAGATTGCTACAGATCCCGTTTGTGGCATGAGCGTGGATACAGAAAAAGGATTAACAAGTGAGTATGAAGGCAAGAGCTATTACTTTTGCTCTCCCCGTTGCCAGGCGACCTTTGAGAAGGAAGCGCAGAAATACGCCGGCGAGCATGCGAAGGGTGCCAAGGAAAGATTGATCTCTGTTTTCAGGTATGCCTTTGTGGATATGGTGAAGGAGATCGGCCCTGAGCTGCTTCTTGGTCTGGCCCTGGCAGCTCTGGTGGCAGCGATTACACCTATAGGGAAATTTGTGGGAAGCTATCTCAGCGGCGGATTAGGGTATCTGTTCAGCCTTGTTTTTGGACTTTTGATGTATATCTGCTCCACCGCCAGCGTTCCCTTGGTTCATGCATTCGTTTCGCAGGGTATGAACATCGGCGCCGGGATGGTGCTGCTCTTAGTAGGTCCGATTACCAGTTGGGGAACTATCCTTGTTCTGAGAAAAGAATTCGGCGGCAAGACCCTGCTTGCTTATTTAATGGTCATTGCTATAATGGCTTTGGTTTTGGGCTGGTGCTTTTCGATGATATAAATTCTAAATAAAAGGAGGAAGTATGAAAGTAAAGGCAGAAAACTTTTACCAAATCCTGTCACCCAGATGGACAGCTCTCATCTCGACTATAGACAAAGAGGGCAAACCAAATGCCGCACCATTTAGTTTTGTTACCCCCGTCTCTTCTAACCCACCTTTGGTGCTTTTTGCCGCAGCACCACAGCGACATACTTTAGCTAATGTGAGGGAAACCCATGAATTTGTGCTAAACATTGTGCCGGAGCAACTTTTGGATAATCTTTGGATTTGCTCCAAGGCATTTCCAAAGGGAGTGAATGAAATAATTGAGTCCGGCCTTAGCGAAAGAAAGTCCAGGATGGTTAAGGCACCCGGCATCAAGGAGTGCCTTGCTTGGATTGAATGCCAACTTGAGTTTGAGAGGGAGGCAGGAGATCACGTCCTTGTAGTGGGAAAGGTAATCAATGTAGAGTGCCAAAATGAATTTCTCAAGCAAGGAGAGTTCGATGTTTCCCGGGTGAAGCCAGTGATGCATATTAATGGCAGGAGATTTGCCGTTGCCGAAAGAACAACACAGCCCAAAGTGCAATAATACTGCTATCGCTTTAAGGCAAAAGCTAATGGAGGCAGGTAAGATAATCATTCTTATAACCACCGGTAGCGAGGAAGAAGCTCACAGGATAGCTGACCAGCTACTTAATCAAAGGAAGGCTGCCTGTGTAAATATTGTGCCTAAGGTAGACTCACTCTTCTGGTGGCAAGGCAAGCTCGATTCAGCCCAAGAAAGCCTTATAGTCATCAAAACCAAAGCATCCAAGCTCAAGGAAATCACTGAATTGGTTAAAAGGGTTCACAGCTACGAAGTCCCTGAGGTAATCGCTCTACCTATCGTTGGCGGCAACGAAGATTATCTCAAATGGCTTGATACTACCCTAGAATGATAAAGATACCAAAAATTGGCTATCAAATAGATCATCATCATGTCTGGAAAATTAGGTCGTAGAAAGAGTATACTAAACGAGTAGTCAGCAATGTAGTGCGAGGCTTTAGCCTCGTGCACGACCCTAAAGGGTCGCACTACGAAGCTGGTGGCTAATAGCTAAGAATAATGGATGAGGTCATTATTTCCAAGGCCATAGTTGAGAGCTATATAAAAGACCTGCTTGAGGCAATGGAACTCGATGTTGCTATAGTGGGTGCTGGCCCAGCAGGAATGACTGCCGCTTACTACCTGGCAAAGGAAAAGGTTAAAATAGCCATATTTGAGAGGAAGTTAAGTGTTGGCGGAGGTGTATGGGGAGGTGGCATGATGTTCAACAAAATTGTAGTCCAACCTGAGGGTAAAGAAATCTTAGATGAATTTGGCATTACCGCCACCGAATACCAGAAGGGCTATTATGTCGCCAATGCTGTAGAAGTGGCCTCAACCCTTTGTTCTCTAGCTGTAAAAGCTGGAGCCAGGATATTTAATCTAATCAGCGTTGTGGATGTAGTCATCAGAGAAGCTGACAGAGTTAGCGGCCTGGTGTTAAACTGGAGCCCTGTTTCCATGGCGAACTTGCATATTGACCCTTTAGCCATAAGGTCGAAACTGGTGATAGATGCTACCGGGCATGACTGTGAGATTTGTCACCTGGTCACTGAGAAAGTAGGCGGGAAGCTGAGGACAACAACCGGAAAGATAATTGGAGAAAAATCAATGTGGGCTGAGGTAGGCGAGAGGCAGGTTGTAGAAAACACCAAGGAGGTTTACCCTGGATTGATAGCCACCGGTATGGCCGCCACTGCCGTCTTTGGCTCCCCAAGGATGGGGCCAATATTTGGTGGTATGCTGCTATCAGGCAAAAAGGCAGCTAAATTAGCTATAGAGTTGCTCAAAAAAGGCTAGAATTATTATGTCAAGAAGATTTTAATTGTCCCCCTGAACCAAAGCTCTGAGCAAAGCGAAGAGGCTAGTGAAGGGTCTCTAGATTCTTCCCCTTCACTTTGTTCAGGGTCAGAATGACAAGCGGAGTTGCTAGAATTATTATGTCAAAAACAATCGCTGAAATTAACCAGAAAATTAAAAGGGGCAAGGCAGTGGTGGTCACTGCCGAAGAGGTGATTGACATCACCAGGGAAAAAGGTGGCAGACAGGCAGCAGAGGAAATTGATGTCGTCACCACTGGCACTTTCAGCCCCATGTGCTCTTCAGGTGTCTTTCTCAATATCGGCCACTCCAAACCCAGAATAAAACTCGGCGGTGGCAAGGTTTACCTTAATGATGTTCCAGTCTACACCGGGTTAGCTGCAGTGGATGTCTTTCTCGGAGCAACTGCTCTCCCTGACGATGACCCCAGAAACAAATTTTATCCCGGCGAATTTAACTACGGCGGTGGACATGTCATTGAGGAACTTGTGGCCGGAAAAGATATCAGGCTAATAGCCACTGCTTATGGCACCGATTGCTATCCCAGGAAAAAGCTAGAAACATGGATCAATCTCAAAGACATCAATAATGCCATTCTGTTTAATGTCAGAAATGCCTATCAGAATTATGATGTCGGTGTGAACTTGTCAGATGAAACGATTTACACTTACATGGGAGTGCTAAAGCCAGAATTGGGCAACGCCAATTATTGTACCTCAGGAGAGCTTTCCCCCTTGCTCAAGGACCCTTATTACAAAACTATAGGCATAGGAACTAGGGTATTTCTTGGTGGCGACATTGGCTATGTTGCCTGGCATGGCACACAGCATAATCCACACGTTTTGCGCACAGACAACGGCACACCTAAAGGGCCTGCTGGAACCTTGGCACTCATCGGTGATCTGAAACAGATGAAACCGGAATGGTTAGTCGGAACAAGCATGCTTGGCTACGGCTGTACGCTAACTGTGGGCATAGGCATTCCCATACCCATACTATCCGAGGAAATCCTACGCTATACTATGGTAAGCGATGCTGCTATCTTTGCTCCCATTGTGGACTACTCTGAAGCCTATCCACAAAGGAAGCCAGATATTTTAGCAGAGGTTAGCTACGCTGAACTCAAAAGGGGGCATATAACCATTCAAGGAAAAGATGTGCCCACGGCATCCTTATCCAGCTATCCTAAGGCAATAGAGATTGCCAATATCTTGAAAGGCTGGATAGAAAGAGGAGAATTTTTGCTCACAGAACCTGTAGCCCCTCTACCCGGGGCGGAGTCAGGCATAACCTTTAAGCCACTTAAAGAAAGGCCAATAATGGAGTAAGTTTAAGCGAAGGGCTCGGCATGACAAGCAAAGTTGCTAAAGAATTTGATAACGGAGTGACAAGATGGATATCTCTAGAAGAATAGTGCTTCATTTTCCTCCCCGTGTGACAGGACAGCCGGTTGTTTACCATCTGGCCAAAGATTTCGATCTCACATTTAACATTCTTAAAGCCTCGATAACGCCCGGAGAAGAGGGCTTGCTAATCATGGAACTAAGCGGTGACCAGAGAAACTATGATAAAGGCATCCAATATCTCAATGAAGTGGGGGTAAAAATCCAGTCCTTAAGCCAAGACGTAGTCCGTGACGAAGCCAGGTGCACTCACTGCGGAGCTTGTATCAACCTTTGCCCCACTATCGCTTTCTCTTTAGAACCAAAAACCAGGAGGGTGCTCTTTGACCATAATAAGTGCGTCGTTTGCGGGTTATGTGTCAAGGCTTGCCCTCCCCGAGCTATGAGACTGTATTTCTGAGCCTTTAGCTATGTACCAGCCACAGGCCTATCGCCATTGGATTAAGGACAGCGACTTAGTTTCCTTCAATGTAGTAGTAAAGCAGACAGACTTATATATCCGAGCCCGGCGCAACCTCAAGGAGAAAGCTCTTAAATCCGTGTTAAAACACCGTGCCTCTCTTGAGAAATACATCGAGCATCACCCACTTTTTCTAACTACATTGGAACCTTACCAGACTGAGAAAGACGCTCCAGCCATCGTTAAAGAGATGACCAAGGCATCGCAGTCAGCTGGCGTCGGTCCCATGGCCGCAGTTGCTGGCGCCATTGCTGAAGCCGTAGGCAAAGACTTGCTCCCCTTTTCACCAGAGATAATTGTGGAAAACGGTGGCGATATCTTTCTAAAGATATTGAAGAAGAGACTAGTGGGAATTTATGCCGGCCAATCACCCTTTACAGGAACAATCGCCCTGGAAATCAAGCCAGAGGAAACACCTTCAGGTATATGCACTTCCTCGGCAACCATAGGTCACTCCTTGAGCCTGGGCAGTGCCGATGCCGTTATCGCACTTTCACCTTCCACTCCTTTAGCCGACGCCATAGCTACTGCTATAGGCAACGTGGTTAAAGACGCAGAAGACATTCCTAAGGCAATCGAGAAGGCTCAAAGAATAGAGGGACTACACGGCATAGTTATCATCAAGGATGACAAAATAGCAATTTGCGGCAAAGTAAAAATTGTGCCTCTTAGCTAGAGTTCTTATTTAAAACGCACATGCTGAACAAGTCTCCACTGTGAAAACTATGCTCTTGCTAACCATATTGCCATAAGCGTCGGACACTGTTACCGTAACGGTAACTTCAACTGCCCCATCCGGGGCAGTCCAGGTAATCATAGAGCCCTCCCCGGAAATCTCGCCTCCGTCAATCTTATCTCCACTGGCCAACCACTCATAGCTTAACTCATCGCCATTAGGATCAAAAGCAACACACTCAATATCGTAGCTTTTACCCTTTAAGACCCTATACACACCTGAGTCTACATCCAAATATTTAGGTTCTTTGGCAGTGACAACTAGCTCTTTAATAATCGGCGGACGGAGGACTGCTACGCTAATAGTCAGCATTCCTGTGTCTTCACCACCATAGCCATCGCTGACGACAACTGTGATAGTATAAAGGCCTTCTGCCTCGGGAGCAGTCCAGGTAACTATCGAACCTGTGTCAGAAATATTACCTCCGCTAGCTGACCACTGATAACTTAACTCATCATCATCGGGGTCTTCAGCATGACATTCAATACGACAACTGCCTGAAGGAGTCACCCAATCCGCATCGGCTATCAAGCTGATAGTCGGTGGATGATTGTCCTTCACCTCGATAGTTACAGAACCAGTAGCTTCGCCACCATTGCCATCGGTTACCCTGACCATGATATTATAGATATCTTCAGTCTCGGGGGCAGTCCAGGCAACAGTAGCTCCATCCCCATTTATATTGCCCTCCCCGGCCGACCACTCATAGCTTAACTCATCACCATCTTCATCCCAAGCGACGCACTCAATTACACAACTGTCCAGGGGACCAATTATGCTCTGCTTGGCTTCGATACTAGTGACGAGCGGCGGGTGGTTAGTTGGGGAGCAACCACCCAGGAAAAAAATAGTAATGAGCAAGACAGCAAAAGCAGACATCCATTTATTTAGTTTAAAGAAAGCTAATTCCATTCCAAACCCTTTTCTTCCTATTAACAAAGCAGAGCTGAGAATCCAAAAATCTCCCGGTATGAAACACTAATATAATCAAACCCACGAAATTAGGCAACTCTCGTCCTTGGAGCTAGACTTTGTAAAGGATTCTTATCTATTCCTCGCTGGGATTTCCCTGATTGTGCTTCTGTTCCTGTGATCCTCCACCGGAGATTTCTCCTGGCTTGTGATGTCGCGCTTCCAATCTTTCTTGGATTCTTATTCGGGTCTCCTCGCCCACGTTACTGAATTGAAGATTGAGTTCTTCCTGATATTGTTCCATTTTCTGCTTCCCCTGAATTCTCTCAATGGCGTTCTCCAAATCAAAACTTGAATTTTCAATAGCATTAAGAATCCCCTCCTCTGCCTGCTCTGGCACCTTTTCTAATACGCTGGCTAAAACTTGTTGCTGGCGGAAGTGGTTTTCTTTTAATTTTTCAATCAATGCCTCGACATCTTTACCTTCTTCTCTTACTCTTTCCATCCTTTGAACAGCTCTTTGAAACTGCTCCTGGAATTTTTCACAGTGCTTCTCAGCAAGTTGGCATTTCCCTTTGTCGCACAGTTCCTTAATTGCTAAAGCATCCTCATTGGCAAATCTCAACGCCAGCTCAGCCTTTTTCTGGGAATTAAAAGCGAAAGAAAGCCGGATGGCTCTTCCCCAACCTTTCACAAAGTAAAAGGGTGAATCGGGCAGAATTCCAGGATCAGAAACCTCGCCAATAGAAACGTCCTCTTCCCCTGCTCCATCTTGCGCCCAAACTGGACTTGCTGGAAATGCCAGCCCGATAATCACAAAACTGGCAAGGATGGCAAAGAACTTTTTACTCATATTTTTATCCCCCCTATTTTAGTATTTTAACTCCGACCTTAAAAGTATATAACGAAAAAAAGAACATTTGGTTTAGACTTCACTGATAGCCCCCATTATCTCATTCCATCTGCCAGTCTCTCAAGCCTGGATCCAGAGCACCACACAATATATTCCCACCCCTATAAAGACAATGGAGACTATTATGCGGATGATTTTCTCAGCGCGGTTGACCGCGTTTAGCCAGGTGGAAACCCTGGCCACGCCAGCGGATATTAGCGTACCAAATACTAAAACGGGAAGCCCGGTGCCAATGGCAAACACCGCAGGTAGTGCCACACCACCGGTAGATTTAAGAGCTAAAGGTATCAATACTCCAAAGAACAGAACAGCACTATAAGGGCAAAAGGCCAGAGCAAATATAGCACCCATCAGGAACCCGCCTATCATGCCCCAATCAGCGACCTTTCCCCCTATCGAAGCTAGCTTCCCGCTTCCCAAACCAAAAGAAAGCCTGTCGATGTTTAGCATTAACAAACCTACCACAATCAAAAGCGGACCTAAGATTTGCTCGCCAAAATCCTGAAGAAATGAAGCAACTCCAGGGATCTCAAGGCCAACCACGATGATCAGGATACCAAGTATGGAATAGGAAAACATGCGCCCCAGCGTGTAGAGTATTCCAGTCATAACGGCGTACCTGCGTTCTGTCACTTTGCGGCTAACATATGCTACGGCAGCAATGTTAGTAGCCATAGGGCAGGGACTGATAGCAGTTAGCAGCCCCAGAAGCAGCGCTGAAAGCACGGGGATATTAAGACTACTGGAGAGCTCCTGTATTATGCCACCCAATTCCATTACTTTACTTCACCAAGGCTTATTTCGATCTTGCTCTTCACTTCTTCGACGAATTCTTCATCATTGCCCAGGAGCAGCCATATATCATCTGTCACATCATCAATGTGCTCGGTACCATCTCTTATCGTGTTGACAAACAGGGATGATGTAAAAGCGCCATATTTCTCAACAACGGCAGCGTTTTCCCCATCCTGTACATTGACTACCTCAAAAGTTAGCTTGCCGCTAGTCAACTCATCCGTAAAATAAGTCTTTATCGTATGGCGAATGCCCTCTTCCGCATAGATGCAGCCACCGCAGCGCTGTGTCCGATGAAAGTAGACAACTTCAACCCTGTCAGCCAAGACTGAAGGCGTGTCTGAAGTTGGAGGTGCAGTAGAGGATGCTGTACAACCTAACATTAGAGACAGAATTAAACATGCCAAGAGAAGGGGATATAGAGTCTTGATTACCATACTAACTGTCCCTGTATTTATTCCTTTAAAATGGCCTTCACGATGAACTCTTTTGCCCGCAAGGGGAAATCTTATCTTCACTCTGCTACGTCCTCCGAAGCGACTGTCCCGAGCAGCCTGACCAGTGCCTCCTTGTCTTCAGCGAATTCAGGTTTACTTAAAGCAGAACAGTCCTTCAAGCGTTTTTGTCCCCTCATCATAGCCACGGCGAAAGCAAAGCAGGTGGGGAGGCCGCATTCCCGACAGTTGGTCTTGGGCAAAAAGTCAACTATATCCTTCGCCTTTATCTCTCCCTTTCTCTCATAAAGGGGAGTGATACTTTCCCGCCTCTCCCAGGTATCATTTATCAACTCCCTGAGATAATCCAGAATCTTTATCGCATCTTCCTTATATAGCACCTGTCCCACATCTATCCCCTGCGGCATAAGGCTTGTAAACCCTGTCTCCATTTTGAAATTAAGGCTTGGCACTCTAGGGGTATACACCGCATTCTTAAGGATAGCGTTAAGGTAAGGAAAAACCTCGCTGATATCATTGCTAAGCTCAGCTCTTACTGCAATCCATTCCGGATGACACAAACTGCGCCTGACCTTCGTTATCTTGTAGTTACGGAGAAGCATGGCACACCTACTATTTTTTAACCCCAGCATATTGTCGTTTATACTCCTTGAGCAAGGTCTCTGAGTAATCATTATCCGCAGCAAATGCCACATAATTGTAAATCTTGACCCTTTGGAGCAATTCCTTTTTGATAGCCTCATCATCAGCTAGCTTCAGGTCGGCAACCTCCTTAAGAATGCTTTCCAAATTCAAGATGCCCACCTGGAAACCATCAGGCAAGGTCAGCTTCTTTACCATCCTTGCAGCCGCTGCGGGGCAGCACGGTTTCTCCCCTTGCATTTTCCCTCCTATCTACGTAATCTCTCCTCAATCCACTTCTTGATTTCCTTGACCTCAGGAATTCTGCCTTCTGCCATTTTTACTCCATCCACAATAATGGCAGGAGTAAAGAAAACTCCTCGAGTCGATATCTGCCTAAAGCCCCTTACCTCTGTCACCATCACCTCCTCACTTTCTTTGAACTTTCCCTCCTTCTCTAATTCCTCCAGTGCCTTGTTCACATTCTTTTCAGCAGCAATACACCTAACACAGCCCGGTCCACAAATCTCGATCTTCATAGTGCACCTCCTTAATTCTATCTTCTCTCAAGATAAGATAAACCCGGCTACCCAGCCAACGAGGGTTCCCAGAATAATGATGGTCGGGATATAAACCAGAGCCTTCTTAAATCCAAATACCCTCCCTATAGCCAGCCAATTAGGTAAACTGATGCCTGGGCCAGTAAGCAACAGAGCTAAAGCAGGACCCTTGCCCATTCCCAGACTCATTAGAGTATCCACAAACGGAGCCTCAGTCATAGTGGCAAAGTAAGTTACTGCCCCAATCATAGTAGCCAAAAAAGACTGCCTTAGCCCGGCTCCTCCCAGCCAGATCTCTATCCATTCCTGTGGCAGAACAGCACCGATAATTCCGACTGTAAACACGCCAATCAGAAGGAAAGGGGATATTGTGCGCACAAACCACCACGACTCTTTTAACCATCCCTTTATCTCGTCCCAGCTTTTAACTCGCCAGGCATAAAAAGCCGCTACTGCTGTCACCCCGGCCCATACATAAACCTTACTTAGGTAAGAACCCCCTCTCACGGCATAATTGGGAGCCAGAAGGGTGACAACTAACAGTAAGAGCAGTATGACATCCTTTCTAGTCATCACCTTTCCACCAGAAGTCTGGATAGTTAGCGCCCTCTCTTGTTCTTCCTTGCGAAAGGCAAGGTACATCACTGTGCCAACGATAAAAGACACTGATAGGGCGGCTACCACCCTGGCTATGACCATCTGAGACCCGAGAATCGAACCGGTATAGACCAGGGCTAATATATTAGCCGCTGGAGCAACCCAGAGAAGGATGAAGGCGGGGCCAATTCCTGCCCCGCCGTGATAAATGCCACTAGCAACAGGGATAACAGTGCACGAGCAGACTGACACGAGGAAACTTCCGCCGCCAGCAATGACAAAGGATTTAATCTTGCTGGCAGCGCTGCCCAGATAGCCAATAATTGTCTCTCGGGAGACAAAGGATACTATTGCCCCAGCTAAAAGGAATGCCGGAACAAGGCAAGTGAGCACATGCAAGGCAACATATCCTTTCAGGGCATTTAGCCCGGCCTGTAAAAGTTGTTCAGCCATTCAATTCCTTCAAAGTAGAAGCATTTATGCACATAGCCAAATATGATTGTCAAAAAATTTATTTGCGTATTGCTCTCGGCCCAACTCGCATAGCGCGACTTAGCCTCTCTCTATCCCACAATATAATCTCCTCATTAACCAGAGAGCCACGGAGTACTTCAATTAGAGCGGCAACATAGCTATTCATCGCCTGCTCATCAATAGCATAAACCATCCATAACCCCTCTCTCCTAGATTTAACAAAGCCAGCACCTTCGAGTATGCCAAGATTGCGTGAGGCGCGGGACTGAGAGATGTCCAGTGCTTGCATTATCTCGCAAACACAGCATTCTCTTTCCAGGAGGACTTTCAAAATCCTAATCCTGGTCTCATCAGATAGAGCCCTAAAAACTTTGACTAGCTCACGCATGCCTTGAGTTCCCCAAGACTATATGCACATTTTCGCATATAGTGTATAATATCGGGGCGGGGTTTTTGTGTCAATAGTCTATACTGGCTTATATAATTAGGGGGCACATTGGATTCTTATAGTTCCCAGTGTGGTTGCCACCTTAGAGTTGTTAAAGCTAGAATATAGACTTAAAACAGTACATCCACAATGAATAATAAGCTGACTAATTTTTGTAGAAAAATTTATCACGACCCTTTCAAGAGATACTTAGTCATATCTTTAATAATCTTGGGTACAGTCCTTCTATTTACCGGTCAGGAATCGGCAATGTCGATTCCCGGCGAAGGTCTTGAAGTCCATTTCTTTTACGTTTCGGGCTGTTCACCTTGTGAGGAACAAAAGCCATTTAATGAAGAGTTAGCCAACACATACTCAATTGCTTTCATTTATCACGATGCTGGGGAACCTGAAGGGTCTGCTCTATTAACACAAATGCTTGCCGATGTAGGAATAAAAGGAAAGCAACTACAATTTCCGGCAACAATTTTCGGTGGTCAAGCTTTCCTTGGTTGGAAATCAGCAGAAACGACGGGCAAAGAGATTGAAAAAACTTTGCAAGAATGTCTGGCAGGAATTTGCCCGGAAACAGGGAGAGGGGAACCCGAAGATGAAGCAACATTGCCCATTGTAGGGAAAATAAAACTTTCCGACTATTCGCTTCCCGGTTTAGCCATAATTCTGGGGCTTGTTGATGGCTTCAATCCCTGTGCTATGTGGGTGCTTGCTTACCTTATATCCTTAATTATGACCTTAAAAGACAAGAGAAGGATATGGCTACTCGTTGGCTCCTTTGTTTTTGCCTCGGGGGTATTGTATTTCCTCTTCATGACAGCTTGGCTTAACGCTTTCCTCCTCATTGGCTACTACAAGCCAGTGACAATAGTGATCGGATTAGCAGCTTTGGGTGCAGGGACATTAAACATAAGGGAATTCATAAGAACAAAGGGGGCCATTGTCTGTGAAGTAGGAGATGAAGAATCTAGGAAGAAAACGATGAGGAGGATGGAGAAGGTTGTCTTTTCCCCCTTGACCTTAGCCACGGTAGCCGGAATCATAGCTCTCGCTTTTGCGGTAAATCTTATTGAATTCGTCTGTTCCGCGGCGATTCCGGCGACTTTTACCCGCGTCCTATCCTTGAGCCATCTCTCAACCTTTCAATATTATGCCTACATTCTACTATATGACCTCTTTTTTATGCTTGATGATCTTATTATTTTTGGCTCGGCTGCTCTTGCTATGACTTCAACCTTGGGAGACCGATATGCCAAGTATTGCAGACCATTCGGGGGAACGATACTGTTCATTCTGGGTGTATTACTCCTTTTCGCCCCCCATTTGTTACCTTAATTGAAAACGCTGGCAAATATCGAGTATAATATTTGTGTTTGTGGTGAGCGTAGCCTAGTGGTTTAAGGCGCCAGGTTGTGGCCCTGGAGATCGTGGGTTCAAATCCCACCGTTCACCCTTGCGCCTATAGCTCAGCGGACAAGAGCACCGGTCTTCGGAAGATGAGCCAGGCATGATGTCTCATATAGTCTGAGATGGTTACGCTGTCCGCTCCGACCCCCCAGCCTACGATGGGACACAGCTAACCACAAAGGCTACCACCGACGGGAAGCGGCACGGGGAGCGTCAAAACGGGGAGGTTCACGATGGCATGGGTAGAGCAGCGGTTTCGTAATTCTAGGTTAAGGGTATCAAGAGATGGTTTTAGCTTCAAAACAGTGCTATTCCATTTTTGGTTTCAAAGCTAAAATACCATTGGGTAACAACCCGTTGTTGGCAAATTAACGCCAAATTTCTAGCTTCAGTTTGAGCGTGAAATACTGCTAAGACTGCTAAGAATAATTGAAACTCCCTTTTTCTAGCCTCCCATAAAATGATTGTCCACGCTCAAGTCAGCCTTGCTTTAATTTGCATTTAAAATCAGGTTCAGAAATACCTTAAAACGCTTTTTTTACTTTGTGCACGTAAACCGCTTAATTTTAGCCTCGTTGAATTAGATTTTTGAGTGTAAAAAATGATGGTATTTTTTGAAGCTAATATGGCAGGAATATGCAAAAAACAGTATTTTAATTTGAACCTATAATTGCCAGTTAGAAGCTTGTATCCTCAGATTGTTGTGAAGTAAAATGAGATGATGAATTGGATTGGTATATTAGTAGGTATTATTGGTGTTGCTATAGCGATATACTTTGGTATAGCTTCAAGGAGAAGACGTGAACTAGTATATTCAGTCAATTCAGTTCGCACAAGAGTGGTTATTTCGGGGCAAACAAAGGACCTTGATGTATTCTATGATGGCAGTTCATTGGGAGATGTAGATATTACGGCTGTTCAGCTAGCATTTTGGAACGCAGGGAATGAAAGCATCCGAAAACCTAATATTCTTGAGGAAGTTGTTGTAAAAACTGAACCACCGGTGCGTATACTGGAAGCATCTATAAGAGCTCAATCGCGAAATATTGTAGGATTAAGTCTGCTAGATTCGCCCAACTCAAGAAAGATTGGACAAGTGCCCATATCTTGGGATATTTTGGAAAGAAATGATGGCGCTTCTATTCAGTTACTATATCTTGGAGAACCGGAGGTCGATGTTTCGGTACAAGGTGTTATTGAAGGGCAACGGGAGATTAAACGTCTAAGTGTAAGTACAGATTTTAAATCACCACAAGACCAAAAGAAATCGTTTAGAAAGAGTGTTTTGATAGCAACTGTTTGCTTCATAATACTTCTAATTTCAATGGCATTGTTGTTTTTCAGAAAGTTGGATCCTGATTATATAGCTATAGTTTTTTCTGGTTCAGTTATGATATTCTTAATTTCGACTTTGAATGCAATATCTAAAAAGCGTGAAAAGTATCCTCCATTTGGCTTTTAAACCCTCTACCTCACGTTTTTAAAAGGTGATTTTAAGCACACCCTCCACCACATTAGCTTGAAGTAGCCTAATTTAGCCTCGTTTTGTTTTCCATTGGAAATCAGCCTCAAAAATGCCTAAAAACACCTTTTTTACTTTATGAGCGTAGACCGCTTAATTTTAGCCTCGTTTAATTAGATTTTTGAGTGTAAAAAATGATGCAATTAATGTAATTATTTGAAGCTAATATGGCAGAAATATGGGAAAAACGGTATTTCCATTTAGGAACTTATTGTAGAAATGTGGTTAAATTCGCAATAAGAGGAGGTTAAAAATGGGAAGTAAAGCAATAATAATAGCAGATTTGGCAGCTGGTTTATTGATTGGTATGCAGTTTTTATTAACACAAGAAAAGTATAAAAGTTGGGATGAGAAGCTATTAAAGAAACTACAGGTAAACATATTTGATAGTGATTCATTCAGAATAAAGACAATGCTAATACCTGGATCTTTAACAGCGGTTATTATGTTGGGGATAATTATACAGGGAACGATTGTAGATCTTACCGAAGGTGCTCTTAACGTAGGACATATTTTATTGTCTGCCATCAGTTTGACAGGAGGAATGATAATAGCGATTGGCATTATATTTCTTGTAGTATGGATAAAAAATAGAGTAAGACGCTTCCGGAAATTTAATCCTATGGTGATGGTGTATTTAGTAGGGATGGTATTAGGAATAGCCTTTTTGTCTGTCTTAATGGTGGTCGTTGGAAGGGTATCTACTCATATTATAGCCCTTATTGTAGCATTTACAGTTGGCGTAATGCTTATGGGGGTATGGGCTGGGGGAATGAGGTATATCCAGCAGTATTTAACTTTTACGAATGGGCTGTTGATACGTTTGGGAATACTGATTTTCGTAAGTAGTAAGTTTTTACAATTGATTTATATGTAAAATAATTTTATTATAGAATATAAGATATTTCTTCCCTTGAAGAAGGACGGTCAAAATGATTGACATTAGAATAAAATATCAAGCATCCATTTTCGTGGACGCTAATGACATTACTCCTTCTCCAGATATAATAAGCCCGCTTATCGACATTTTTCGAGATAAAACCTTCATCCCCAATACGTTTCAAGAGATAGGTCCTGCATCTCCAGTCCCAAAGGTAAGGCTTAGGCTATCCACAACGAATAACGAATGGAATATTGCTTTCGCTACACATAGGATTAATATCGATAAAAATCCAATTGAACCGAGAGGAAGCAACCTAGGCGAATTATCTGATTTCTGTTCAGAGGCTATGGATTTCTTCGGAAGAATACTAAATAAGTTCAATAAAAGAGCAAACCGCCTTACTCTAAATACTAACGGACTATTTGAAGAAATGACCGAAACCCAGCTTTCTACTATATACACAAAGTTGTTCAAAACAACTAAGTTCTACAGCGAAAACCCTCCGTTTGAATGGGATTGGAGGTCTGTTTCAGAAATACCTATCAAAATCTTAGAACTGACGGATAGCCTTTACGTTATAACCATATTAAAACGTGTAAGGGGCGAAATTGGTGGCCAAAGTGGTGTATCCAAGTTGGATCGCATCCAATGTTCCCCAGATATCAACACCTCTAGTCAAAATACTAATTATCGATTTGGACTACCCCACATCAAAAACTATTTTCCGCAGGCTCTTGAAATTCATAACATGCTAATTGAACAGATGGAGGAATATATTAATGCCTAGTTTCATTTTAGAAATAGACAGTGGCACAAGTCATGATTTAGCTGAGCAAAGATTATTAAACCTCCTGATTGAGACTGATTATCCTGATTCAGCTCAATCTACACTGCCCTTACTTCTGAATATTCTTCAGAGTAAAGCAGCTCATATATCAGTAGTTGACGAGAATTATATTAATCAAAGTCGCTTACTGAAACTAAAAAGACAGTTTACTCCTAAAATACTCAATTTGATATTGGAGTCAGTCTTTGAATACGGCATCGATTCACAAGCAGATGTATTCATTCGTAGTCAGATGAAGGAAAACTCTCTGGTAACCAAAAATTGGCTCAATGAAATTTTTGTCGAACATTTTTCAAACCCTGTTATTCTTATTGGCATCCTTCGTATTATATCTCGACTTTTCTATTACGCGGTTTACCCAGAAGGTCAGCTTATGGCAACTACAGCTCTTTCACACTCTAACGTTGAAGTTCAAGAATGCGGAGTCCGTGCTTTCGAAAGTTGGGGAACCTTAGATAGTCTTCGTATCCTTAATAACATTAAAGTAGTTACGCCTTGGCTTCAAGATTATGTTAACGAGGTAGTTAAAGACTTAAGTAGAGGGCATAATGTCCCTGTTGGTTAGAAAAATCGACAAAAGCAAGTGGCTACAGAACAACATTATTGCTGATGAAGATGTTTCCGCAGATGCTATCACTATTTGCCTAAGAACGTCTGAAAATACACTCAGCGTCTGGAAGGTCTCGACTGAAAACGATATTGAAGAAGCTATTCTTGCCATGGTATCTGGTGGTGACCACCTTGAGTCTATAGATATAATAACAATTGATTGTCAACACATAGCATCTGATAGGATAAATTGTGTCCAAAGTTTAGAACAATCGCTTACTCGTGTTCGAGACCTTAAAAACGCACATTACGATATAATTGACTTATCTTACCGTAAGCTGGGAGTTATTTCACAGTATATTGTTGACTGTTTTAAAAAGGGGCAAATAACCAACCGCTGTGAAGAAGGTAAAGTCGTCAGATACACTGAAGGCTATCTCAAGGGAATTATTCAAAAAGCCATAAACAAAGGGCGATTGAAGAAAGAAGATCTTCCTGATTCTATCCAAAATAAACTTTAATAATTTCTCTCCTATTCTCTACCATTGCCATTATTCTAAAAACACCTTATGGCTTTCCCGACGTCCTGTTAGTAGGGTAGGACGTTGCTTTGGCAGTCGGTGAAGATACTGGCAGGACGTTAAGGAAGTTAATCAAGTAGCCGCCAGTTCCCAGGTATATATATAACCAAAGAGAGGAGAGTGGCCGTGGAGCCACTCTCTTCGTTTACCTTGCCATGCCCCCACTATGCGTGTTCGGTTAGCAGCACCAGAGGTTTGTTCGCTATACGCATCACGTTACCTGTTACACGTTTATGAATCTTAAAGCCGACTAATCCAGCCGCACTATAGAGCTCGGTTAGTCGCTGGATGGGCATGCCACTCCGGTCGACGACCCTGTAGCCGCTGCGGAAGTCGCCAAATATAGCGATCACCGCGCCTGCTCCTGAAGCGAGAATCCCAGTAATCATACCGATGGGACTAACTTACAAAGTGATATAATATACGGGGGCAGGCCATAATGAGAATGGTAAAAACCAAAAGGAAAAGAAAGCCGTATAGCGAAAGAAATGACCTTGAAAGAATTAGATCCAATTGGAGAAAAATAGAAGGGCTATATCACAAGGGAGAATGGTCAAGTGTCGTAATAAGATCAGCTACAGCTACTGAAATTGCAATAAATCTTGTGATAAGAGAGGAGCTTGCAAATAAACGGAAGCTTGAGAAAGACTTTGTCGAAAGCCTTTTAATTTGGGCGAATGGTATTCAAGGTAAAGTAAACCGGCTGATACGTCCTCTTCTAACAAACCCAGAAGACACTAGAGTATTTAGAGATTTGAGTTCTATGATTAATGATATAAACAATGAACGTAATTCAGTTGCGCATAGTGGACAATTTAAAAGGAAAACAACTGCAATAAAAATCGTCAACTCATCTAAGGAAGTCATAGAAACATTGGTAGGACGATATAAAGGGAACTTTGAACTTAAGGATATTTTATAATACCGGATAAAAATGAATCACACAAAACATAGGAATTGGAAGGTTTCTATGGAGTAGCTAGAGCTTAGAGCAGATATGAATACGGAAGGAAAACAGATAATAGATAAGTCTTAGTTCAAATAATCAAAGTTAGAATATGTGAAATAAGCAGCATTAAGCATCTAGTAAGTTTTTCAGCTGGGGGGAGTGTGAGAAAGAAAGCTATTCCAAATCTATTCGACCCATCAAAGGACGTGAGTTATAGGTTAGATCTACTTATTCAGCTCCTATATGATTTCGATTGCCACGAAAGATTCTACGTAATCCGTGACCTTACGGGAGAATGTGGCATTTCGGCAGAATACAAAGACCGGATCACCGACTTTCTTAAAATTCCTACAAGTAATGTTGAATTTTGGAGTATTGACTATTCTATAGACTGGCTTTATGCAGCCCTGTTCCTTTCTCAAACAGAACCCACCGGTTCTATTTATGATAACGTTGGAAATATCATTAGAGGCAACAATGAGGATGTAGACATTCTACTGGCGCTCCGGGCTGAGGACAAAATCCATTTGGTTATGATAGAAGTAAAAATCGAGATACCTTTTAGTGAATCACAGCTTACCTCAAAGGTTAGAAGGCTCGAGATGCTCTTCGGTACAGACGGTAAAAGGTTTCCCCATATTTACCCTCATTGGCTACTTGCTTCTCCATACAGGAGCCGAAGGATTAGCACGAAGGATTGGCCCAGCTGGATGACAAACGCAGATGATGAATATTTGTGGTATGAGATAAAGAAGAATTTCCATAGCATGAAGATAACAAGGTGTGACAGCAAGGGAACTCCATGCAAACATGGTGCCTATTGGATTCTTGAAGGACGAAAAGGTGTAAAACTAAGTGTGAATCTTACTCTGCAGGAACGCCAAGCTATCTTGAGGAATATTTATATATCTGACCAAGTAAAACTCCCTCTTGAGTCTCTTGGTTCAGAGCAGTCGACAGTTGACATTTATTACTCGATCCCTGACTTCGTTTCAATTCTCCATGCGGTCTCACAAGAAGCAGAACGAACTAATGATACTAGCCGTGCTGAATTTCTTAGTGAACTGCATGACAGGTTGTCAACACTTTTATATGACGAAGGAGCAATACTCCCATAGGAAAGTTATTTGAGGTATAATCCGGCCCACGAACACAAGTGTAGAATAGTATTGGCGATACTCTTTGGTTAAGGAGCGAAATATGAATAATTGGTTCGCAGTGCATTCATTAGAAGCCTTCCAGCAAAATCCTAGGATGCTTGGATTCGTAGCCAAGACTAAGCTTGATGGGTCCGTTCTCAAAGACCAGAACGACAAGCCTATGCCGGCTATGGACAAGGTCTTGGAGGTAAAGCCGAGGGATCACATTGTCTACTACTGTAGGGGTGACTATGTAATTAAAGGCATCTATGAGGTTGTGAGGGCTTGTTTCGCTGAAGAAACAAAGTGGCCGGATTCGCCTTTCCAATTTAAAATAAAACCAATAATTGAGTTAGATGAACCCTTTGACTTTCGCGTTTTGTTGTCCTCACTTGACATGTTTAGAGATTTAGAGGATATACGGAAATGGGGAATGCCTCTTCGTGGTACGTATAACGCCCTTAAACGTCTCACCGACCACGACTATGCAACGATTGAAAAAGCCATAGTTCAAGCTAGAGACCAGGGCACAGTGAGAGAGGATTACGAGATTGAAGGAAAACTTAGAAACTATAGGCAACACCTTCAGATTCAGTACAAGATAGCGGAGTGGGGCATAGAAAACGGATATCGAGTGCATATTGCAATTAATGACAAGGGCAAGATAAAAGAGAAGCTTAACAAAATACTCTCGGATATCCCTAGGTTTCACTCAGACAAGATTTTGGAAATTGCGGAAAGGATTGATGTGCTCTTTTTTGATAAGGAACGAGATATCTTGACGCATGCTTTTGAGGTTGAGCATACTCCAACTATGTATTCCGGCCTTCTGCGATTGAATGATATTGCCGAAACCTGCCATAGAGGAACCACAAAATTCTATATCATCTCTGATAAGGGCAATAGAGACAAGTTCAATCACGAACTCGAAAGACCCTCATTTCAATTGTTGAGAGTGGATAAGTGTGAGTTTGTAAGCTACGAGGAATTGGGGGAAGCGTGGAAGCAATTACAGAACAAATCTGTGCCGTTGTTCTGAGCAGCAGTATTCCACTGACAAGGTGACTAACGCTGTTTCTCAGCCGGTAACTGGTAGGTTCTTGGGTGACAATGAACATAATTGGCATTGACTGCGCAACTAAGCAGGCCAAAATTGGTCTGGCTTTCGCTTTGTATCAAGATGGCAAGGCTATTGTGCGAGATGTGAAAATTGGCAGTGAAACCACAACGGTGTTGGTAACTATCAAGGACTGGTTAGCCTCGGGGAAATTGACACTTCTTGCCTTGGACGCGCCACTTGGCTGGCCCACCGATTTGGGGGTGAACTTACATTTACATAAAGCAGGAGAATGCATAAATGTAGACCCCGATATAATGTTCTCACGCTATACCGACCGGAAATTATGGCCAAGGTTATCCAGGAAGCCGCTCGAAGTCGGCGCAAATCTAATAGCCAGGACTGCTCACGCAGCATTGCGATTACTGGGACAGTTACGAGAGGAAACCAAGTTAACGATTCCTCTAGCGTGGGATCCTAATGTCACTGAGACGTGTGCTATTGAGGTATATCCTAGAGCTACTCTTGAGATGATTGGTATCAAGTACGAGCAACGGTTGTCTGCGATACGTGAGATTGACGCCCTGGTTATTGAATCGGGAGAGGACAATCTGACGAGTGAGCATAGTTTAGATGCAGTAATATGTGTACTCGCCGCAGTAGATTTTATAACTGGTAAGTGCCCAGCGCCAAATATGAGTGAGAAGGTTCTTGCGGATAAAGAGGGCTGGATTTGGGTGCGGGGAAGCCGTGGAAAGATGAAAAATTAGAAGGGATGATGCGTGACTGTTGACCTTAATCAACTGCGCTCTGAAAGAAGAGAACTCTTTGATCGATGCGTGAAGGCGAGTTCCTTCAATGAGCTATTAGAAATTGAGGTAGCAATTGCAAACTCGATTCGCCACGCACAAGCTACTCCCAGGTTTACTCAGAGCGAGAGTAACAATCGCTCATTTTGTTACCTCATTGCACTTTCTAGCGTTTTGCTACTCTCGCTGACACCATGAACCTAAGTCAGGGTGCCATACTATGCGTTTAACATGGATTATACGCTAGGCCTTTCAGCAAGGTCGGCCTTGTCTTATATTTGTCCATATTTGTCGCGTATTGTTTAATATTGTATAATTTAGTACTATATGGTACATTATGGACAAGATGGCAACACTTAAGGAATTGCGACTAAACAAGCTATTGAGTCAAGCTAAGTTAGCCAGACTATCTGGCGTTAGTAGAACCACAATAGTAGCGATCGAGAACAATCAACATACGCCACAACCTCTGACAATACATAAGCTGGCTAAAGCACTTGGCGTAGACCCAACAGATATAGATGATCATGATAGAACTAAGCGATCTTCTTAATAAACTAGATTACGATACGTCTTTACATTACAAGCGGGCAGATGGACCGACTGACGTTGAAACAGCACATCTATTCCGTGCCGCTCGTGATGCAGGGGTTAGCGGCATTTACGTGTTTGAAGCAAGCCCAATCGACACGTATAAATTACTGAGCCCGAGACCCGTTGTTTACGTGGCTCGAGCAAATACTGAAGAAGAAGCAAGGCAAATTCACCGCAGTCTGTGGAATCTCGGATATGCTCCGTTCTTACTCATTTTACTACCGCACCAAGTTAGGATTTATACGGGCTTTGATTATTCAGAAGAATCGGAAGAACAAGGTCTATTGGATGTAGCCAATAATCTGGAGCAACTTGTTGATCTATTGTCTGATTTTAAGGCTCACTCGATTGATACCGGATTCATCTGGGAATCTAAATACTATAGAGAAATAGATCAAGATCAGCGAGTAGATAGACGCCTACTTAGCAACCTGGAGCAATTGGGCAAAGCCTTGGAAGATTCTGGTCTTTCTGACGAACTAGCTCACGCCTTAATCGGTAAATATGTTTACTTGAGCTACCTGAAAAGTAGGGGAATCTTAACAGACGAGTGGATTAGAAAACAGCAAATAATGCCCCAAGGCGTATTTTCGCATAATGCAAACGTGGTCAGTTTGCAAAAGCTAGTAGTAGCTTTAGAAGAACGCTTCAATGGCAGGATCTTTCCTATAGATTTTCAAAAGGAAAAGACTCTTGAGGATAAACATGTTTCTTGGGTAGCCTCGGTATTTAGTGGATCTGAAATCATAGAAGATGTTCCGGAATCAGTTTACCAGTTATGTTTTCCATTCCGAGCTTATGATTTCAGCTACATTCCTGTTGAGACCCTTTCAGCTATCTATGAGCAGTTCATCCGTGATAGGAAAGAGAAGGGAGCAATTTACACACCAGAAGTCTTGGCTGACTACGTACTTTCAGAGATGGAGTGGGCCAAGCCTCTTGAACGAGGTATGAAAGTGCTCGATCCTGCGTGTGGCTCGGGCGTGTTTCTAGTGCTAGCTTATCGACGTCTTATTGAAAAAGAGATATACCATTTGGGCTTAACCGAAAAGCTCAAACTTGAAACGCTGCGTGATATTTTGCTAAAAAGCATCTACGGAATCGAGCGGGAACGTGATGCTTGTTATGTAGCTGAATTCAGCTTGATCTTGACCTTGCTCCATTATACAGAGCCACGCGATTTGAATAGTCTAAAGTTTAAATTCCCTGAATTACACAATAAGCAAATATTCGAATGTGATTTCTTCGATATCGAAGGTGAAAAAGATGGAGCCAGGTTTTGGCAACGGGGGCTTAAGTTTGATTGGATTACCGGTAATCCTCCGTGGATTGAACTAAAGCCGGATACAGAGGGAGTGGAATGTGTCAGGGCTTGGATTGAAAACCCCAATAATGAGAAGGAGCATCCTGTTGGTGGTAACCGAGTGGCTGAAGCATTTAGCTGGCTCGTCACTGACTTACTAAACCAAGATGGACTCATCGGACTCGTACTACCAGCTACAAGTCTTTTCAACCGGGAATCTGGAAAATTTAGACAATCTTTCTTTACGAAGCACGAAGTTCTGCGAGTTACAAATTTCGCAAACCTTAGAGACATTCTCTTCGGGAGAGAGAAAAGTGGCGTATTACCCGCTATGACCATGGTTTATCGCCCATCGGTAGATTCACATCACAAACCACACATCATACATTATGGGCCATTTTCCGTTAATCAGATTACTACGAGGAGAGATAAACCGTGGGTTATTACAATCAACGAAAGCGAAATAAAGTCGATACCACCTTATGAAGCCGAACAAGGAGAAATGTTAACCTGGAAATTGGCATTGTGGGGAACATATCGTGATAAACGAGCTATAGAGCGCATAAGGCACCTTTCCCCAAATACTCTTGAGGATTTCTGTAAACAGAATGGATGGGGCGAAAGATTGCCAAGGGAGGGTGCACAGCTTCGCACTGAACGCGAAAACCCACGATGGTTCAAAGCCAATATAAAGGGACAAAAGAAGTTTGATACAAAAACCTACGATGCGATAAAACCACGCTATCGTTTCTCAATTCCAGATGGCAGTGTTCTTCAAGAAATTATAGATGACGTTTATATACGGACGGGTAAAGATACACTATATTTAACTACACCAGCACCTCATGTTATCTTGTCCGCTAGTTGGCAAAACTTTGCTATATACAGCGATTATGATTTTGTTACTCCTCCGCGACAGATGGTCATCTCAGCCCCAAGATCGCCTAAAGAGAATGAAGACTACCTGCGAGCACTGACGATCTATCTCAGCTCAAGTCTAGTTGCATATTATCTATTCTTCCAAGTCCCTCAGTGGGGAATTTTTAGCCAGCGAGGAAGTGTGATAACAAAGGCGGTTCGAAAAATACCCACACCGCTTTTTACCACGAAACAAGCAAAAGAGTTCGCAGATTTCCATAGAGCGTTAGTTGAGAGAGAACGCTGTGACAAAACTCGCTTTGTCTCAGACTCGTTACAGAGACGAAAGATCTTTGGCCAATTTAATACTGTTGAAGGAAGCTCTTCGTTATCAAAGGCTCTTAAGACCCTAACGAGCAAGGAAAAACAGGAAATCGATCGTTTTGTTTGGGAAAAGGATGAGGAGTTACAGAGAGACATCGATAATAAGGTATACGACCTTCTAGAGATCCCTGAAGACATTAAGCTCTTAGCAAGTGAGTTTGTGCAAACTCGTTTACTTCTAGACAAGCCCTCAGTGAGAGAAAGAATAACCAGAAAGCCTACCAAAGAAGTATTATTGGCCTATGCTAGACAACTCCAAAAGGAGCTTGATAGTTTTACCACGGGCACAGCCTATCATCGAGTAAATATTACTCATTCTAATGATTTGATTCAATGTGTAGTTGAAATCACTAAAGAAAACGCTCCTATTGTGGTAAATGAGGATAGCATTAAGAGCGGAGAATTGACTACTGCCAGACTGTTAGAAAAACTTAGTCAGAGTCTGCGAGAGCGAGTTAGCCAATGGGTTTATGTACAGCGCGGATTGCGTCTTTATGACGGCCCTAAAGTCTATATTTATAAAGCACCGCGTTTAGTTGATTGGACACGAACCCAAGCAATGGACGATGCTGCGGACATCATCGGACAGGCAATAGTAAGCACATGAACGCTGACTATACAATTACAATCAAGCCTAGCGAAATATATTTCGGAGTTTACCGCAGTCTATTTAGACAGCAAGTGCATCAGTTGATTGCTTGGGGACATCGCAGTGCTCGTCATAGTATACAATCGAATAACGAAGAGGAGCCAAATATTACCGGTTATATTACTGAAGCCATTAGGGCACGTCTCGTGACGAACAGCCCCCCATGGTGTGTGTATTACTTTGTTCATGAAGACACGCCGATAGCGGCAAGTGGTCGTTCAGGAAGGTCTAGACCTAGACCTGATATTATTATTGAAACAAACTTAGGAGGGCGTCCTGAGTACGTTTTTGAAGCAAAGCGGTTAAGAATAAATGGGTTCGAAGCAAGCAAATATATCGATTCAGATGGTATGGGATGCTTCGTGAGTGGCCTATATGCTTCGAGATATGATGAAGCAGCTATGCTCGGTTACATCCAGAGCGACTCATTGATTCACTGGAAAGATCAAGTAAAGAAGACTATTGATGAGAATGCGGAACAATTGTGTTTAGAATCTCCGCAGTATGATAAAACAGTAATAGACGTTTTCCCCCTTGAATGGGTCAGTGAACATAAACGAGTTAAAGCAGGACATTCCATTGCTATCTATCATATTCTCTTAGACTGCTGTGCCTAGTAAGCCTATGGATGGGGTATATTGATTAGGAGCGAGGTAATAGATGAAAACCCTTGCCCAGGTCATTCCTACTTCGGAGCAATTAGCCATTATCTCACACCCCCGTGCGGGTGTTCAGCTGATAAGGGGAGCGGCTGGCATTGGTTAATAACCCCGCAAGAGGTTTTACCCTCTCACTATATATAGGGCATTGAGTATTGTTGTTGGCGAGGTGAAGCTCAGGTCTGCCAGTCCTAAGCAATATAGCCGCTTGTCTATCGTGACGGCACCGGCGGCAGCGGTCGTTACTGTGGCTGCTGCCAGGGTGGCATCTTTGGTGAATCCCTCTGGCTGCTGATTGTCGTGTCCGGTACCAGCGATGAACGCCAGCTCCTCGGCCTCGGCGACTGCTCTGGCGAAGCTATCAACCAAGAGGTCAGCCAGATTCTGTATAAGGGCAGAGGCAGAGTCGAGTTTAAGGAACCAAAGACAGAATATAGCAGGCGTAGGGTCGGCATGACGCCAAAGCTGGCACTATTCTTCAGAGAATATAAGGCTGAGAGGGAATCGCTTCACTGGCAGCTAGGGGTGCCGCTCACTCTTGATGACCTCGTCTTCGCCAATTACGATGGGAAGCCGATAGACCCTAGCACCTTGACCCATAATTTTGGTAGAATAGTAAAGCGTGCAGGGTTGAGCGCCCGCTTCCACGATTTGAGGCATAGCTATGCATCTCTGATGTTGGCGTCTGGCGTTCATCCTAAAATAGTCTCCGAAGCGCTGGGACATAGTACGGTGGCCATCACCCTGGACATATATAGCCACGTCACCCCAGGGCTTCAAGAGGCGGCTGCGAAGCAGCTTGACTCCCTGCTGCCAGTTGGAGTGGCTCGAGCGGCATGAAAGCGTCACGGGGAGGTTTAGCTATGCGTGCGCCTATAGCTCAGCGGACAAGAGCACCGGTCTTCGGAACCGGGGGTCGTGGGTTCAAATCCCTCTAGGCGCGCTACTGAGTCACCCTCTTTTGCTAACATTTTGCTAACATTTTGCTAACATTTTGCTAACGAACTTCCGTTTGAGCTGTTTCCGGCTCAAGCAGCGTATCAAAACGCAAAGCCGCTGCTTCCTGGAGTCCTGGCACCACATGGCTATAGGTATCGAGTGTTATGCCTATATTTGCATGCCCCAGCCTTTCAGAGACTATCTTGGGATGCACGCCAGCCTTAAGCATTAGAGTAGCGTGAGTATGCCTGAGGTCGTGAAAGCGAATATGCGGCAGCCCAGCCTTCCGAATGAGCCTGCCAAAACCATGGCTAACTGTGCTCGGGTCCAGAGGGCTGCCATCAGGATGGGCAAACACCAAATCGCTACCAGCCAACCTTTCCCCAAGCAGAGCTTTCTGTGCTTCCCGCTCAGCGTGATGCCCACGCAGTAACTTTGCTAGAGACGGTGATAGCGACACCAAACGCCGACTATGAGGACTCTTAGGCTCTTTTATCACGAATTCCCCACTGCTTAGCCTATATAGAGTTTGAACTACAGAAATTGAAGCCCGCCCCAGGTCTATATCACACCACCTTAGCCCCAAAAGCTCACCACGCCGCATCCCGGTATAGAGAGCTGCGTAAAATAAAACGTAGTAGGGTGTCCTTCGGGCAGCATCAAGAAACCTGGGAACATTCTCAGAGGCCAGCGTGGACATCTCGATCCGACCAGGCCGCGGTGGAACGACAGCTTCAGCCACATTCCGAACTACCACCCCCTGCTTCACAGCATGGCTTAACGCCTCTGACAGAACACGATGTTGGTGTAACACGGTCCGACCAGAAAGACCCCCCTTCCCATCAAGCCGGCCATGTGATAGGGCACCTGAATAGTAATTTTCAAGATGCTGCGGTTGAAGCTGGCAAAGTGGTATTCCACCCAGAGCAGGAACAATGTAGCGGTGCACAATAGCCCGATACCCTTCAGTCGTCCGAGGTGAGGTGTGTATTGCAGCATAGCTCTCAACCCACTGCTTTAGATATTCACCCAGGCTTACCTTTTGAGGCTTGACATAGGCACCTCTCTCCAGGGAATGTAGGGTTTCCCTGAGTTCCCGCTGCGCATCCCCCTTTGTCCCTTTGACCGTCTGCCATTGTTGGCGACGTTTGCCCGTCTGAGGATCTCTCCCTACATCAATAATGATGCTCCAGGAACCTTTACTCCGTTGCTTAATATGTCCTCTCATTGCTGCCTCCTTTCTTATGAGTAATTTTATAGATAGGGATTACATATCCAAGCTATCAGCGTAGCAATTTTGGCTTTCCAGGACACCGGTTGCAGGTATAAAGGATGTAATCTCTTCTAAGCAGGATTTCCTCCAGGGAATTGTGGATTTTGGGCTCTAAAGCATTAAGGTCAACAAACAGGGTTGAAAGATTAGCTACAGTTCCACTACTTAAACAAAAGCCTAATAAAGCCCGACACCCCTTCTCATAAAACTCTGTATCAACATCGTGCTGATTGAAAATTTCTAAAAGCTCTATCCCCTTTGGGTGGCTAAACATCTGCTTTCCCTCAAGAAGCGCGCCCCCTTCTAGTGAAATCGTCAAATCCTTCCAGCGAAACTTCACTTCTCTCATATCTTCCCCCTCAAACTTATCTTGCACATAGCCAAGTATCCAATCCCTGAGTCCTGATGTGAGGTGTGAGAGATTGCTCGTGTCGTCACTCGCAAAATCCAATTTTAGCCCTGTCAGAGCTCCCCTCCGAATCTCCTCTTGCAACTTCTCACAATTAGCTATATATAGCTTGTATTTGTTCTCCCACTCACCATATTGCCTCCAAAATGTTGGAATGGGTAGGTGGCCTTTTAGACTGCTATAAAGACGATTTGATTGAGTGAATGTAATGGAGTTTGCCATAACACGGGGAAGAACAGTTACAGGCTGTATCCTAATTCCTGCTTTCCAATTCTCAATTAGCTGCCGCAACTCAGCTAAATGATCTTTTATGGCATCCTTCAATATCTCCATCCTGGCATATCTAGCTTCCTGCTCTTGCTCAGCTAATTTGAGATGTCGCTTTAATGTTCTATCGTCAGTAATACCAAATTGTGCCTTTATCTCGGAATCAGTAAGACCTCTCTCGCGAGCTTTGCGCAATTTCTCCCTATCAAAAATTGTTATTTTTTTAGCCATTTTTTGCTCCTTTCATATTTTTCTAAAAGTTTAGCACACTAACTCTATGTTGTCAAGTGCTTTTCGGTGTTATTTGGTGTAATTCCATTTCACGGCACCTCCAATTTCAGGCTTGACATTGGCAATTATACCAAGTAGCATTACGGGTATCAAGCCGATACCCATTTGTAAAGGGAGGGAGTTGAAGTCATGAATAGCGATGATCTGACTATGACCGTAGAAGCTGCGGCGAAGGCTCTCCACATCTCCAGGAATCTGGCTTATGAAGCCGCCCGAGATGGCCGACTGCCTTGTATCCGCATTGGGCGCCGCTTACTCGTTTCTCGTCGTGCACTCGAAAAACTACTAGCCGACCCCAAACCTTTGAACCTCACACCGGCAGGAAAATAACCAAAAGTGAAAGCACCTAGCTTCAAAGTTGAAATTCACCCCCCAAGAAAGATAGCAATGAGGACAAAAGCGAAAACACTACACAAAAATAAAACCAGGGCGAAAGCTTGCTGCTAATCTCCCTGGTGCCCCGCCCCCGATGCTGGTGCAATGAGTGAGCATCTTAATTATAGGCAAGAGTTAGGTTTTTTGTCAACCCCTGATGAGGATGGGGTCGACTTTCCTTGCTCACCCCCTTTTGTCCGGCATTACGCCGACCTGGGGTTGACCCAGAACTACCCCCCTGAATTTTACTGGCCCAACATCTCGGCGTTAGAGGAGAAAATCCAGGAACTCGAAAATGAAATCGATGAGTTAAAAGGAAGGCGCATTCTATATAAGTATATTCAGCCCATAAAGCCAACACCCAAGTGGAAAGGGTTTGCGGTTGAGAAATGAACCAACCCAAGATTCAGCAGCAAGGGGGTATCTACCACCTTACCTGGGACGAAGGCATCGAAGCACAAGTTGCTAAGGTCCGGGAGCATAGAGATGGCAGAATCACTGCCGAATTGAGCGTCACCACTTCTCTCCCTGGCTATAAACCTTACCTATTAGGCCGCAGTCTGTTCAACCTCTTGGCCATTCGCTCAAGGGTTGATATGGCGAAAAACCTGAAAGAACGATGTCCTGAAATTGAGTGGGAAGAAGCTCTGGAGCAACTATGTCACATAGTCCTCGAAGATTTCCATCGAGGCGAACCTGTCACAGAAATATGGACCACCGATGATATTAAACCCCCCGAGTATCTCCTCTATCCGAA